>JBFJPL010000031.1:0-41810 GCA_041617155.1 Kiloniellales bacterium
CAGACAGCATCGATTTCACCGGGAGCGCCGACGAGGGAACACTTGGCCAGGCAAACCTGGCTCATCGCTTCGGCAGCGGCGCCAACCTACGCCTGGGGCTCGCCACGCTGGACGAGTCGGAAGCTTTCCTGGGCAGCGAGTCCGAAGGCGCCTTCGGCGCGGGCGGCGACAGCCGAAGCTTCTTCGTCACCTTGGCCGGCGGCCTGCCGCTCGGCGAGACCTTCGAACTGCTCGGCAGCTATACCATGGGCACAACCAGCCTGAACTTCGATTCGGGCGGCATCCTGAGCGATTGGAGCACGGTACGGTCCAACGCTTTCGGGGTCGGCGCGGTTGCCAAGAACGTGCTTCGCCCGGGCGACCGATTCGGCCTGCTCGCCGGTCAGCCCTTGCGGGTCTACGATGCCGATGCGACCCTGACAGTGCCGGTCGCGCTCGATGCCGACGAGAACGTGATCCAGGAGTCCGAACGGGTCGCGGTCACGCCGACGGGCCGTGAAATCGACCTGCAGTTTGCCTACGACACACCGCTGATACCGGGCGCCAGCCTTTCCACTTGGCTGCTCATGCAATTGCAGCCCGGGCATGACGCGGATGCGGAACCGGGCTATGGTGCCGGTCTAAAGTTCCGCTTCGTTTTCTAGACGAGGCCACCCAAATGAACATGCGGTCGTTAGCCGCGTTGTGCTGCATCTGGACGGCAGCATGTGGTGACGGGCAGTCGGGGCCCGCCGGACCAATTGCCGTCGAACCGCCGGACGGCGCAATCGCCCTGGGCGCGGATCTCTACATGGTGCCGCTGGCCGAGCCGGTCGATGGATGTCCGGCGTTTCGTGCCTTTTCGCCAAACCGAATGGTCGTTCAGGCTATCTACTTCAGGACCGCCGATGGGCGTTTTGTCATGGACCGGCAGGAAGCCGACTGCACCTGATCGCCAACGCTAAACGTGTTGCCCGCGCAGTTTGCCGTGCCGACCTTGACCTTCCAGTGCTAGGAAGGATTATCTATTGCGGGTCGCGCCGGAATTGGCCGGAACGCCACCAGAGCCATCGAACATGACCAAGAATGCGACATGCCATGAGGGCGGGCAGAGCGGAAAACAACAGGTTTTGCACGCCAAGGGCGATAGCTGTCACGGGCACCACGGCCCCGCGGCGCCGGTAAGACCGTCCCGGGACGGGCTCTATTTCTGCCCGATGTGTCCGGGGCAGGAACAGGCTGAACCGGGTGTGTGCGCGAAGTGCGGCATGGCGCTCGAGGCGCCGGACGTAGGATTGCCGCCGACCAAGACCCGGTACAGCTGTCCGATGCATCCGGAAATCGTAAGCGACGATCCGGGTGACTGCCCGATCTGCGGCATGGCGCTGGAGCCGATCACGGTGACGCTGGAAGAGGCGCCCAATCCGGAACTGATCGATATGAGCCGGCGTTTCTGGGTCAGCCTGGTGCTGACCGTTCCGATTTTCGCCATGGCCATGGACGACCTGATCCCCGGCAGGCCCGCGCACGCGCTGATCCCGGAGAGCTGGCTTGTCTGGCTGCAATTCGTGCTGGCCAGCCCGGTATTGCTGTGGGGCGGCAAGCCGTTCTTCGAGCGCGGCTGGGCCTCGGTCGTCAAGCGCAACCTCAACATGTTCACCCTGATCGCCATGGGCACCGGCGTGGCTTACGTCTACAGTGTCGTCGCGACGGTGGCGCCGGAGATCTTTCCCGCCGCCTTCCGCTCGGCCGACGGCGCGGTCGCAGTCTACTACGAGGCCGCGGCGGTGATCGTCACCCTGGTGCTGCTGGGCCAGGTGCTCGAGCTGCGCGCGCGCAGCCAGACGTCGAACGCGATCAAGGCTTTGCTCGGCCTGGCCCCCAAGACCGCGCGCCTGGTCGAGGACGACGGCAGCGAGACGGACATACCGCTCGACCGGGTAAAGCCCGGCAACCGCCTGCGGGTTCGGCCAGGCGAGAAGGTGCCGGTCGACGGCGTCGTGCTCGAGGGAGTCAGCGCGGTCGATGAATCGATGATTTCCGGCGAGCCGATCCCGGTCGAGAAAACTCCGGGCACACGCGTCATCGGTGCCACGATCAATGGCACCGGTGCTCTTATCATGGAGGCGCAGCGTGTCGGCAGTGAAACTCTTCTGGCTCAGATCGTGCGCATGGTCAGCGAGGCCCAGCGCAGCCGGGCGCCGATCCAGCGGTTGGCCGATGTCGTCTCGGGCTATTTCGTGCCGGCCGTAGTGGCGATCGCGGCGATCACTTTCGTGGTCTGGTCGGTTTTCGGCCCCGATCCGGCTATGGCCTACGCGGTGATCAACACTGTCGCCGTCCTGATCATCGCATGTCCCTGCGCGCTCGGCCTGGCGACGCCGATGTCGATCATGGTCGGAACCGGACGCGGCGCCGGGGCGGGCGTGCTGATCAAGAACGCCGAGGCGCTGGAGATCATGGAAAGGGTCAACACCCTCGTCGTCGATAAGACCGGGACCCTGACCGAAGGCCGACCGCGCCTGACCAAGGTCGTCGCAAGCGGCGATCTCGGCGAGGACGAGATCCTGCGTTTAGCGGCGAGCCTCGAACGCGGCAGCGAGCACCCGCTGGCCGCGGCCATCGTGGCCGGCGCCGAGGCGCGTAGCCTGGAGCTGGTCCCCGCCGAGGCGTTCGAATCGGTCACCGGCAAGGGGGTCACGGGCGCCATCGAGGGACATCGGGTGGCGCTCGGTAATCTGAAGCTGCTCGAGCAGCTGGGCATAGCGGCGGGCGATCTGGAGGCAAGGGCCGAGACCCTGCGCACCGAGGGCGAGACGGTGATGTTCACGGCGGTCGACGGCGCGGCAACCGGCTTGATTTGCGTCGCCGATCCGATCAAGGCCTCGAGCGTCGAGGCGCTGCGTCTGCTTCACGACGAAGACATCAAGGTCGTCATGCTGACGGGCGACAACCGCACGACTGCGCTGGCCGTGGCGCGCCGCCTCGGCATCGACGAGGTCGAGGCCGAGGTGCTGCCCGATCAGAAGGGCGAGATCATCCGGCGCCTGCAGGCCGCGGGCCAGGTGGTGGCGATGGCCGGTGACGGCATTAACGACGCCCCGGCCCTGGCGCAGGCCGAGGTGGGCATCGCCATGGGCACCGGCACCGACGTGGCCATGGAGAGCGCCGGGATCACGCTGGTCAAGGGTGACCTGCGCGGCATCGCTCGGGCCCGGCGTCTCAGCCGGGGCACCATGCGCAACATCCGGCAGAACCTGTTCTTCGCCTTCATCTACAATTCGCTCGGCGTACCTGTGGCCGCTGGCATCCTGTACCCGGTTCTCGGTCTGTTGCTCAGTCCGATGCTCGCGGCGGCGGCCATGAGCCTCAGTTCCGTCTCGGTCATCACCAATGCGCTCAGGCTGAAGAAACTGGCTCTTTGAGGACAGCTGTCATGCACATCGGGATTGTCGCCAAGAAATCCGGCATAGCGGCCAAGACCATTCGCTACTACGAGAGTATCGGCCTGATCGGTTCGGCCGAGCGAACGGAGTCCGGCTACAGGATCTACGGGCAGCGCGACGTGGAGACCCTGCGTTTCGTTCAGCGCGCACGCAGCCTGGGTTTTTCGGTCGCCGACGTCGGCAAACTCCTGGAGCTGTGGCATGACAAGCAGCGTACCAGCGCACAGGTCAAGGCGCTGGCCACCCGGCACGTCAAGGAAATCGATCTCAAGATCGCCGAGTTGCGGGCCATGCGCGACGCCCTGGACGATCTGATTCAGCGTTGCCACGGTGACGACCGCCCTGACTGCCCGATCCTGAAGGATCTGGCGGGTGCGCCGCGTTGAGGGCTGTGGCTGGTCCGGCCGAGGTTCTGTTGTTCGGAGAAAATTTACCCTATTACTCCAAGAATCGAGAGTATTTGGCGCGACTGGGGCCTGGGCTCCGATCGCGCTACCGTCAAGCGGTGAGTCCGACACGTCGAAATGACCACTAGCGAATCCCGATCCAAACGCTTTTCCGCCGCGCGGGCGCGGGCTGCCGTAAAGGCGCAGCGCTGGGCCATGAAGCACCGACCCAAGCCGCCGCCGCCCCGGCGGCGGCCGGTCGCAGCGGTGGTCGCCGTGACCTTGGGCGGCCTCGTGGCGGGCGGCTTGCTGGGCGTGGCGCTCGAACACAGCGGCATAAACCCCGGTGTTTTCGACAGCGGCTCCGAGATCACCCGCACCAGGCTGGAGGGTGGAAGGGGCACCGCCTGGACCTTGCCTCTGGACCCGCCGGGGCATGCCGTGACGGCCGGCCCCGACGACGACCTCCTGACCCCGGCGGCGGGGCCCGAAGGGCGCGAGGGATTTGCCTACGAGGAGCCCCTTGCCGCTGGCGAAGCAGCATCGGGTCCGAGCGACAGCGAAATCGACGCCATGGTCGAGCAGGCCGGTCTCAGCCGGCTGGTCGCGTCCGACGCGCCGCCGCCCGAAGTGGCACAGTGGGAGCAAAACGCCCTTAAGGTGGCCGACGTTGCCGGCCGGCCGATGATCGCGCTGGTGATCGACGATCTTGGTGTCAACTGGCGGACCACACCGCAAGCAATCGACTTGCAGGGCCCTTTGACCCTGTCGTTCATGACCTATGCCAAGGATCTGGAAGCACTGACCCGTCGGGCCCGCGCCCAGGGCCACGAGTTGATGCTGCATGTGCCGATGGAGCCGCGCGATCCGACCTGGGACCCGGGCCCCAATGCATTGGCAAGCGATCTGCCGCAGGCGGAGTTGGCGCGCCGCCTGGAATGGGCGTTCAACCGCTTCGACGGTTACGTCGGCATCAATAACCACATGGGCAGCAAATTCACCGGATCGCTGCTCGGCATGGCCCAGGTGCTGGCCGAGCTCAAATCCAGAGGCCTGCTGTTTTTGGATTCGGTGACCTCGGGCTCGAGTGTCGCCACCGGTTTGGCCAGGCGCATGGGGGTCGCCCATGCCGCCCGCGACATCTTTATCGACAACGAGCCGGATAGCGCAAGGTCGATCCGCCGACAGTTGGCCAAGCTGGAACAGATCGCGCGCCGCCGCGGTTGGGCCGTGGGCATCGGCCATCCGCACGATGTAACTCTGGAGGTCCTGGCCGAATGGCTGCCCGATATCGAGCGGCGCGGTTTCGTCTTGGTCCCGATCAGCGCCATCGTCCGGCACAACCTGAAGCTGGCCGGCCGGGTTTCGGCGCGCCAGCAATGATCGGCCTCGCCCGGACTCTCCGGCGAGCGACCTATCCGCGGTGTGCGGCGAACCTGACGGCCTCCTGCGCGGCGCGGACCAGCGCGCGGGCCTTGTTGCAACTTTCCTTAAACTCGCCTTCGGGGTCGCTGTCGGCGACCACACCGCCGCCCGCCTGGACGTGCATGACACCGTCCTTGACCACCGACGTGCGCAGGGCGATGCAGGTGTCCATGGCCCCGCTGGCACCAAAGTAGCCCACCGCACCGGCATAGATGCCGCGCCGCACCGGCTCCAACTCCTCGATGATCTCCATGGCCCGCACTTTCGGCGCGCCCGAGACCGTACCGGCCGGAAAACCCGCGATCAGCGCGTCCATGGCATCGTACTTCGGGTCTATTTCGCCCTCCACGTTCGAGACGATGTGCATGACGTGACTGTAGTTCTCGACCAAGTTGCGTTGGGTCACCTTGACCGTGCCGATCTTCGACACCCGGCCGACGTCGTTGCGCCCGAGATCGAGCAGCATGAGATGCTCGGCGAGTTCCTTGGGATCGGTCAGCAGTTCCTCGGCGAGCGCCGCGTCCTCGACCGCGTCGTGTCCGCGTGGCCGGGTGCCGGCGATCGGCCGGATGGTGACCCGTCCGTCGCGTAACCGCACCAGGATTTCGGGGCTGGAACCGACCACGGCAAAGCCGTCGAGATCGAGGAAGAACAGGAACGGCGACGGGTTGAGCCGCCGCAACGACCGATAGAGCGAAAAAGGCGGCAGGCGGAACGGCAGGGAAAAGCGCTGCGACAGGACGACTTGGAAGATGTCCCCGGCAAAGATGTACTCCCTGGCGCGCTCGACCATGCGGTGGAAAGTCTCGCGGCTCATGTTCGAGACCGGCTCGGGCACCGCGCTGTCGGTCTCGGTCGGTTCGCGCCGATAGGGCAGGGAGCGCTCGAAATCGCCGACCACGTCGGCCAAGCGGTGCGACGCCTGTTCGTAGGCCGCCCGAGCGTCGACACCCGCCTGGGGCCGGACCGGGGTGATTACCGTGACCTGGTCCTCGACCCGGTCGAAAACGCAGATCACGGTCGGCCGAAAGAACAGCCCGTCGGGCAGGCCCAGTTCATCCGGATTCTGATCCGGAATACGCTCCATCTGGCGCACCGTGTCGTAGCCCATGTAGCCGATCAGGCAAGCCGCCATGGGCGGCAGCTGCGCCGGCAGATCGATCCGGGACTCCGCCACCAGGGCCCGCAGGCTCACCAGGGCCTCGGCGGCCAAGGGTTCGAAGGCCGCCGGATCGGAACGGGCCGAGCGGTTGATCTCGGCCCGGGCGCCGTGACAGCGCCAGATCAGGTCCGGCTTCAAGCCGATGAAGGAGTAACGACCGATCGTCGCGCCGCCTTCGACCGATTCGAACAGGCAGCTGAACCGGCGCCCGTCGGCGACCTTCAGGAAAGCCGAGACCGGCGTCTCCAGGTCGGCGACCAGAGTGGTCCACACCACCTGGCCCCGGCCGGCGTCGTAAACGGCCTTAAAGCCATCGAAGTCGGGGGCCGGGCGCATCTCTCAAAGGCCGGATGTGGACTGCGCGCGTTCTAGAGTCAGCTGGACCGCCCGGTTATTGATCGAGACCCCGATCTGCTCCCTCAGGGTGCCGACGAAGCCGGTCAGGATATCACCCTGCAGCGAGCTTGTAAGACCGTCCCTGATGCGCGCCACGGCGTCCGGATCGGCGCCCGGGTCGGCCGGCAAGACCTCGGTGAGTTTCGCCACCAGATAGCCCGCCGGCGCCGCGCCAACGGCGACTTCGCCCGGTCCGATCTCGAACAGCTTGGAAACCAGCTCGCGCGACGGCAGGCCAGCGCTCTCGGTCTGGCGGCGGGTCACGGGCTCGGTCACCGTCACCTTCAGACCTTCGGACTCAGCAATCTTCGCCAATGACTCGCCGTCCCGCGCGCGCTGGGCCAAGCGCTCGGCCCGTTCCCGGGTCAGGCGGTCCGACTCCAGGTCCCGCCAGAGGTTCACGAGATCCTCGCGCACCTCCTCGAACGGCCGGGTCGCCGCTGCGGTGACGCTGTTGACCCGCACCACGAAGTAGTTTCCGTCACGGGTTTCGGTGAGCAGACTGTTGTCGCCGGCCGCGGTCTGGAAGACCACTTGCGAGAATTCCGGGCCGGTCGGCAGGTCGGCGACCGGCTCGCCGTCGGGGTCGGTGCCGCTGGCGTCGACCGCCGCAATTTCACGGGTCTTGAGTCGCAGCACGTCGGCAGCTTCCTCGAGCGACGCGCCGCTGCCAAGTTCGTCGTCCAGGTCGTTGGCCAGATCTACCATCACGTCGATCGCCGCGCGCATGGCCATATCCTCCGCCAGCTCCTCGCGCACGGCATCGAAATCGGGCTCGAGGCCGGGCTCGATGTCGTTGACGCGCAGGATGTGCCAGCCGAGCGGGCTCTCGACCGGTCCGCCAACCCCGCCCTCGGCCAGGCCGAAGACCGTATCGGCGAGTTCGGGAAGCTGTTCGTCCAGGTCGGCTCGGGTTATCTCGCCCAGGCCGACCGGTTCCCGACCGAGCGCGGAGCGCGATACCTCGGCGAAGTCCTCGCCGCCGTCCAGGCGGGTCTTGGCGTCCTTGGCCTCGACCTCGTCGGCGAAGACCATCTGTTCGACCTGTCGTTTTTCCGGCACTCGGAACTCCTCTCGCCGGGCCTCGAATTCATTGCGCAGTTCGTCCGCGGAAACCTGGTTTTCGGCCAGCAGGTCTTCGGCCCGGAGGTGGATCAGCGTTACGTTGCGGTACTCGGGCGCCAGGAAGCGGTTGGCGTGCTCTTCGTAGGTCGCCTTTAGTTCGGCCTCGGTGGGCGCGGGCAATTGCGCCGGGTCGCTTTGGGCGACAGCGATGGTCTCGGCGACCCGCTGTTCTTGTTGATGGACATAAAGCGCTTTAGCCAGGGCCAGGGGCGCCACCGTCGCGCCGGTCACCGCATCGACGATCTGCTGGCGCTTGATATCCCGCACCAGGCTTTCGATGAACTCCCGCTCCGTGATGTTGTTGCTTTGCAGAATCTGGAAGAACCGCGCGCGGTCGAAATCGCCCAAGGCGTTCTTGAAGACCTCCTCGTTCCTAATGCGATCTTTGATCTGAGTCTCGCTGACCGCCATGCCCAACTTGGCGGCCTGCTCGTCGAACAGGGTTCGGGTGACCAACTGCTGCAGGACCTGATCGACGATGCCGAAAGCCTGGGCCTGGGCCACGTCGAACTCGCCGCCGAAGCGCTGGCGCAGATTGCCGACCTCACGGAGCAGGCGGCTGGAGAACTCCTGCTGGCCTATTTCGGCGCCGCCGACCTCGGCCACCGCGGCGGTCTGCGTGCCGCCGCGGAAGATATCGCCGATGCCCCACACCGCGAAGCTCAGGATGAGCAGGGCAAACAAGATGAAGGTGACGATCTTCGTCGCGGTATTTCGCATCCCTATCAGCATGGCGGGCGGAGTTCCTTGGGGCGGTTCGGCGCACCGGGCAACGGCGGGTGCACGCTCCGGATGGTCGGCGCGCGGCATCTTATGAAGCCGCCGTGCGCGCGGCAAGCCGCAATTGGGGCGCGCGACCCGCTGGCCAGCGAGGCGTGCCCCGTGCTAGTTAGGCGCCATTGAAAAACCGGGGACGAGGATATGGCGCCGGCGCGCAAACTGATAGCAGGCAACTGGAAGATGAACGGCCTCAAGGCCTCGGGCACCGCTCTGGCGCGCGAGCTGGCAACCCGGGTCAGGCAACGGGCGCCGGGCTGCGACCTGCTGGTCTGCCCGCCGGCCCAACTTCTGTTCCCGGTCGCCGAGGCGCTCGCGGGCAGCCCCATCGCGTTCGGCGGCCAGGATTGCCACGCCAAGGAGTCCGGCGCCCACACCGGGGACATCAGCGCCGCCATGCTGGCCGACGCCGGCTGCAGCCACGCCATCGTCGGCCATTCGGAGCGGCGCCAGGAGCACGGCGAGGGCGATGCGCTCGTCAAGGCGAAGGCCGAGGCCGCCCTGGCGGCCGGCCTGACTCCGATCGTCTGCGTCGGCGAAACCGAGGCCGAGCGCACCGCCGGCCGGGCCCTCGCGGTCATCGAGACCCAGGTCAAGGGCTCTCTGCCGGGCGGCGGCATGGGCCTGCCGGTGATCGCCTACGAGCCGGTCTGGGCGATCGGCACGGGCAAGACCGCGACCGCCGACGACGTCGCCGAAGCCCACGGCCATATCAGAGGCCTGCTGACCGAGATGCTGGGCGCCAAGTCCGGTTCTGCGATTGCCATCCTCTACGGCGGCTCGGTCAAGCCGGCCAATGCCGCGGAGCTGCTGCATGTTGCCGACGTCGACGGCGCCCTGGTCGGCGGCGCCAGCCTGAAGGCCGACGATTTTTGGGCGATCGCGGCCAGTTGTCCCTAGCCATTGCCGCCCTGACGCATTAAATAGCGGTTCTGGACCGCCGGACGGCGCTGGGCCGGCTCCTGATTCCATCGCGCCCGCTTGTCCGGCCGACCGCAGCAAATCAAAGGCACGTCATGAGCAACGTAGTGCTGGTCATTCATCTGATTCTCGCCCTCTCCCTGATCGGCGTCGTGCTGCTGCAGCGCAGCGAGGGCGGCGGCCTGGGAATCGGCGGCGGCGGCGGCGGCGGCATGGGCGGCTTTCTCTCCGGCGGCGCGACCAAGAACCTGCTGACCCGGACCACGGCGATCCTGGCCGCCAGTTTCATGGCGACCAGTCTGCTGCTGACCTGGCTCGAAGGCCACAGCGGCGAACGCGGCTCGATCGCCGACGAGCTGCCAATCACCGCGCCGGCTGTGCCCGAACCGGCCGAGCCCGCAGGGCCCTCCGTGCCGGTCGAATAGCGGCGCGACTGCGCGAACTGCTCCGGCCTGGATGGGCTTGGACTTTTTTTCGCGCTGGTTCATCTCAGGGCTTGCTCCGGCCCTTCGTTCGGCCGATATTCTGCCTCCATGACGCGATTCATATTTGTCACCGGCGGCGTCGTCTCCTCTCTAGGCAAAGGTCTCACCTCCGCGGCTCTCGGGGCGTTGCTCCAGGCCCGCGGGTTCAAGGTGCGCCTGCGCAAGCTGGACCCCTACCTCAACGTCGACCCGGGCACCATGAGCCCCTACCAGCACGGCGAGGTTTACGTCACCGACGACGGCGCGGAGACCGACCTGGATTTGGGTCACTACGAGCGCTTCACCGGTGTGCCGTCACGCAAGAGCGACAATGTCACCACCGGCCAGATCTATTCCCAGGTGATCGCCCGCGAGCGGCGCGGCGACTACCTCGGCGCCACGGTCCAGGTGATTCCCCACGTGACCGACGCCATCAAGGCCTTCGTCGGAGCGGACCTGACGGACGAGGATTTCGTGGTCTGCGAGATCGGCGGCACGGTGGGCGATATCGAGAGCCTGCCGTTCCTCGAGGCGATCCGCCAGCTGGGTCACGAGATCGGCCCCGAGCGCGCCATGTTCGTCCATCTGACCCTGGTGCCCTATATCGCTTCGGCCGGCGAGCTGAAGACCAAGCCGACCCAGCATTCGGTGAAGGAGCTGCAGAGCCTGGGCATCCAGCCCGATGTGGTGCTGTGCCGTTCCGAGCACGAGATCGACCGCGAGGCGCGGCGCAAGATCGCGCTGTTCTGTAATCTCCGCGAGGAAGCCGTCATCCAGGCGCTCGACGTCAAGACGATCTACGCGGTGCCGCGCGCCTATCACGAGCAGGGTCTGGACGGCGAGGTTTGCCGCCACTTCGCGATCGAGACCCGCGAGCCGGACCTCAGCGTCTGGGACCGCGTCACAAATTGCATACTCAAGCCCGACGGCGAGGTCACGATCGGCGTCGTCGGCAAGTACACCAGCCTGCTGGATTCCTATAAGTCGCTGGCCGAAGCCCTGACCCACGGCGGCATCGCCAACAACTTGAGCGTCAAGGTCAACTGGCTGGATTCCGAAATCTTCGAGAACGGCGGCGCGCCGCACCAGCTCGAGGGCGTGCACGGCATTCTGGTGCCGGGCGGCTTTGGCGAACGGGGCGCCGAGGGCAAGATCGCCGCCGCGCGCTTTGCCCGCGAGCAGAGGGTGCCCTATTTTGGTATCTGCTTCGGCATGCAGATGGCGGTGATCGAGGCGGCGCGCAACCTGGCCGGACTGCCGGACGCCGGATCGACCGAGTTCGGCCCCTGCAAGGACCCCGTGGTCGGCCTGCTCACCGAATGGACCAAGGACAACAGGGTGGAACGGCGCGACAGCGACAGCGACTTGGGCGGCACCATGCGCCTGGGTGCCTATCCCTGCGTGGTCGAGCAGGGCAGCCGGGTACAGGAGATCTACGGCGTCCGGGAGTTCGACGAACGGCACCGGCACCGCTACGAGGTCAACATCAATTACCGCAAGCCGCTGGAGGAGTCGGGGCTGCGCTTCTCCGGCATGTCCCCCGACGGCGAACTGCCGGAGATCGTCGAAATCCCCGCCCATCCCTGGTTCATCGGCGTGCAGTTTCACCCGGAGCTCAAGTCGAAACCCTTCGACCCGCATCCGCTCTTCACCTCCTTCGTCAAGGCGGCGGTCGAGCAGTCGCGTTTGATGTAGCCTGAACAGCCATTCATGGAGGCATCGTGGCCACCCAGGTAAGCGTAGAAATCGGCGAGCTGACCGTCGCCAACGACCGGCCCTTCGTGCTGATCGCCGGTCCTTGCGCGCTGGAGAGCCGGCAGCATGCCCTGGAGATGAGCCAGGCGCTTACCGAAATGGCCGGCAAGCTGGGCATCGGCTTGATCTACAAGACCTCATTCGACAAGGCCAATCGCACCAGTCTGAAATCGGGCCGCGGCATGGGTATGGCAAAGAGTCTGCCGATCTTGGCCGAGGTGCGCGAGACCCATGGTTGTCCGGTGCTGACCGATGTCCACGCGCCCGAGCAGTGCGCGCCGGTGGCCGAAGCGGTCGACGTGCTGCAGATTCCGGCCTTCCTCTGCCGCCAGACCGACCTGCTGGTCGCCGCGGCCGAAACCGGCCGGGCGATCAACGTCAAGAAGGGTCAGTTTCTGGCGCCCTGGGACATGAAGAACGTCGCGCAGAAGATCAAGGATTCCGGCAACGAAAGGGTCATGGTCTGCGAGCGCGGCGCCTCGTTCGGCTACAACACGCTGATCTCGGACATGCGCTCGCTGCCGATCATGGCGGCGGAAACCGGTTGCCCCGTGGTGTTCGACGCGACTCACTCTGTGCAGCAGCCGGGCGGCCGCGGCACAACCACGGGCGGCCAGCGCGAGTTCGTGCCGGTGCTGGCTCGCGCGGCCATCGCGGTCGGCGTGGCTGCGGTCTTCATGGAGACCCATCAGGACCCGGACAAGGCGCCGTCGGACGGGCCGAATATGGTGCATCTGAAGGAGTTGCCGGCCCTGGTCGAAAACCTGATGGCCTTCGACCGTCTCGCCAAGGCGACACCGGTCAGCCTCGGCTGACTGGCCCGCATTTCTCATACTTGCCACGGTCTGCGCGGCATTGTCCGGCCGACAGGGTAGGAATTCCGGGTGTCGGCCGCGTCGAAGGCCTCGACCGTTGCTACGGCACCGCTTTTCGGCCTTCTCCTAGCCGAGCACGCCGCCCGAACGCGACGCAGGCCATGGCCAGTGTGAGAATTGCGGGCTAGGACGACCGCCGGGCGATTAACCGCCCGTTTGACGCTCCAGGGCCCGGCTTGCGCGCGCATCGCGCCGCTGAGGCCGTGTCTATCTTGTCAACCGTCGGGCCTCCGACACAGGCCAACGCGCGATCCGCTTCATGGCCGGCCGCTCCGCCTAGCTCGCCTTGGCCGCGTGCCGGTCGGCCGGCAGGCGCTCCTTGGGCCAGTCCTTGCCGGCACAGAGCGCCTCGATGGGCTCCAGCAAGAGCTCGGCGCGGGCCCGCAGGAAGTTCTGGTAGTCGATCCTGATCTTTTCGGCCCGGTCGTCCTCGTCCTTGATCTTGGCGTAGCCGCCGACCGACAGTTGCTCGATCGGAATCAGGTGGGAGGCGAGACGGTCGCGGATCACCTGGGCGCCCAGCTGGGCGCGCTTCGCACCGGCCCTGAAGTATTCGATCGGCTCGCTCGAGGAAAGGATGCGGTTCGACTCCCAGGTCAACAGCACGCAATTGAGCGCTCGGTAGGTCTCCGATCCTGGCATCTGGCCATCGCCGGTCAAAAGAGCGAAGGGAAAGAGGTGATGATAGTCGCGCAAGCGGACGTTGCCGACCGAGGCCGGCTCATTGTCGATCAGGTCGTGGGCCCCGGCGCGAAAGCTCACGGCCAGCAGGCCACGCGCGAGAGTGTCGAGCCGCTTGGGCCAGCCGGCCAAGGTCAATTCCTCGACGGTCGGCAGCGGAAATTGCGTCTCGTCGAAGATCGGCACGGACTTCTCGTCGCCCCTGAGGGCGTGGCGCAAGCCGCGCAGGTCCTGCAGCGCACGACCCGCAATCAAGTTCTCGTAGCGTCGCGTCAAGAACGCCCGCCAGAGATACTTGCGTACCAGCGACCGCGCCTTGTGGCGCTGGTCGTCGAGCCGCGGCAAGTCATCATGCAGGGCGGCCAGAACCGGCAGGACCACGGCGCTCGGCAGTCGACCGCCGTCGTAGATGTACTCATCCTCCAGGCATTCGACGGCCCATTTGACACCGGCCATCAGCTCCGGCCATTCCTGCGCCAGCCTTTCCAGGTCGAGCTTCTGGAAATGGGCTTGGGTCGGGGCATAGCCCTCGCGCATGGCCGCCACGCCGAGAATCAGGTCCTCCGGCTCGACATAGCGCTCGACCTCGGGCGCCTCGTTGCCGAGTTCGATAGCGAGCTGGCGCAAGGATTGGCCGGTCGAGCTCTCGAACTTCGCGACGATCACGTCGAAGCTGGAAAGCTTGACCGACGTGGTGTTGAGCTTGATGAACACATCGAGCGCCACGTCCGGCGGCGTGGTCGCCGGCAAGCCCAGATAAGGGATGTTGTAGCGCAGGATCCGTTCGCGCACGTTCAAGATGCTCTCTTCCAGGTCGCGGCTGGCCCGCGGGTTGCCTTCGGTGGCCGCCTCGCACCAGTTGCGGATCTCCTGGAACACGCTTTCCGACGGGTTCATCAGGCTGACCGGCAAATAGCGCCGCTTGAAGACCTCGCGCGGGTCGTCGCACCACAGCGGGAACTGCGTGCCGTCCTTCCACCAGCGTGCCTGGCCATAGACCCAAGGGATATCCTTACCGTCGTGCTCTTCGTCGGGCTTGAAATAGACGAAGTAGGTGCGGTCGTCGTACAGGTTGTGAAGGCACTTCCACAGGGCCGTGAGACGCTGCTGGCCGTCCAGCAGGTGCTCCAGGCAGCGTTCGGTCGGATCCGGGGCGCCGGACATCTGTCGGCTGACGAAGGCCTCTTCCTCGCCGACCTGCAGGACCAGCGTGGCGCCCGAGGGCAGGCCGCGGAAGACCGACTCCATCAGGCTGGTGACCTCGCCGTGGCCCCAGACTTCGTAGCGCTGGAACCGGGGCAACCGGACCTGGCCGACGCGGATCAGGTCGAACCATTCGGGCAGCAGTCTGTTTTCCGCTTTCATAGGAGGCCTCCATATGGCCTCCTGTCTTAGCCCGCGCCCTATTACAAAGTTGTAAAACTGCGGCCGGAAATCGGCACAAGATTCGAAATCAGCTCATTTTTCCGTGAGAAAATCCTGGTAAATATCTGATATTTCTTGAATTGCCACCTCGTAGAGCCGCTGGCCAATCTCGACCGTCGCCAGCGATGGATCCGAACCGATCCGGCCGTCGGCGAAGCGCCTGCGATAATCGTCGGCATCGTAGATCGGCCCGTCCGGCGCGATGCGCGGCGCCAGTCGGGCGCGGCGCACGCGCGCGCCCTCGTCCGGATAGCCGTAGTAGGTGAGCGACACCTCCGAGCAGGTGGCGTGGCTGCCCTCCGCATCACCGAAGGTTTCCGTCGAGATCTTCTTGACCCCGTCGCAATCCCACCAATTCTGCAGCCGGCAGCGTAGACTGGGCCGGTTGTGGCCGGCAGTGCCCAGGCTGCTCTCTGCATAAATCTCGGAAAACGCGGCGGTTGCCGTGGCGATGTTGCCGCCGTGGCCGTTCAAGAAGAAGAAGCGGTCGAAGCCGTGCCGGGCCAGCGAGTTCACGATGTCCTGGATCACCGCCATCAGCGTCGAGGGCCTGAGCGTGATCGAGCCCGGGAAGCCCAGGTGGTGCTGGGCCATGCCCACGGAGATCGTCGGCGCCACCATCGCGTCCAGGCGCTCGCCGATGCCCCGGGCGATCAGCTCGGGGCAGAGCGCATCGGTGCCGACGAACCCGGTCGGGCCATGCTGCTCGGTCGAGCCGATCGGGATGATGATGCCGTTCGAGGCCTTGAGATAGGCCTCGACCTCGGGCCAGGTAGATAGCTGTAGTCGCATGACTTTCCGCCTTTCGTTGTGCCGCGCCGCCCGACGGGGTCGCGGCGATCTTGCGCCAAGCCCGGCAAGGCTTCAACCTGCCGCTTGGCGCGGCGTCTTGCATTGACACTGCACGCTGGGTATCTCTGGGATTGAACGGTTGGGGCGGAGCTCATGACGGCGATCATCGACATTCTGGGACGGGAGATCCTCGATTCCCGCGGCAATCCGACGGTCGAGGTCGAGGTGACGTTGGAGACCGGCGCCTCGGGCCGTGCCGCCGTGCCGTCGGGCGCCTCGACCGGGGCGCACGAGGCCGTCGAACTGCGCGACGGCGACCGGGGCCGCTATGGCGGCAAAGGCGTGCTCAAGGCGGTCGAAGCGGTCAACCACGAGATCTTCGATACCCTCTCGGGCCTGAACGCCGAAGACCAGGTTCAAATCGACCAGATCATGATTGCGCTCGACGGCACCGCCAACAAGGCGCGGCTGGGCGCCAACGCCATCCTGGGCGTCAGTCTGGCGGTCGCCAAGGCGGCGGCCGAGGACGCCGGCCTGCCGCTCTACCGCTATCTGGGCGGTGTGCACGCCCGGACCCTGCCGGTGCCCATGATGAACATCGTCAACGGCGGCGCCCATGCCGACAATCCGATTGATATCCAGGAGTTCATGGTCCTGCCGGTCGGCGCGGAGAGCCTGAGCGAGGCGGTGCGCGTCGGCGCCGAAGTATTCCACGCCTTGAGAGCACAGTTGAACGACGCCGGTCACAACACCAACGTGGGCGACGAAGGCGGTTTCGCGCCCAATCTGGCCTCGAGCGGCGAGGCACTCGACTTCATCATGAAGGCGATCGGCGCGGCCGGCTACAAGCCCGGCGAAGACGTGGTCCTGGCACTCGACTGCGCCGCGACGGAGTACTTCAAGGGCGACAAATACCACCTGGCGGGCGAGGGCAAGACGCTCGACTCCGGCGCCATGGCTGAATATCTGGCCGCGCTCTGTAAGAGCTATCCGATCGTGTCCATCGAGGACGGCATGGCCGAGGACGACTGGGACGGCTGGGCCGCACTGACCGCCGCGCTCGGCGACAGGGTCCAGCTGGTCGGCGACGACCTCTTCGTCACCAACCCGGCACGCTTGGCCGACGGCATCGCGCGCGGCGTCGCCAACGCCATCCTGGTCAAGGTCAACCAGATCGGCACGCTGTCGGAGACCCTGGACGCGGTCGAGATGGCCCACAGGGCCGGCTACCGGGCCGTCCTGTCGCACCGCTCCGGCGAGACCGAGGACACGACCATCGCCGATATCGCCGTGGCCACCAACTGCGGCCAGATCAAGACCGGTTCGCTCAGCCGTTCCGACCGACTGGCCAAATACAACCAATTGCTCCGCATCGAGGACGACCTGGGGCCGGCCGGCCGCTATGCCGGCAGGTCGGCACTCAAGGGATAGAGCCGACTTGTCGCCCGGCGCGGCGGCCGCCGATCGTGCAGAGCCTCTTGGAGCACTTCCGGTGTTTTTCGGTTGACGCCGCGAATCGGGATGTGATTCCTTGTCAAGCATGCCGTTCATTCGCGAAATCCGGCGCCGCGCGCGCCAGATCGCCCCGCAGGTTCTGCTGGCGTGTCTCGCCGCCTACTTCTGCTATCATGCCTTCCAGGGCGAGCGCGGGCTGCTTGCCTGGCAGCGGTTGAAGCAGGATCTGGGGCAGGCTGAGGCCCTGAACCAGCAACTGGCCGCACAACGCGGGGCGCTGGAGCGCAGCGTCCACCGCCTGCGGCCGGACAGTTTGGACCCGGATCTGCTGGAAGAGCGCGCGCGCCTCGTTCTTAACTTCGGCCACGCCAACGACTACGTCCTCTTCTGGCCCGAAAACGCGACAGAGTGAGCTAGAGGCCAGTCAAGTTAACTTAAATCTAGATAATTATTTTTTGACCGTTATATTTCAGTCGTTTAGCGGTAGCTCAGCGGCTATCTTGCAATTGGGCAGTATTGGCTTTAGCCTAGCTTACAAGGGTTAAGGGTCTTCGCACCGCAAGCATGCGACCGACGGTGCCGTTCACATTGGAAATATCTTGGGGGCAAGCGTATGGCGAGCAACAGGGCCACCGCCAAGAAGGCGCCGGCAAGCAGGAAGGCACCGGCAAAAAAGACATCGGGGCGGTCAAAAGCCAAGGCGGCGCCGTCGCTTGACGCCAAGCCCGAGGAGCTTCGCAGATATTATAAGGACATGCTGCTGATTCGGCGTTTCGAAGAGAAAGCCGGTCAGATGTACGGCATGGGCCTGATCGGCGGTTTCTGCCATCTCTACATCGGCCAGGAAGCGGTCGTCGTCGGCATGCAGGCGGTGGCCACGCCGGACGATGCCGTCATCACTTCATACCGCGACCACGGCCATATGTTGGCATGCGGTATGGAGTCACGCGGCGTCATGGCCGAGTTGACCGGCCGCAGCGGCGGTTACTCCAAGGGCAAGGGCGGCTCGATGCACATGTTCAGCCGGGAAAAGGGGTTTTTCGGCGGTCATGGCATCGTCGGCGCGCAGGTGCCGCTCGGCACCGGTATCGCCTTTGCCCAGAAATACGGCAAAACGGGCGGCGTCTGCCAGGCTTATCTCGGTGACGGCGCCATCAACCAGGGCCAGGTCTACGAGGCCTTCAACATGGCCGCCTTGTGGAGCCTGCCCGTGGTCTATGTGATCGAGAACAACAAGTACGGTATGGGCACCAGCGTCGAGCGCGCTTCGGCCCGCACCGATCTCTACCAGCGCGGCCAGGCTTACGGTATCCCGGGTACGCAGGTCGACGGCATGGATGTCCTGGCGGTCAAAGAGGCGGCGGACAAGGCCGTGAGCCACGCGCGCGGCGGCAAGGGGCCCTACATCCTCGAGATGCTGACCTACCGCTACCGCGGTCATTCCATGTCGGACCCGGCGAAGTATCGCTCCAAGGAAGAGGTGCAGAAAATGCGCCAGGAGCACGACCCGATCGAAAGCCTGAAGGCTCGAATGCTGGACGGCGGCGTGATCGAGGCCGACGAGTTGAAGGAGATCGACCGCGAGGTGAAGGCGATCGTCTCCGAGGCCGCCGAGTTCGCGCAAAGCAGTCCGGAACCCGACCCTTCGGAACTTTACACCGACGTTTACCTCGAAGCTTAACCGGCGCGGCCATAGCGTACTGGAAAGCTCATCTGGAGAGGGGCCCATGCCCATCGAAATTCTAATGCCCGCCCTTTCGCCCACGATGACCGAGGGCACCCTGGCAAGATGGCTTGTCAAGGAGGGCGACCAGGTCACCTCGGGCGACGTGATCGCCGAAATCGAGACCGACAAGGCGACGATGGAGGTCGAGGCGGTCGACGAAGGCACGGTCGGCAAGATCGCCGTTGCCGAGGGCTCGGAAGGGGTCGCCGTCAACACGGTGATCGCCCTGCTGCTGGAAGATGGCGAGGACGCGAGCGCGCTCGACGGCGCCGCGGCGGCGACAGCGCCGGCATCGGCGCCGAGCACCGTCCTGTTCGACGCGCCCACCGCGACCGAACCGGCCGCTGCACCTGCTGCTGCAACCGTCGCCCCGGTCGTGGCGGAGCCGGAATGGACCGGCGCCACGGTCAGCCTCACAGTGCGTGAAGCCTTGCGCGATGCCATGGCCGAAGAGATGCGGCGCGACGAGAAGGTCTTCTTGATGGGCGAGGAGGTCGCGGAATACCAGGGCGCCTACAAGGTCAGCCAAGGCCTGCTCGACGAGTTCGGCCCCCGGCGGGTGATCGACACGCCGATCACCGAGCACGGTTTCGCCGGCATCGGCGCCGGCGCGGCCATGTTCGGGCTCAAGCCGGTGGTCGAGTTCATGACCTTCAACTTCGCCATGCAGGCGATCGACCACATCATCAACTCTTCGGGCAAGACGCTCTATATGTCCGGCGGGCAGATCCACAACTCGATCGTGTTTCGAGGCCCCAATGGTGCGGCCTCGCGGGTCGCCGCCCAGCACTCGCAGTGCTACGGCAGCTGGTACGCCCACGTGCCGGGGCTCAAGGTCGTCGCCCCGTGGTCGGCGGCGGATGCCAAGGGCCTGCTGAAGTCCGCGATCCGCGATCCCAACCCCGTGGTCTTCCTGGAACACGAAATCCTCTACGGCCAGAGCTTCGAAGTACCGGACAGCGACGAATGGCTGGTGCCGATCGGCAAGGCCAAGGTCGTGCGGCCGGGCAAGGACGTCACCATCATCGCCTTCTCGATCATGGTCGGCAAGGCGCTCCAGGCGGCGGAAACCTTGGCCGCCGAGGGCATCGACGCCGAGGTGATCGATCTACGCAGTCTGCGCCCGCTCGACACCGCGACGATCGTCGAGTCGGTCAAGAAGACCAACCGCCTGGTGACCGCCGAGGAGGGTTGGGCGGCCTGTGGCATCGGTGCCGAATTGGCCGCCGTGATCATGGAACAGGCCTTCGATTGGCTCGATGCGCCGGTCAAAAGGGTGGCCGGTGTCGACGTACCGATGCCCTATGCCGCCAACCTGGAGAAACTCGCGCTGCCGCAGGCGGACAACATCGTCGCGGCGGCCAAAGAGGTGCTCTACACCAGCTAACGCCGCTAGCTGAAGCCCCTCGGGGGAAGAGGAAGCCATGCCGATCAATATCCTTATGCCGGCGCTCTCGCCGACCATGACCGAAGGCACGCTGGCCAAATGGCACGTCAAGGAAGGCGACGAGGTCACCTCCGGCGACGTGATCGCCGAGATCGAAACCGACAAGGCTACGATGGAGGTCGAGGCGGTCGACGAGGGCAAGATCGGGAAGATCCTGGTCGACGAAGGCGCCGAAGGCGTCGCCGTCAACAAGGTGATCGCCGTACTACTGGAAGAGGGCGAAGACGCCGCTGCGATCGAGATCGCGCCGGCCGCGCCAGCGCCGCCGGCCGACGCAGGACCGGCGCCTACCGCCCAACAACCCAGTCCCGACAAAGCGCCCGGCGGCGCGCCGGCAAAGCCCGAACCGACACCGGCACCCAGGCCCAACGGTGGCGATGACGGACGAATCTTCAGTTCGCCCCTGGCCCGGCGCATGGCCAAACAGGCCGGCCTCGACCTCGCGGCACTGACCGGCAGCGGTCCGCGCGGACGAATCGTCAAGGCGGATGTCGATGCGGCGCTGGCCGGCGGCGCGCCGGCAAAGGCCGCGCCACGGCCCGTAGCGGCAGCGGCGCCCGGCACCGCCGCGCCGGCGGTCAGAGGTCCCGCCGGACCCGGCGCCAAGCAGCTCGCCGATCTGCTCGGCATGGCGCACCGGCAGGAAGGCCTCAGCAACATGCGCAAGACCATCGCGCGCCGCCTGACCGAGGCCAAGCAGACCGTCCCGCACTTCTACCTGACCATCGACTGCCGGATCGACGAGCTCCTGAAGATTCGCAAGGAGATCAACAGCCGTTTCGAAGACAACAAGATCTCGGTCAACGACTTCGTGATCCGCGCCGCGGCCATGGCCCTGAAGCAGATCCCGGCGGCCAACGCCTCGTGGGACGACAGCGGCACGGTGTTCTACGAGCACGCCGACATTTCGGTCGCCGTCGCGACCCCCAACGGGCTCATCACGCCGGTCGTCAAGGCGGCCGAGAACAAGGGCCTCGCGGCGATCTCGAAGGAGATGAAGGATCTTGCGGCGCGGGCGCGCGACGGCAAGCTGAAGCCCGAGGAATACCAGGGCGGCAGCTTCTCGGTCAGCAACCTGGGCATGTTCGGCATCAAGGATTTCGCCGCCATCATCAACCCGCCGCAGGGTTGTATCCTGGCGGTCGGCGCGGGCGTTCAACAACCCGTCGTCCAAGACGGCGAGATTTCCGTGGCCACGGTCATGAGCTGCACCCTTTCGGTCGATCACCGGGTGGTCGACGGCGCCGTCGGGGCTCAATTCCTCGCCGCCTTCAAGAACCTGATCGAATACCCGCCGACCATGTTGCTCTAGGTCTAGGCGCATCATGGAAAAGGTCAACCTCGCCGAAAAATTCGCGCTCTTCTCCGAGCCCTGGTCGCCCAAGGTGGTCGGCGAGCTGGACGACTACGAGATCAAGCTGGTCAAGCTGCAGGGCGATTTCGTCTGGCACAAGCACGACGCCGAGGACGAGCTGTTCCTTGTGGTCGAAGGTGAAATGACGATCCAGTTGCGTGACCGGGACGTCGAGCTGCGGGCCGGCGAGTTCTTTGTCGTGCCGAAGGGCATCGAGCACAAGCCTTTCGCCGAACAGGAATGCCGCGTGCTGCTGTTCGAGCGAAAGGGCGTGCTCAACACCGGCGACGCCGAAAGCGACAAGACCGTCAAAGAGCTCGAACGCATCTAGGAACCGAGGAACAGGAAATGGCCGATACCAATTTCGATGTGATCGTCGTGGGCGGCGGACCGGGCGGCTATGTCGCCGCGATCCGCGCCGCCCAGCTCAAGATGAAGGTGGCCGTGGTGGAGAAGGCGCACCTGGGCGGCATCTGCCTCAACTGGGGCTGCATCCCGACCAAGGCGCTGCTGCGCACCTCCGAGATCTACCACTACATGAAGCACCCCGACGCCTATGGCCTCTCGGCCGAAAAGGTCGGCTTCGACCTGGGCAAGGTCGTGGCCCGCTCGCGCGCCGTATCCAAGCAACTCAACGGTGGCGTCGGCCATCTCTTGAAGAAGAACAAGGTCACCGTGGTCGACGGCGCGGCCAAGCTGAACGGCCCCGGCAAGCTGGTGGTCTCCAAGGACGGCAAGAAGCTCGGCGACTACACGGCCAAGCACATCATCCTGGCGACCGGCGCCCGGCCGCGCGCGCTGCCCGGCATCGAGCCGGACAAGAAGCTGATCTGGACCTATTTCGAGGCGATGGTGCCCGAGACCATGCCGAAGTCCCTGCTGGTGATCGGCTCGGGCGCGATCGGCATCGAATTCGCCTCCTTCTACCGCACCATGGGCGCCGAGGTAACCGTGGTCGAGCTGTTGCCGCAGATCCTGCCGGTCGAGGACGAGGAGGTCGCCAAGCTGGCCCACAAGCAGTTCACCAAACAGGGCATGACGATCATGACCGGTGCCAAGGTGACCGGGGTCAAGAAGAACGCCGGCAGCGTCACTGCGGCGGTCGAGGACGCCAAGGGCAAGACCAGCGAGATCACCGTCGAGCGGGTGATATCGGCGGTCGGTGTGCAGGGCAATATCGAGGACATCGGCCTCGAGACGACGAAGGTGAAGACCGATCGGGGCTGCATCGTAGCCGACGAGTTCTCGCGCACCGACGAGCCCGGCATCTACGCCATCGGCGATGTCGCCGGGCCGCCCATGCTGGCCCACAAGGCCGAGCACGAGGGCGTCATCTGCATCGAGAAGATTGCCGGCCTGAACGACGTCCATCCCATGAAAAAGGGCCAGATTCCCGGTTGCACCTACTGCCACCCGCAGGTCGCCAGCGTCGGCCTGACCGAGGCCAAGGCGAAAGCGGCCGGCCATGAGGTCAAGGTCGGCCGCTTCCCCTTCATGGGCAACGGCAAGGCGATCGCCCTGGGCGAGCCGGACGGGATGATCAAGACCGTGTTCGACGCCAAGACCGGGCAATTGCTGGGCGCCCACATGGTCGGCGCGGAGGTGACCGAGCTGATCCAGGGCTATGTCGTCGCCATGGGCTTGGAAACCACCGAGCAGGAGTTGATGCACACGGTCTTTCCGCACCCGACCCTCTCGGAAATGATGCACGAGTCCGTGCTTGACGCCTACGGGCGCGTGATCCACATGTGAGCCATGGCCGAGCAAACCAATACCAAGGCAGTGCGCCACCCGGAGAAGGCGCACCGGCCCGACAACCCGATCAAGCGCAAGCCGGATTGGATCCGGGTCAAGGCGCCGACCAGCCGGGAATACGAAGAAACCCGCCGGGTGGTGCGGGCGAACAACCTGCACACGGTCTGCGAGGAGGCAGCCTGTCCGAACATCGGCGAGTGCTGGGCCAAGAAGCACGCCACAATGATGATCATGGGCGAGATCTGCACACGCGCCTGCAGCTTCTGCAACGTGGCGACCGGCAAGCCTGGCCGGCTCGATCCATTCGAGCCGACCAACGTGGCCAAGGCGATCGCCACCCTGGGCCTCGAGCACGTGGTCGTGACCTCGGTCGACCGCGACGATTTGGCCGACGGCGGCGCGCGCCACTTCGCCGACACCATCCGGGCGATCCGCGAGGCCGCGCCGGACACCACGATCGAGGTGTTGACCCCCGACTTCCTGCGCAAGGAAGGCGCCTTGGAGGTTGTCGTCGACGCCAGGCCCGATGTCTTCAACCACAACCTGGAGACCGTGCCCCGGCTCTACGCCGAGGTCCGGCCGGGCGCGCGCTACTTTCATTCGCTGCGCCTGCTCGACCAGGTCAAGCGGCTCGACCCGGCGATGTTCACGAAGTCCGGCATGATGGTCGGTCTGGGCGAGACCAAGGAAGAAGTGCTTCAGGTGATGGACGACCTGCGCGCCGCCGAGGTCGACTTCCTGACCATCGGGCAGTACCTGCAGCCGACCCCCAAGCACCACGCGATCGACCGCTTCGTCACCCCGGACGAGTTCAAGCACTACGAAAGTCTCGCCCTGGGCAAGGGGTTCCTGTTGGTTTCCGCCTCGCCGCTGACCCGCTCCTCCTACCACGCCGGCGAGGATTTCCAACGCCTGCGGGCCGCGCGCGAGGCCAAGCTGGCGGCAGCGGGCTAGGCCGGCCTCGGCCGTGCCGACCCATGCCGAACAACGCGTGCTCGGCTATAGCCCGGAGCAGCTCTACGGGCTGGTCGCCGATATCGAGCGTTATCCCGAGTTCCTGCCCTGGTGCACTGCCGCGCGGCTACGCAAACGCGAAAGCGACCTGATCGTGGCCGATCTGGTGATCGGCTTCAAGATGATCCGAGAGCGTTTCACCAGCCGGGTGCGGCTCGACCCGGCGGGCCAAAGCATCGACGTCGCCTACGTCGAGGGGCCTTTCAAGTATCTCAACAACCACTGGGTTTTCATGGAACACCCCGAGGGCTGCCTGATCGACTTTTATGTCGATTTCGAGTTTCGCTCCCGGCTGCTGCAAAAGATGATCCAGCCCCTGTTCCACGAGGCCGTGCGCCGCATGGTCGCCGCCTTCGAAACCCGCGCCCACGCGCTCTATGACCAACCCGAGAAGGTTGGCTAGCGCTTGCCGGTTAGACAGGGCTTACGACAGCGGCACTTCATTGGCGAGGAGCGCGTAGAGCAGGGTGACGCTGATCGAGTTGTAGAGGCCGTGGGCCAGCACCGAAGGCCACACCGAGCCGCCGTTCTCGTAGATGATCGCCAGCAGGATGCCCAGCACCGCGATGGCCGGGATAAGCCACGGGATGCCGTGCAGGACCGAGAAACAAAGTGCGCTCACCACCGCCGCGCCCGGCACACCCCATCGTTCCCTGAGCCATCGGTAGAGAATGCCGCGGAACAGCACCTCCTCGACGATGGGCACCAGAGCGCCGACGGTCAGCAGCATGCCGAGGAAGGCGAACCAGGAAAACCCGATCGGCGCCACCACGTCGAACTGGGGGTTGACCGGGGTGCCGCCGGTCAGGCGCTGCACCAAGAAGTTGACCGCGAGGGTCAGCGGAAAGGCGAGGAGGGCCAACAAGGCCGCGCGCCGGTACCAACCCGGCGCGGCCGGCCTGAAGCCGAGCTCCTGCCAGCGTACGCCACGCCAACGCACGGCGACCAGATAGACCGCGGCCATGATGCAGGCGGCTTGGAGGTTCAGCAGAAGCAGCAGACGGCCGACCAAGACGGCCGGTTCCGGCTCTTTCACAACGCCGAATTCGACCGCCGATGGGGCAACCAGCACGCCCAGTAAACGGATCGAACCGAGCGCGACGATCAGGATCAACAGCAGATCTCCGGCGTTCAGCGGCAAGCGCCGCGGCGGTGCCATGTAGATGTTGGACATGGCGATGTCCTAACCCAGCGCGCCGGCGAGCAGAGCCAGTGCCGCCAGCAAGGCGGCCTGGCGGACCGCGTGCCGGTCGCCGGAAAAGACATGCCGTTCGTGAGTCGCTTGACGCCCGCGCCGGCAGACTCCGAGAAACACCAGGCCGACCGGCTTGTCGGCCGTCGCACCGCCCGGCCCGGCGATTCCGGTCACCGAAACGGTGACATCGGCGGCGGAACGGTCCAAGGCGCCCTTGGCCATAGCCTCGGCCACTTCGGCGCTGACCGCGCCGACTCGTTCGATCAGCTCCGCGGGGACGCCCAGGAGTTCGGATTTGGCCTCGTTGGAGTAGGTGACGAAACCGCGTTCCACCACATCCGAGGAGCCGGCGATCTCGGTCAGGGTGGCGGCGATCAGGCCGCCGGTGCAGCTCTCGGCGGTCGCCAGTTTCAGCCCGGCGCGCCGGTAGCCTTCCAGCAGGTTCTCGGCGCGGGTCAATAGGTCCATGGAAAGTAGGACTCCCGGCCGATCCAAAGCGACAGGCCATAGCAAAGGAGGGCGGCGTAGAGAGCGGCCACGATATCGTCGGCCATGATGCCCAAGCCGCCCTTCAGGTGCCGGTCCATCCAACCGGCCGGCCAAGGCTTGGTGATATCGAGCAAACGGAACGCGATGAAGGCCACCGGATAGAGCCTGAAGTCGAGTGCCACGGGCACCAGCGTGACCCACTGCCCGACGACCTCGTCGATGACCACCGGCCCGGGGTCGCTCTGGCCGCTGGCGTTGGCATAGCGCGGACTGGCCCAGAGGCCGACCGCGAAGGCCGCGGCGGCCGCCGACAACAGCGCCCACGGCCCACCCAGCCAGACCAGCCCGGCGGCGCACGGCAGGGCCGCCAGGGAGCCGGCGGTGCCCGGCGCGAACTTGGCCAGCCCGCTGCCGAACCAAGTGGCGATCAGGGTAACCGGGTGGAAGAAGGGAAGGGCGGGACGCCGGAACATCAATCGGACTCGGGCAACGACAGGGTCGCGATCGCCTGCGCCGCGATGCCCTCGGCCCGGCCGGTGAATCCGAGGCCCTCCGTGGTGGTTGCCTTGACGCTGACACGTTCCGGTGCGATCGCCAGAAGCTCGGCCAGGCGGGCCACCATGGCCGGCCGGTGCGGCCCCAGCTTCGGCCGCTCGCAGATCAGCGTGACGTCGACATTGACGATGCGCCCGCCGCGCGCGGACACCAGCTCACGCGCGTGGGTCAGGAAAACCGCGGAATCGGCGCCGCGCCAGCGCGGCTCCGAGGGCGGAAAGTGCACGCCGATATCGCCCGCGGCCAGCGCGCCCAGGATTGCGTCGGTCAAGGCATGCATGCCGACATCGGCGTCGGAATGACCGAGCAGAGCCCGGTCGTGGGGCACCCTCACGCCACACAGGTTGACGTGATCGCCGGGCGTGAAACGGTGCACGTCGAAGCCACTGCCGTTGCGGGTTTCCCGAGCCGGACCGATCGCACCGGCCAGCATGGACTCGGCCCGGGCGAGGTCTTCGGGTGTGGTCACCTTGAGATTCCGGGGCGAGCCCGGCACCAGGGAGACCGGCAGCCCGGCTTGCTCGGCGACCGCCGCATCGTCGGTCAGCGCCGCGCCCGCGGCCGCGTCATGGGCCGCCAGGATGGCCTGGTAGTGAAAGCCCTGGGGCGTTTGCGCCTGCCAGAGACCGTCGCGCGATACGGTATCGACGATCCGGCCCTGCCGCTCGCGCTTGAGGGTATCCGTAACCGGCAGGGCGGCGATCGCGCCGGTTGCCTGGTCGAGTGCGCCGAGCACACGGTCGATCACCCCGGCAGGCAGCAAGGGACGGGCGCCGTCGTGAATCAACACCCGGTCCGGGGCCAATTGCTCCAGGCTCCGCAGGCCCCGGCGCACCGATTCCTGCCGGCTGGCGCCGCCTGCTACGGGCTCCAGCAGGGCCAGCCCCTCGGCCGCCGCGTCGTAGAGATCCCGATCCTCCAATTGGATCACCGCGCGCACCCCCGCAATGCCAGGGTGTCCAGCCAAAACGCTCAGGCTGTGGTGCAGCAAGGGCTTTCCGGCCAGCGGCAAGTACTGCTTGGGTCGCGCGCCGCCGAAGCGTTCGCCGCGACCGGCCGCGACAACCAGCGCCAGCGCTCCCGCCATGGTTCCTCCTGTGAATCGCTAGAGTGGCCTCTATCGCCAGGCCCAAGAGGTCATTATAAAGGCGCCATGGTCAACCATCTTGTCTTCAGTATTACTGCATTGCTGGCACTGGTACCGGCTTCGGTGCTGCCCTACCGGCGGCCCGCGGGCGGTCGCGACTTGATCTTCTGGGCGGTTTTGGGCGCGGCGGTGGTCGGCCCCTTGGGCTTCAGCCTGATCCAGTTGGGCGGGCCCTGGAAAACCGGGATCGGCATGGCCTTGTGGCTGTCGATCGCGACCAGCATGGCGCTCTTCGCCTTGCTGGCCGCTTTCGCTCGCGAAGCCTGGCGGTTGACCCCGCTGCTCCTGCCCTACCTCCTTATCCTGGCACTTTTCGCGACGATCTGGGGCGGCGTGCCCGAGCATGGTCGGCTCGGCGTCGTGCCGGACGTCTGGTTGATCTTGCACATCGTCGTGTCGCTGGTGACCTACGGACTGGCCACCGTGGCCGCGGTCGCCGGCCTCGCCGTGTTCCTGCAGGAGCGATCCCTGAAGCGAAAACATACCGGCGCGCTCACTCGGCTTTTGCCGTCGATTGCTGACGGCGAGGCGCTCGAACTGAGGTTGCTGGCCAGCGCGGAGATCGTGTTGGGTCTTGGCATCGTCACGGGTATGGCCCTGCAGTACTTCCTGTCCGGACGGCTGCTGGTCCTGGACCACAAGACCCTGCTGTCGCTGCTCGCCTTTGGCCTCATCGGCCTGCTTCTGGGCCTGCACCATGCCAGCGGTCTGCGCGGCCGGCGCGCCGCCCGCCTGGTGTTGTTCGCCTATCTGCTGCTGACCCTGGCCTATCCGGGCGTGAAGTTCGTGACCGACGTTTTGATCGGCTGATCGCAACGAGCCCGAAAGATTCGCTGGCCGCGCCGGATTTCTTTGCATCACTGCCGGAACCCGGTAAAATAGCCTAAATATTAGGCATTTAAGGAAATTGCCCAAGAGATGAGCATTAATCTCGGCTCTTTGCAGATCGATGATCCGGTGATCTTGGCGCCCATGTCGGGCGTCACGGATTTGCCGTTCCGCCGTCTGGTCAAGCGCCTGGGCGCCGGTCTTGTCGTGTCCGAGATGATCGCCAGCGAGGCGGTGGTCCGCCACGCCCGCGAGACCGTCAAGGAGTCGCGCAAGCTCGCGGAGCCCGCCTCGGAATGCCAGCCCATGGCGGTGCAACTCGCCGGCTGCGACCCGGCGATCATGGCCGAGGCCGCGCGGGTCAACGCGGACCGGGGCGCCGCGGTCATCGACATCAACTTCGGCTGTCCGGTCAAGAAGGTGGTCAACAAGTTTGCCGGCTCGGCGATCATGCGCGACGAGCGGCTGGCCGCCGGCATCATGGAAACCACCGTCAAGGCGGTCAACCTGCCGGTCACGCTGAAGATGCGTACCGGCTGGGACGACGGCAGCCGCAACGCGCCGGAGCTGGCGCGGATCGCCGAGGCCTGTGGCATCCGAATGATCACGGTACACGGCCGCACGCGCTGCCAGATGTATAGCGGCAGGGCCGATTGGGACTTCGTGCGGAAGGTCAAGGACGCCGTCTCGATCCCGGTCGTGGTCAACGGCGACCTGACCGACTTGGCGGCCGTGGAACAGGCCCTGGCGGCCTCGGGCGCCGATGGCGTGATGATCGGCCGCGCTACCTACGGCCGGCCCTGGTTTCTTCGGCAGGTCATGTGTTTCCTGGCCGGGCGGGTGGTTCCCGATGCCCCGTCGCTGAGCGAACAGCGCGCCCTCGTGCTCGAACACTACGAGGCCATGATCAGCTACTACGGTAGCCGTGGCGGCGTGCGCATCGCGCGCAAACATCTCGGTTGGTATGCCACGGGCTTGGCCAATGCGGCGGCATTTCGCGCCGCGGTCAACCGCGAAGAGGCGCCGGACCGGGTGATGGCGATGGTCGCCCGGGTGTACGATCATCAGATGGAGCGGCAGGCGGCGTGATGATCGGCTTACCAACCAAGCTGCCGAAACCTGAAGAGGCGGCGCCGCTGGACGTGGCCGTGATCCTCAATACGCTGGCGGAGCCTATTTTCTTGATCGATCACGACGGCTGCTTCGCCTACCTCAACCAGGCCGCCGAGCAGTTCTTTGCGACCAGCGCCAGCGGCCTGCTGGGCCGGCCCTTGGACGAGGTCCTGCCGGCCGACAGCCCGATCATCGCGCTGATCGGGCAGGTGCGCGCAGGCGGTCACAGCATGACTGAGTACGGCATTACCATCGAGACCCCGAAAATCGGCCCTCACCTGGTGGCGGTGGATGCGGCGTCCGTCGCCGAGCGCCCCGGTAGCGTGGTGCTGGCGCTCCATGCCCGCACCATCGCCGGCAAGCTCGACCGCCAGCTTACGCATCGCAATGCTGCCCGTTCGGTCACCGGCATGGCCTCGATGCTGGCGCACGAACTTAAAAATCCCCTGTCTGGCATCCGCGGCGCTGCGCAGCTGCTGGAGCAGAACGCGAACGACGCGGACCGCGCCTTGACCCGCCTGATCTGCGACGAGACCGACCGGATCGTGGGACTGGTCGACCATATGGAGATGTTCTCCGACGATCAGCCGATTTCCCGTACGGCGGTCAACATTCACGAGGTACTCGAACATGTCCGCCGCTTGGCGCGCTCGGGCTTCGCGCCCGACGTGCGTGTCATCGAACGCTACGATCCCTCGTTGCCGCCGGTCCTGGGCAACCGCGACCTCTTGATCCAGGTGCTGTTGAACCTGGTCAAGAACGCGGCCGAGGCGGCCCCCGGCGAGGCCGGCGAGATCGTTCTTTCAACCAGTTACCGCCACGGCGTGCGCCTGGCGGTTCCTGGCAGCGAACAGCGGGTCGAGTTGCCCCTGATGATCGGCGTTCAGGACAACGGCCCTGGCATCCCGGAGGAACTGCGGCCTCATCTTTTCGACCCCTTCGTGACCACCAAGGCGGGCGGCAAAGGGCTGGGCCTGGCCCTGGTCGCGAAGATCGTCGGCGACCACGGCGGCGTGGTCGAGTTTGAAAGCCAGCCTCGGCGCACGATGTTTCGTCTGTTGCTGCCGGTTGCACCGGCCGAAGCGAGGCCGACATGAGCGCCGCGACCATCCTGGTCGCCGACGACGACCGCGCGATCCGCACGGTCCTGACCCAGGCGCTCGGCCGGCAGGGACACAGCGTGCGGACCACCGGCAACGCCGCGACTCTTTGGCAGTGGGTCAAGGACGGGGAGGGCGATCTGGTGATTACCGACGTGGTGATGCCGGACGAGAACGGCCTCGACCTGATCCCGCGGATCCGAAAGCTGCGCCCGGGCATCCGCATCATCGTAATGAGCGCGCGCAGCACGTTGCTGACCGCCGTCAAGGCGACCGAACGCGGCGCCTTCGAATACCTGCCCAAGCCCTTCGACCTGCGCGAGTTGATCAACGTTGTGGAACGCGCCCTGACCGAGCCCAAACCGGCCGCCGCCGCGGAGAAGTCGGCGGCGAAAGCCGCCGACGGCACCGAAGAGCAGTTGCCGCTGATCGGTCGCTCGGCCGCGATGCAGGAAATCTATCGTGTCCTGGCCCGACTCATGATGACCGACCTCAGCGTCATGATTTATGGCGAATCCGGCACCGGCAAGGAACTGGTTGCCCGGGCCCTGCACGACTACGGCAAGCGGCGCCAGGGGCCCTTTGTCGCCATCAACATGGCGGCGGTGCCGCGGGAGCTGATCGAAAGTGAGCTGTTCGGCCACGAAAAGGGCGCCTTCACGGGCGCCATGGCCCGCGCCACCGGGCGCTTCGAACAGGCGACCGGCGGCACCCTGTTCCTCGACGAGATCGGCGATATGCCATTGGACGCGCAAACCCGCCTGCTGCGCGTCCTGCAGGAAGGCGAATTCACCACGGTCGGCGGGCGCACACCGATCCGTGCCGATGCCCGAATCATCGCCGCGACCCATCGCGACCTGCAACAGTTGGCCCGGCAAGGACTGTTCCGTGAAGACCTGTTCTATCGCCTGAACGTCGTGCCGATCCGTCTGCCGCCGTTGCGCGAACGGAGCGACGACATCGCGGATCTGGTCCGCCATTTCTTCGCCCAGGCGGAAAGCGAAGGCTTGCCGGTCAAGTCACTCGAGGGCGAGGCGATGGCCTTACTCAAAAGCTATCATTGGCCCGGCAACGTGCGCGAGCTGGAGAACCTCATACGCCGCCTCGCCGCCCTCTACAGCCAGGAGACCATCGGCCTCGAGGTAGTTCGTGGCGAGCTCGGCGAAACGATCGCCGAGCACAGGCCGGGTATTCCGGCCGGCGAATCCCTGGCCGAGGCCGTCGAACGCCATCTCGGGGACTACTTCGCGGCGCACAGCGACAGCCTACCGGCCGCCGGCCTTTACGACCGGGTGCTGCACGAAGTGGAACGGCCATTGATCGAGCTTTCGCTCGCGGCCACCAACGGCAACCAAGTGCAGGCCGCCAAGCTTCTCGGGCTGAACCGGAACACGCTGCGCAAGAAGATTCGGGAACTGGACATTCGGGTTCTGCGAGGCCTTAAATAGGCTGTGGCAAATTTACAACAGCAAAGTGCGTCAGCCGGACCGGGTGGGTCGGTGATCGAATCGCCGCTGCCCGGCAAATTCTTGCGTCTGACCACATGGATGCACCGGGTCAAACTCGAGCGCAAGCTGGCCATTGTCCTGCTGGTCGCGGCCGTGACCTCGGGCGTGACCACCTTCGCGGCCATGACCGGAAACCTGCCGGGTCGGGTCGAGCCCTGGGTGATCCTTTCCCTGATCAACCTCGACATGGTGCTGCTGCTCGGGCTTGCCGGGCTGATCATCCGACGCCTGGTAATTCTTTACATGGCCCGCCGGCGCGGCGCCGCCGGAGCGCGCCTGCACGTCCGCCTAGTTGGCCTTTTCAGCCTGGTCGCCATAACGCCGACCATCATCGTCGCGCTGTTCTCGGTGATTCTGTTCGACTTCGGTCTGCAGGGCTGGTTCAGCAAGCGCGTCAGCACGGCGGTCAAGGAGTCCTTCGCCGTTGCGCAGGCCTATTTGGAGGAACACCGCCAGACGATCGGCGCCGATGTCCTGGCCATGGCGCAGGACCTCAACCGGGGCGGTCCGGTCCTGCTGTCCAACGCCCAACGCTTCAATCAGTACGTCGCGGCCCAGGCGACCATTCGCTCGCTCACCGAGGCTGTGGTGTTCGACGGATCGGGTCGCGTCTTGGCGCGCGCCGGGTTCAGCCTGCTGTTGGATTTCGATCCGCAGATCCCGGACTGGGCGCTCAGCCGCGCACGCGACGGGGAGGTGGTCATACTGACCGCTGACACGGAGGATCGGGTCCGCGCGCTGGTGCGCCTCGACGGCTACACCGATACCTTTCTTTATGTCGGGCGCCTGGTCGATCCGCGGGTTCTGGGACACATGGACAAGAGCCGCGCCGCGGCACAGGTCTACGAGGACCTGGAAGGCAAGCGGGCCGACCTGCAGATCTCCTTTGCCTTGATCTTCGCCGTCGTGGCGCTGCTGCTGCTGCTGGCTGCCATTTGGGCCGGGCTCGATTTCGCCACCTACTTGACCAGGCCGATCGGCCGTCTGATCTCGGCGGCCGACCGGGTCGGCGCCGGCGATCTCGCGGCGCGCGTCGAGCTCGGCGATAGCCGCGACGAAATCGGTTCGCTCTCCCGGTCGTTCAACCGCATGACCGGCAAGCTGGAAAGCCAGCAGCGCCAGCTGTTGGAAGCCAACCTTCAGATCGACTCGCGGCGCCGCTTCATCGAGGCGGTCCTGTCCGGCGTCTCCTCGGGCGTGATCGGCTTGGACCGCGCCGGTCGTGTCACGCATTCGAATCGCCGCGCCTGCGACCTCCTGTCAGCCGACTCCGAGACGCTGCAGGGACGGGATCTTTCCAGCAAATTGCCGGAGATTGCAGAATTGATCGCCCAGGCACGCCGCAAGCCCCAGCGGATCTGCGAACGGCAAATCGGCTTGCCCCAGGACGACGGCAGCGACCGGACGCTTTTCTTCCGTGTGGCGCCAGAACTGGACCAGCGGAACATCATCGGCTTCGTCGTTACATTCGACGACATCACCGAGCTGTTGGCGGCACAGCGCAAGGCCGCCTGGGCGGACGTGGCGCGTCGCATCGCGCACGAAATCAAGAACCCGCTAACGCCGATCCAACTGGCCGCCGAGCGGCTCAAGCGCAAGTACCTGTCTCAAATCGACAAAGATGCCGATACCTTCAAGGTCTGCACGGACACGATCGTCCGCCACGTCGCGGATATCGACCGCATGGTCGACGAGTTCAAATCTTTCGCCCGCATGCCCGAACCGGTCATGGATTGGGCGGATCTCGGTCACCTGATCGACCAGGCGGTGTTCCTGCAGCGCAACGCCCACCCGGACATCGCGTTCACGGTCGAGTTGCCGGAAGATCCCATAGTGATTGCCTGCGACGGCCAGCAGGTTGGCCGGGCGCTGACCAACCTTCTGCTGAACGCGATCGAGGCGATCGAGACACGCGATGCGCAGGACAAGCAAAGCCGGCCCGGCCAGATCACCTTGCGCTTGAGCGGCGACCAGCGGTATCGCTCCATCGTCATCGAGGACAACGGTCGCGGCTTGCCGAAGGCGGAACGCCAACGTTTGACGGAGCCCTATGTCACGACCCGAGACCGCGGCACCGGCCTCGGACTCGCCATCGTGAAGAAGATCATGGAGGATCACGGCGGCGATCTGCACCTAGAGGATTCGGACGCCGGCGGCGCCAAGGTCACACTGGTCTTCCCATCGGGCGACGAGCGTGACGCCGCGACGGAAAAGCTCGAGCCAATGTCCAGCGAGAAGGTCCCCGGACATGGCGCATGACATCCTTGTCATCGACGACGAGGCCGATATCCGCATGCTGATCAATGGCGTCCTGTCGGACGAGGGCTACAGAGTGCGCGAAGCCGGCAATAGCGATGCGGCGCTGGAGGCCATGCGTTCGCGCTGCCCCAGCTTGGTCATCCTGGACATCTGGCTGCATAACAGCACGCTCGACGGCCTGGAACTGTTGCAGGCGATGCTGCAAGAACATCCGGCCCTTCCGGTGGTGATGATCAGCGGCCACGGCACAATCGAGGTTGCGGTCAGCGCGATCCGTTACGGTGCTTATGATTTCATCGAAAAGCCGTTCAAGGCCGACCGCCTGCTGTTGGTGGTCCGACGCGGTATCGAAGCGGCCCGCCTGAGGATGGAGATCGAGGAACTGCGGCAGCGGGTCGGGCCGGCCGCCGAACTGCTGGGCGATTCCTTCGCCGTCAACCAGATCCGTCACGCCATCGAAAAGGTGGCGCCGACCGGCAGCCGCGTGCTGATCACCGGGCCACCGGGCGCCGGCAAGGAGATTGTCGCGCGCCAGTTGCACGACAGCTCGGGGCGCAGCGGCGAGCAGTTCGTCGTGCTCAATTGCGCGACCATGCATCCCGACCGCCTGGAAAGCGAGTTGTTCGGCGTGGAGGCAGGGGCCAGGGGTCGGAACGAACCGGCGAAGCTCGGCACCTTCGAAAGGGCTCACGGCGGCACGCTGCTGCTCGACGAGGTCGCGGACATGCCGCTCGAAACTCAGGGCAAGATCGTCCGCGTGCTGCAGGAACCGACCTTCGAGCGGGTCGGCGGCCAGAAACGCGTCGAGGTCGATGTCCGCGTGATTGCGTCGACCAACCAGGATCTGCCGCAACAGATTCGCCAGGGCAGCTTTCGCGAGGACCTCTTTTACCGGCTCAACGTGGTGCCGATCCGTGTCCCAGCGCTGCGCGAGCGGCGAGAAGACATACCGATTCTGGCGCGGCACTTCATGGCGCGTTCCGCCGAGCTCGCCGGCTTGCCGCCGCGCATCTTGTCTGACGACGCCATTGCCGGCTTGCAAGCTTACGAATGGCCCGGCAACGTGCGCCAGTTGCGCAACGTGGTGGATTGGATCTTGATCATGGCGCCGGGCGAAGCTGGCGATCCCGTGCATGCCGACATGCTGCCGCCGGACATCGGGTCGATCGCCCCGATGCTCGGCGCCGACAACGCCGGCCAGGAGATCATGTCCCTGCCTCTACGCGAGGCACGAGAGATTTTCGAACGCCAGTACCTCGAGGCACAGGTCGCGCGCTTCGGCGGCAACGTTTCACGCACCGCAGCCTTCATCGGCATGGAGCGTTCGGCCCTGCACCGCAAATTGCGCTCGCTGGGCCTTTCCTCCACCGAGCGCCAGTAGCACCAGCAAGGTTCAGGATCGCTTCCTATGCAAGTCATTATTTGTGGCGCGGGCCAAGTCGGCTTCAATATCGCCCGCTACCTCGCCGGCGAGGATGCCTCTGTCACCATCATCGATCAATCGGCCGAACTGGTGCGCAAGATCGTCGATACCCTGGACGTCAAAGGCCTGGTCGGCTTCGCCTCCCATCCCGATGTCCTGGAAAACGCCGGCGCGCGGGATGCCGACATGGTGATCGCGGTGACCTACGCCGACGAGGTCAACATGGTCGCCTGTCAGATCTGCCACTCGCTGTTCGACGTGCCGACCAAGATCGCCCGCGTGCGCCACCAGAGCTATCTGCAGCCGCTGTGGGCCGATTTGTTCAGCCGCGATCACATGCCGATCGATGTGATCATCTCGCCGGAGATCGAGGTAGCCCGCGCGATCAGCCGCCGGCTCCAGGTTCCGGGCGCCTTCGATGTGATTCCCCTGGCCGACGGTCAGGTCAGCCTGATCGGGGTCCACTGCACGGAGGAATGCCCGATCCTCAACACGCCGTTGCGCCAACTGACCGACCTGTTTCCCGACCTGCATATCGTGATCGTCGGTATTTCCCGGGACGGAAAAGGCTTCGTTCCCGCGCCCGAGGACGAACTGCAGACCGGCGACAACGTCTACTTCGTTGCCGATGCCGCCCACCTCAGCCGCTCCATGACGGCGTTCGGGCACGACGAAAAGGAAGCCCGGCGGGTCACCGTGGTGGGCGGCGGCAACATCGGCCTGTACTTGGCCAAGATGGTTGAGGAAAATCACCGGCACGTTCGGCTCAACCTCATAGAGCTCGACAAGAAGCGCGCCGAACTGGTGGCTCAAACCCTGGAGCGCACAGTGGTGATCCACGGCGACGCGCTCGACACCGATATCCTGCAGGAGGCCAACGTCGGCCGGGCGGAGACTGTCATCGCGGTATCGAACGACGACGAGGTGAATATCCTGACCTCGTTGCTGGCCAAGCGCTTCGGCTGCCAGAGGGTGGTCACCTTGATCAACAAGACCTCCTATACGCCGCTGGTCGACTCGCTCGGTATCGATACCGTGGTCAGCCCACGGGTGATCACGGTATCGACCATTCTCCAGCATGTTCGGCGCGGGCGCATACGCTCGGTTCATACCTTGTCGGAAGGCTTTGGTGAGCTCATCGAAGCAGAGGCTCTGGAGACCTCGAGCCTGGTGGGGGTACCGATCCGGGAGGCCAAGCTGCCCCATGGGGTCCTGGTCGCGGCCCTGGTTCGCGAGAACGAGGTCATCATCCCGCGCGGCGACACCGTTGTCCGCGCCGGCGACCTGGTCATGATCTTTGCCGCGACGGAGGCGGTTAAGAAGGTCGAGAAGATTTTCGCGGTCAAGCTCGAGTTCTTCTAGGCCGCAGCGCAAGGGAAGAGTCCATGCCACGTCAGGCTTACGTCAACGGACGCTACGTACCGCACGGCGCGGCCGCCGTGCATATCGAGGATCGGGGCTATCAGTTCGCCGATGGGGTTTACGAGGTGGTCCCCGTGGCCAACGGCACTTTGGTCGACGAAGACCCGCATCTGGACCGGCTGGAACGCTCGCTGGGCGAACTCAGGATCGCCACGCCCATGTCCCGGCCAGCCCTCAAGCTGGCCAGCCGCGAGCTGATGCGTCGCAACCGTCTCACGAACGGCTTCCTCTACATGCAGATCACCCGGGGCGTCGCGCCGCGAGATCACAAGTTTCCGAAGACCGCGAAACCGGCGCTGGTCATGACCACGCGCCAGATGAAACCGCCGAGCGACAAGGTCCTGGCCGAAGGGGTCGGCGTCATCACGGTGCCCGATTTGAGGTGGAAACGTTGTGATATTAAGTCAGTATCGCTTCTACCTAATGTGTTAGGCAAACAACAAGCCGTGGAAGCCGGGGCCTATGAAGCCTGGCTGATCGACCCCGACGGCCAGGTCACCGAGGGCACCTCGACCAATGCCTGGATCGTCACCCAGGAGGGCGAACTGGTGACCCGCGACGTCAGCAACGCGATCCTTAACGGCATTACGCGCCTGCGCCTGCTGGATCTTCTGGACGGGGAGGGTATCTCCTTTTCCGAACGCGCTTTTACGGTCGAAGAGGCTCGCAAAGCGCGGGAGGCCTTCATCACCTCCAGCACAAACTTCGTCCTGCCGGTAACCCGCATAGATGGCCAGCCTGTCGGCAACGGCCATCCGGGGATACTGACCACCAAGCTGCGCGCGCAGTACGAGGGTTTCGTACAAGGCTTGAAGGACAGCGCGTGACCGTGGACCGGCCGCGGGCTCTGCTGTTCGATTGGGACAACACTCTTGTCGATACCTGGCAGGTGATACACCACGCCCTTTCGGTTACCTTCGATGCCATGGGCCACGCGCCGTGGAGCCTGGAGGAGACCCGCGAGCGGGTCAGGGCCTCGGCCCGCGATGCCTTCCCGCTGCTGTTTGGCAAACGCGCCGAGGAAGCCATGGCAGTCTTCTACAAGAGCTTCGAGGCCGACCACCTGAACAAGCTGCGGGAGCGTTTGGGGGCCGGCGACATGCTCGGTCGCTTGGCCGAGTCCGGCTACCTCCTGGGCGTGGTCAGCAACAAGAAGGGCTATCTCCTGCGCCGCGAGGCCGATCATCTGGGCTGGGCCAGGCTGTTTCACCGCCTGGTCGGGGCCAACGACGCCGTGCGGGATAAGCCGGCGATCGAGCCCGTGGAACTGGCGTTGGCGGGTAGTGGGCTGAGTCGCGGGCCCGACGTCTGGTTCGTCGGCGACACCGACATCGACATGCGTTGCGCGGTCAACACCGGATGCTTGCCGGTTTTGCTGCGGCCGGAACCGCCGGCGGCCGCCGAGTTCGGCGATGCCATGCCCCGGCGCCATGTCGAATCCTGCGCCGCTTTGGCCGGGCTTTTGGTCGGTTCATAGATTTCCTTTGCCGAAAAACCATGTTACTGGTGCAACTCTGTGCCTTCGGTGAGTGTTTTTTGGGTGCTGGCACGCCAGCTAGCCGGATTGGCTCCGGGATGGGGGATACCAGAACTGGTGGACAAGCGAATGCGCAGAACGACAACAAAAAGGGGGTATTGATGGCTGCAGAAAAGTCGCAGAACGTCCAAGACGTTTTTCTTAATCACATCAGAAAGAACAAGGTCCCGGTCACTGTCTTTCTCGTCAACGGCGTGAAACTGCAGGGCATCATTACCTGGTTCGACAACTTTTCGGTACTGCTGCGGCGCGACGCGCATTCGCAGCTGGTCTACAAACACGCGATCTCGACCGTGATGCCGGCCTCGCCGGTTCAGCTGTTCGAAGGCGCCAAGGAGGAGACCGAGAACGATTGACGGCAAGCACAGCTCGGCGTGCGAAAACGGTGCCGCTAGCCGGAGGTTGAACGACGTGGCCGGCCGGAACGGCAGCCGCGAGCGGGCTTTGGTGATCTGTCCCGATTTGCCCGGCGACAACCGGCGGTCGCGCGATGCTGGCGCGCGGCTCGAGGAAGCGGTCGGTCTGGCGCTCGCCATCGACCTGCACGTCGTTCACAGCCAGGTGTTGCGGGTCTCCAGGCCGCAGCCGGCGACCCTTATTGGCAAGGGCGCGGTGGCGACTCTGGGTGAGCTGATATCCGCGGAAGAGATCTCGCTGTGCGTCGTGGACAGCGCACTCAGCCCGATTCAGCAGCGCAACCTGGAGCGGGCGTGGCAATGCAAGGTGATCGACCGCACCGGCCTGATCCTGGAAATCTTCGGTGCCCGCGCGCGCACCAAGGAGGGCATGCTGCAAGTCGAGCTGGCGGCCTTGACCTACCAGCGCTCCCGGCTCGTGCGCTCCTGGACCCACTTGGAGCGCCAGCGCGGCGGTTTCGGGTTTCTCGGCGGTCCGGGCGAAAGCCAGCTGGAAATCGACCGCCGCCTGACCTCCGAGCGTATCGCCCGGATCAAGCAAGACCTGGAGAAAGTTAGGCGCACCCGCAATCTGCATCGCAGGGCCCGGCGGCGAGTGCCCTACCCGGTGGTCGCCCTGGTCGGTTACACCAACGCCGGCAAGTCGACCCTGTTCAACCGTCTGACCCGGGCGGCGGTGCGGGCCCGGGACCAGCTCTTCGCCACGCTCGATCCGACCATGCGCCGGGTCAGCCTGGCAACCGGCCACGACATCATCCTGTCCGATACGGTCGGATTCATATCGGACTTGCCAACCGGCCTGGTGGCCGCCTTCCGCGCCACGCTGGAGGAGGTCGCGGAGGCCGATCTGATCCTGCACGTGCGCGATATCGCCCATCCCGACAGCGAGGCGCAACGCCAAGATGTCCGAAAGGTACTGGCGGAGCTGGGACTCGAGGACAGCCAGGCGCACCACGTGATCGAAGTTCTGAACAAGATCGATCTGTTGGATTCCAAGAGCCGGGAAGCGGTGACCGGCCAAGCTGCCAGACAGCCCGATCAGGTCGCGGTCTCCGCCATTACCGGCGACGGGCTGGAAGACCTGCTGGCGCGCGTCGCCGAGCAGATCACCGGGCATCAGGAAATCGTCGAACTCACGATACCCCATGGCGACGGTTCGGCGCTGGCTTGGCTCTATGATCATGGCGCGGTCTTGGGCCGCCGGGACGACGCGGATTTCGCCCATTTGAGAGTTCGGCTGGGTCCGGGCGAACTGGCCCGCTTCGAGCGCCGCTACGACGTCAGGAACCGCTCGCCGGTTTGACCGGCCGGCCCAGCTCTAGATCCCCGCCAGCCGAACGGCTGGTGTCGGGCGAAATGTTTCGCGGCGGCAGTTGACACCTGCCGGAAGGCTATATATATGCGCGTTAGCACTCTCTCATGTTGAGTGCTAAAATTCGCTGGCTGGTAAAGTAAAACCGGCTTTTGAGGTCGAACTTCGATCTTTGGGGAGGAGATAAGGGTCATGAAATTCAGGCCGTTGCACGACCGCGTCGTGGTCGAGGCGCTCGACCAGGAGGAAAAGTCCGCAGGCGGAATCATCATTCCCGATACGGCGAAGGAAAAGCCGATGCAGGGCAAGGTCCTGGCAGTCGGCCCCGGCGCCCGAAACGAGGACGGCAAGATCACGCCACCTGACGTGAAGGCCGGCGACCGAGTGCTCTACGGCAAGTGGTCGGGCACCGAGGTCAAGGTCGACGGCAAGGACCTTCTGATCATGAAGGAATCCGACGTCATGGGCATATTGGAATAGAGGAGGAAGAGGAGTCATGGCTGCCAAGGAAGTCAGATTTTCGGCCGACGCGCGCGATCGGATGCTTCGTGGAGTGAACATTCTGGCCGACGCGGTCAAGATCACGCTCGGCCCCAAGGGCCGCAACGTGGTGCTCGACAAGGCCTTCGGTGCGCCGCGCACGACCAAGGACGGCGTGACCGTCGCCAAGGAGATCGAGCTTGCCGACAAGTTCGAGAACATGGGCGCCCAGATGGTGCGCGAGGTCGCCTCGAAGACCAGCGACCTGGTCGGTGACGGCACCACCACGGCGACCGTACTGGCCCAGGCCATCGTGCGCGAGGGCTGCAAGGCGGATGCCGCCGGCATGAACCCGATGGACCTCAAGCGCGGTGTCGACCTGGCGGTCGAGGCCGTGGTCGCCGAACTCAAAAAAGGCTCGAAGCCGATTTCGACCTCGGAAGAGATCGCCCAGGTCGGCACGATCTCGTCCAACGGCGACAAGGAGGTCGGCGACATGATCGCCGAGGCCATGCAGAAGGTCGGCAACGAGGGCGTGATCACGGTGGAAGAGGCCAAGTCGCTGGGTACCGAACTCGACGTCGTCGAGGGCATGCAGTTCGACCGCGGATACCTTTCGCCCTACTTCGTCACGAACGCCGACAAGATGGTCTGCGAGCTGGAGGA
>JBFJPL010000032.1:0-40203 GCA_041617155.1 Kiloniellales bacterium
CGCATGGCCATGGCCCGTGCCATGGAGGCGGACGAGCAGGTGCTGATCCTCGGCGAGGACGTCGGTGTGGACGGCGGTGTCTTTCGTGCGACCGATGGCCTGATCGAACGCTTCGGTGACCAGCGCGTCTTTGATACCCCACTCTCGGAAGCGCTCTTGGCCGGGCTCGCGGTGGGTCTTGGCGCCCAGCGGTTTCGGCCTGTCGTCGAGTTTCAGTTCATGGGCTTCATGTACCCGGCGATCGACCAAATGCTCAACCACGCCGGGCGCCTGCGCAACCGCACCCGGGGCCGGCTTTCCTGCCCGATCGTGCTGCGCGCGCCCTATGGCGGCGGGATCCATGCCCCCGAGCACCACTCCGAAAGCTTCGAGGCCCTGTTCGCCCACATTCCCGGTATTCGCGTCGTCATGCCCTCTTCGCCGGCTCGTGCCTATGGCCTCTTGCTCGCCGCGATCCGCGATCCGGATCCGGTCGTGTTTCTGGAGCCAAAGAGAATCTACCGTGCGCCCAAAGAGGAGGTGGCTGACGACGGCGGCGCGGCGCCGCTCGACGCCTGTTTCGTGCTGCGCGAGGGGCGCGAGCTAACCTTGGTCAGCTGGGGCGCGATGATCGTGGAGACCTTGGCCGCCGCCGAGTCCTTGGCCCGGGAGGGCATCGAGGCCGAGGTGATCGACGTGGCCACGCTGAGGCCGCTCGACATCGAGACCATCCTCACTTCCGTCGAGCGCACGGGGCGTTGCGTGATCGTACAGGAGGCGCCGCTCAGCGCCGGCTTCGGCGCTGAAATCGCCGCCCGTCTCGCCGACCAAGGCCTTGTGTTCTTGCAGGCGCCGGTCAAGCGCGTCGCCGGGTTCGACACGATCATGCCGCTGCCAAGGCTGGAGCACCACTACATGCCGAGCGCGGCCCGCATCATCGACGCCGCCCAGGAGGTCATGGCCTACTCATGACGACTTTCAAGCTCCCCGACCTTGGCGAGGGCCTGCAGGAGGCCGAAATCGTCGCCTGGCATGTCGGCGTCGGTGATCATGTCGTGGCCGACCAGCCGCTGGTCTCGGTGGAAACGGAAAAGGCGGTTGTGGAAGTCCCCGCACCACAGTCCGGCCGCATCGCCAAGCTATACGGCGCGCCCGGCGACATCGTGCAAATCGCTGCGCCGTTGGTCGATTTTGACGAGGCCGAACAAGCCGATAGCGGGACCGTGGTCGGCACGATCCCCGAGGCGCAAGAGTCTGCAGCCGAGCGACCGGCGCCGGTTGCGGCGCGGGTCAAGGGGGCCAAGGCGACGCCGGCGGTTCGCGCGCTGGCCCGTCGCCTGGGCGTGGATCTGGCACTGGTCAGTCCCTCTGGACCGGACGGTTCCGCTACGACCGGCGATGTCGAGCGTGCCGCGGCCGCTGTGTCGCAGGCAGGGGAACTCGAGCCGCTGCGTGGCGTGCGCCGCGCCATGGCCCAGAACATGGCGCGGGCCCATGCCGAGGTCGTGCCCGCCACGGTCACCGATGTGGCAAACATCGATGCCTGGCCGCCGGAAACCGACCCGACCATGCGCCTGATTCGCGCCGTCGTTGCGGCCTGTGTGGCCGAGCCTTCCCTGAATGCCTGGTATCTGGGCCTCGACAAGGGTCGGAAGCTTCACGAGACGATCGGCCTTGGCATCGCCATGGATACCGAAGACGGGCTGTTCGTGCCGGTGTTGCGCGACGTCGGAAACCGTGACCCGGCCGACCTGCGCCGCGGCCTCGAGGCCATGAAGGCGGACGTCAAGGCACGGACCGTGCCGCTGGAGGAGCTTCGCGGCGCGACCATCACGGTATCGAACTTCGGCATGTTCGGCGGTCAGCATGCGGCTCTGGTCGTCGTTCCGCCACAGTGTGCGATCCTTGGTGCCGGTCGGATTCACGAGCGGGTCGTCGCCGAGGGCGGTCGGCCGGTTGTACGCAGGGCACTTCCATTGTCGCTTACCTTCGACCATCGCGCGGTCATGGGCGGCGAGGCCACGCGGTTCCTCGCGACCGCGATCGCCGATCTCGAGCGGTCCGCGTGATCGCCGACCGGACAGCAGGGAGAGGCGACTCCATGGACAAGAGCTTTTGCTTCGCGGACCAGCTGGGGCCCAGCAAGATCGTCGAAATCTACGAGCCTTCGATCGAACTCAAGGCGGTCGTCGTCGTCGACAACGTGGCCTGTGGTCCTTCGATCGGCGGCGTGCGCCTGGCACCCGATGTCAGCACGGCGGAATGCTTTCGCCTGGCGCGCGCCATGACGCTGAAAAACGCGGCCGCGGGGCTGCCGCACGGCGGCGGCAAGTCGGTGATTTTCGCCGATCCGCATATGGGACCGGACAAGAAGCAACGGCTGATCCGGGCGTTTGCCTGTGCGATCGACGCCCTGGCGGACTACATTCCCGGGCCCGACATGGGGACCGACGAAACCTGTATGGCCTGGATCCAGGATGAGATCGGCCGATCCGTGGGATTGCCGCCCGAGATCGGCGGAATCCCACTCGATGAAATCGGTGCGACCGGACTTGGCGTGACGATCGCCACGGAGGTCGCGGCCGACTACGCCGATCTTGATCTTCGGGGCGCCCGCTTCGTCGTGCAGGGCTTCGGCTCGGTCGGCAAGCACGCGGCGCGCTTTCTCGCCGACCGGGGCGCGGTGCTGGTTGCCGCCACGGATTCGCACGGCACGCTCGCCGATCCGGGCGGCATCGAAGTCGAACGCTTGATCGCCCACAAGTCCGCAGGCGGCAGTGTGGCGGACTTCTCGAAGGGGCAAAAGCTCGATCGCGACGCTGTCCTCGACGTCGACTGCGAAATTTGGATACCGGCCGCGCGACCCGACGTGATCCGGCCGGACAACGTCGAACGCCTCAAAGCCAAGTTGGTGGTCCAGGGCGCCAACATACCGGTAACGCAAGAGGCCGAGGCGGTTCTGCACAAGCGCGGCGTGCTTTCTGTCCCCGACTTTATTGCCAACGCCGGTGGCGTAATTTGCGCCGCGGTCGAGTACCACGGCGGTACCGAGGCGACAGCCCTGAACACCATACAAGAGAAGGTCCGGGCGAACACAAGGCTGTGCCTGGACATGTCCAGAGACTCCGGGCGCTCGCCGCGGGACGCAGCGCTCGAACTTGCCGAGACGCGCGTCAAAGCGGCCATGACATACAGCCGCTGGTCCTAAAGAATAAGGCACAAGCAAACCGTCGGACGTTGACCGCCGTCCACGGCGCCTCAGGAGCGGGATATGCAAACTCCGAATCAAAGCGTGCAGTCGGCTGATTTCGATGTGGCTGCGTTCAAGGCCCAGTTTCCCGCGCTCGCTGATCCCGCGCTTCACTACCTGGACAACGCCGCCACCTCGCAGGTTCCCGAGGCCGTGCTTGGCCGACTTCACCGATTCGAGACCAGTGAGCGGGCCAACGTCCACGGCGGCCTCCATCGTCTCGCCCGCGCGGCGTTTTCGGCCTACGAGGGCGCGCGCGCCGAGGTTGCCCAATTCATCAATGCCTATCGCCCGGAGGAGGTCGTGTTCACCTACGGGACGACCTCGTCGATAAATCTGGTTGCCCATTCCTATGGCGCCCTGCTCGGCGGGGGGGACGAGGTCGTTGTTTCGGTGCTGGAGCATCACAGCAACCTGTTGCCCTGGCAGCAGTTGGCGCAACGCCGTGGCGTGGTTTTGCGGGTGCTGCCGATCACCCCGGACGGGTGTCTCGACCTCGAACGGCTGACGGACCTGGTGACCGACCGCTGCTGCCTGATCGCCCTGACCCATTGCTCGAACGTGACCGGGGCCTTGACCAGCGTCGGTCCCATCGTCGAAGCGGCTCGCGGCGTGGGCGCGAAAGTCCTGCTTGACGGCGCCCAGCGCATTCCGCACGGGCCGGTCGACGTTCAGGCCCTCGGCGTCGACTTCTACGCCTTCTCGGGCCACAAGATGTTCGGGCCAACGGGGATCGGCGTACTCTGGGGCAAACTCGACCTCCTGGAGGCGATGCCACCTTTCCTGGTCGGCGGGCAGATGATCGAGCGGGTCAGCCTGACCGAGAGCACCTTTGCAGGCCCGCCGCGAAGATTCGAAGCCGGCACGCCGCCGATTGCCGGCGCGGTTGGACTCGGCGCCGCGGTCGCTTGGCTGGGCCGGCAAGACTGGCCTGCGATGGCGGCGCACGAGATGCGGCTGGCCGGCCGCTTGCTCGATGGCCTCGCGGCGATCCGCGGCCTCCGCGTCGTCGGACCTGTGGACCTGGAAAAACGGCGGGGTGTCGTCTCCTTTCATGTCGACGGTATCGACGTCCGTGATATCTGCCGGGCCTTGGACCAGCGGGGCGTCGCCTTGCGCTGCGGCCATCACTGCGCCCAACCCCTTATGCAGGCCCTCGGTATCGAGGCGACCGTACGCGCCAGTTTTGCCCCTTACAACGACGATTCGGACGTGGACGCGCTTGTCAACGGATTGGCCGACGGGCTCGGCCGACTCCGATGAACCAGCGTCCGGGAAAAGAAAGGCGACCGACGAGCGACGCGGAGGGCGAGCCAACGCGGCCGGCGTCGTCCCTGCCGGACTCGACACAGCTGAGGCGCAGCCTCTCTTTACCCCTGATCACGCTCTATGGCCTGGGCACGACGATCGGCGCCGGGATCTACGTTCTGGTCGGAAAGGTGGCGGGCCGGGCGGCGCTTTTTGCCCCGGTTTCCTTCCTCGTGGCGGCTTTGATCGCCGGCCTCAGTGCGTTTTCCTTTGCCGAGCTGTCCTCGCGCTATCCCAAGAGCGCGGGCGAGGCGCTCTACGTGCGCGAAGGCCTGGGTTCGCCGGCGCTGGCGCTGGTCGTCGGCCTGCTGGTCGTCGTCACGGGGATTGTTTCCGCCGCCGCCATCGTGGCCGGCGCGGCCGGCTACGGACAGCAATTCGCGCCGCTTTCGACCTGGTTGCTCATATTGCTCGCGACGCTGCTGCTGGGTGGTTTGGCGGCCTGGGGCATCGGCGAATCGGTGGCCGCTGCGGCGGTCCTTACACTCGTCGAAATCGGCGGCCTGGTACTGGTGGTGTGGGTTGCCATGGAAGGCCTGGCGGACTCCGAGCATCGCCTGCCCGACCTCTTGCCGCCCTTCGAGCTTGCCGCCTGGCAAGGTGTCCTGGCGGGCGCGATCCTGGCGTTCTATGCCTTCATCGGATTCGAGGACATGGTCAACGTGGCGGAGGAGGTGAAGAACGTCCGGCGCACCCTGCCGATTGCCATCGTACTGACCCTCGCATTGACGCTCTTGCTCTATGTCGCCGTGACCGTCGTCGCGGTCTTGACGGTGCCGGTGGCTGAACTGGCCGCCAGCGAAGCGCCACTGACTCTGCTCTATGAGCGGGCCGGCGGCGGTTCCCCCGCCACGATCACGGCCATCGCGATTTTCGCCACACTCAACGGCGCGCTCATCCAGATCATCATGGCATCGCGCGTGCTCTATGGATTGAGCGGCCAGCAGGCGCTGCCGGCCGTGTTGGGCCGCGTCAATCGGGTCACGCGGACGCCGCTTGCGGCGACCGCCGTGGCCAGCCTCGCCGTGCTGGCCCTGGCGCTCTGGTTGCCGATCGAAACCTTGGCCCAAGCCACGGCCATGATCGTTCTGACCATCTTCGCGCTGGTCAACCTGGCGCTCATTCGGATCAAGCGGCGGGGGCCGGGTCCAGACGATGCCTGGTCGGTTCCGCAAATTCTGCCGTACTGCGGATTCCTCGCGAGCACGGCTTTTCTGGTCGTCGAGCTGCAGCGTTTGCTGGGCGCCTAAACCCGCCGCGCGGCCTGTGTATTTCGAGACAGGCGGCGCCGATTGACCTCTATCAATGCACGGCGCCGAGGCGCCACTAACCTCTAGCTGAAAGGTCGATCGAACGATCCGTCGTCGGAAGGCATCAAGCATGTTGCCCCATACGCTCGCCAAGGCAGCCGATTCCGCGGCACCGGCCAACCGCGGCTGGGAGCTGTTTCCCCACGAGGCCGATACCGGCGTGCGCGGCTTTGGGCCTACACCGGAGGCCGCTTTCGAGCAGGCCGCCCAGGCGCTGACCGCCGCCATTACGGACCCCCGGGGCGTCATGCCGCGGCGGATGGTCGAGATGGAGTGCGCGGCGCGCGACATCGAATTTCTTTTGGTCGAGTGGCTCAACACCCTGGTCTACGAGATGGCCACGAGGCGCATGCTGTTCAGCCGCTTCGCCGTGCATATCCGTGGCACCGGGTTGCGCGCCCGGGCCTGGGGCGAACCGATCGATGCGGCGCGCCACGAGCCCGCAACGGAGGTCAAGGGCGCGACCTTCACGGCGCTCAAGGTCGCGCGGCGGCCGGCTGGCGGTTGGCTGGCCCAGTGCGTGGTCGACGTCTGAGTTCGGCCGGTCTGACGAACTTTCGGGACGGTGATCCATGGACCTCGCCAAACTCGAACGGGTTTCGGAATTCGAATGGCGGATCGCGCCGAGCGGGCGCATGAGCGTCCCGGCGGTGATCTACGGCGGCCAGCGGTTGATCGAGGCGATGGACGACAAGGTATACGAGCAGGTCACGAACGTCGCTGCTCTGCCCGGGATCGTGAAGGCCTCTTACGCCATGCCGGACGCCCATTGGGGCTATGGCTTTCCGATCGGCGGCGTGGCCGCTTTCGATCCCGACCAAGGCGGCGTGATCTCCGCGGGCGGCGTCGGCTTCGACATCTCCTGCGGTGTGCGCGCCCTGTTGACAGGCCTCGGCCGCGCCGAGATCGAAGCCTCGAACGAGAGGCTCGCCGACGCGCTCTTCGCCAAGATTCCCGCTGGCGTCGGGAGCACCGGGGGCATTCGTTTGACCGAGCCCGAGATGGAAGCGATGCTCCTGGGCGGCGCCGCCTGGGCGGTGGCCCGCGGCTATGGCGAGCCGGTCGATCTCGCGCGCATCGAAGAGCGCGGCCGGATGGCCGGCGCCAAGCCGGAGGAGGTATCCGCGCGCGCCAAGCGGCGCCAGCGTGACGAGATGGGCACGCTCGGTTCGGGCAACCACTATTTGGAGCTGCAAGAGGTCGCGGAGGTGTTCGATCCGATGGTGGCCGCCGGGTTCGGGCTGAAGCAGGGCGAGGTGCTGGTCAGCATCCACTGCGGCTCGCGCGGCCTGGGCCACCAGATCGGCACCGAGTTCCTGCGCGATATGGCGCTCGCCGACGCCGATCTCGGCATCGAGCTGCCGGACCGTGAGCTCGCCTGTGCGCCGGTCGCCTCACCGATCGGCCAGCGCTATCTCGGCGCCATGCGCGCCGGCATCAACTGTGCGCTCGCCAACCGGCAGATCATCAGCCACCTGACGCGCGAGGTCTTCGCCGAGCTGTTCCCCGCGGCGCGCCTCGACTTGCTGTTCGACGTGTCGCACAATACCTGCAAGCTGGAGGAACATGCGATCGATGGCGCGCGGCGGCCTGTCTACATTCACCGCAAGGGCGCGACCCGGGCCTTTGGCCCCGGCCATCCAGATCTGCCGGAGCCGCTGCGGCCCTTCGGGCAGCCGGTCCTGATCGGCGGCAGCATGGGCACCGCCTCCTATGTGCTTGCCGGCGTGCGGCAGAGCGAGGCGAGGGCTTTCAGCTCCGCCTGCCACGGCGCCGGCCGAGCCATGAGCCGCCACCAGGCCTGCAAGCAGTGGCGCGGCCGCGAACTGGTCGACGAACTGGCCGCCCGCGGGATCCTGATCCGCAGCAGATCGATGCGCGGCGTCGCCGAGGAGGCGCCCGGCGCGTACAAGGACGTCGACGCGGTCGTCGATGCGGCGGAACAAGCCGGGCTTGCTCGCAAGGTGGCGCGCCTGCGTCCGTTCATCTGTATCAAGGGCTGAGAAGGACACTGACCATGGATATTCCGCTGCAGATCAGCTTCCGCAACATGGACCGTTCGGACGCCGTCGAGGCCAGAGCCAGCGAAAAAGCCGCGAAGCTCGAAGCCTTCTACGACCATATCACCAGCTGTCGGGTCGTTATCGAAGCCCCCGAGCGGCGCCGCAACAAGGGCAAGCTGTTCCACGTGCGTATCGAAATCGGCGTGCCGGGCAAGGAACTCGTGGTCAGCCGCCACCCCAAGGACAAGCATGCCCATGAGGACGTCTATGTCGCCCTGCGCGACGCCTTCGGCGCGGCGCAGCGACAGCTCGAAGATTACGTGCGCAAGCTGGACGGGCGCGTCAAGTCGCACGAGGCGCCGCTGCACGGCAAGGTGGTCCGCCTTTTCCCCTACGAGGGTTACGGCTTTGTCGCCGCCTCCGACGGTCGCGAGATCTACTTTCACAAGAACAGCGTTCCGCGGGGCAGGTTCGACAAGCTCGAGGTCGGCCAGGAGGTGCGCCTCGTGGTCGCCGAGGGTGAGAGCGCCGAAGGGCCACAGGCGACGACCGTAGAGCCGATCGGCAAGCATCACATCGTCGATCCCTTGCCGTGAGGCGTGGCCCGGGAATCCTGATCGGGACCTCGGGTTGGCACTACCGCCACTGGGTGGGACCGTTCTATCCGGACGACATGCGGCCGGCGGAATTTCTGCCGCACTACGCACGCTTCTTCGCGACGACCGAGATCAACAGCACCTTCTACCGCCTGCCCACCACGCCGACCTTGGCATCCTGGCGCGACGCGACGCCACCCGGCTTTGTCTTCGCCTGCAAGGCGAGCCGCTACATCACGCACATGAAAAAGCTGCGCGATCCCGAGCCGAGCGCTAAACGCTTCTTCCAGACGATCGAAGCGTTGGGCGACAAGCTCGGCCCCATCCTGTTTCAGCTGCCGCCGAGGTGGCGCGCCGACGCGGACCGTCTGGCGGCATTTCTGGCGGCCTTGCCGAGCGGCGGCCGCTATGTTTTCGAGTTGCGCGACGAAAGCTGGTCGACGCCCGCGATCTACAAACTTCTCGAACGCCGCAATGTCGCCCTTTGCATCTACGAGCTGGACCGCCGGCGATCGCCGATCGAGATCACGGCCGATTTCATCTACCTGCGTCTGCACGGGCCGGGCGGCCCCTATCAGGGAAGCTATGACGACCGCGCCTTGGCCGACTGGGCCGCGCGACTCTTGACCTGGCGCAAGGCCGGACTCGACGTCTACGCCTACTTTGACAACGACGAGAAGGCCCATGCCGTAGGCGACGCCCGGCGGCTGTGTGCCCGGGTCGAGGGATGCGAGGCACCCGCCGATGTTCGGTAAGCGTATGGTTCTGTTCGAGCTGCTCGGCTTCAAGGTGCAGGCGGACGCAAGCTGGCTGCTGCTCGCGCTGCTCGTCACCTGGTCGCTTGCCGAAGGGTTTTTCCCCGGCTACTACGCCGGCCTCCGGCCCTCGGCCTATTGGTCGATGGGCGCTGTCGGCGCGATCGGACTGTTCATCTCGATCGTGCTGCACGAATTGTCCCACGCGCTGGTCGCGCGCCGCTACGGCCTGTCGATCAAGGGAATCACACTGTTCATCTTCGGCGGCGTCGCCGAGATGGAAGAGGAGCCCGCCGACGCCAAGGTCGAGTTTCTGGTGGCAATCGCCGGCCCGATCGCAAGCTTTGCGCTGGCCGCCGGTTTCTACGTCCTGTCCGAGATTGCACAGGCGAAAGCACTTCCTGTCGCCGTGCTGGGCGTGGCGCGCTATCTCACCTTCATCAACGCGGTGGTGGCGGTCTTCAACCTGGTCCCGGCCTTTCCGCTGGACGGCGGGCGGGTGTTGCGGGCCGCGTTGTGGCACACCAAGGGCGACCTGGCCTGGGCCACCAGGATCGCCGCGCGCAGCGGCGAATTTTTCGGGCTAGGGCTCATTTTTCTCGGCGTTCTCAGCGTTCTCTCGGGGCAATTCATCGGCGGCATGTGGTGGTTCCTGATCGGCCTCTTCCTGCGCGGCGCGGCCGGCGCTTCCTACCACCAGCTGATGGCCCGCCAAGCCTTCGAAGGCGAGCCCGTGTCCCGTTTCATGACCGCCGATCCGATCGCCGTGCCGCCGGCGCTTTCGATCGCCGAGCTGGTCGAGACCTACATCTACCGCTTTCACTACGATCTCTTTCCGGTTGCCGAGGACGGACGGGTGCTCGGCCTCGTGACCGCGCGGCAGGTACGCCAGGTGCCCCGGGAGGATTGGCACGAGCGACGCGTTGCCGACATCATGGTGCCCTGTTCGCGGGACAACAGCATAGCGCCCGGTACCGATACCGTGGCGGCGCTTGCCATCATGCGCCGGGGCGGCAACAGCCGGCTCCTGGTGGTCGAGGACGGCCGGCTGGTCGGGATCGTTGCGCTCAAGGACCTGCTCGAATTCCTGAGCCTGAAAATGGATCTCGAACGCCCCTGACCTGGCACGTCAAAGCAGCTGATCGCCGACCGTTAGGATTTCTTGGATTTCGGCTTCACTTGGGCTGGCGGGCAGGGCGTGCACAGGTGCTTGACCTTGCCGAGCGCGGCCTTGACCTCTTTCTCGGTGGCTTCGCAGGGGTGTTTGGCATAGGCCCCGACCGCGGCTTTGGTTTCGGCCCACGCCTCCTTCCGTTTTGCTTTCTCGACTTTTGGGCTTGGCATTCGGCTCCCTCCGCATACAGAATCGCCGCCAGCTTTTCGTCCGCTAATCCCGCGTCAAGCAATACGCGAGCGGCACCGTGGGGCCTTGACGCAGGTCATGGCTCTGACGACTGTCGGAACGATAACGAACTTCATAGCAGTCGCGCCAGCGTGGCGCCTCACATCTTAACAGCGTTCGGCACATTCCAGATGGCCACCAACAAAAACCGAGTGGGCAAACTGTCGATGGACAAGGCGCTCGAGTCGTCGGCCTTGGCCTATCTGGAACGCGGCTGGTCGGTCATTCCTATCGAGCCGCGCGGCAAAAGGCCACTGGTGAAATGGGAAGCCTTCCAGAATCGCCTGCCGACAAAGGGCGAAATCCATGCCTGGGTCCGGCGTTGGCCGTCGGCCAATGTCGGCATCGTTACCGGCACGATCTCGCGGCTGGTCGTGCTCGATATCGATCCGGGACACGGCGGCGACGACAGCTTGGTCACTCTCGAGCGCGAGCACGGGGCGCTGCCGCACACGATCGAAGCCTTGTCCGGCGGCGGCGGCCGGCATGTCTATTTCGAACATCCTGGCGAGCCGACGCGCAACAGGGTCGGTCTCGCACCGGGCATCGATCTCCGTGCCGACGGTGGCCTGGTCGTAGCGCCGCCGTCGATTCACCCATCGGGCAGGCCTTACGCCTGGGAGGTCTCCCACCATCCGGACGAAACCCCGTTGGCGCCCTTGCCACTCTGGCTCCGACGGCCGGGTCTCGGCGACGCCGGCCGGCCCGGTCATCCCTTGATCCACTGGCGCCATCTGGTCCGCGACGGCGTGCCGGAAGGCGAGCGCAACAACGCGATCGCCTCGCTGACCGGCCACCTCCTGTGGCACGGGATCGACCCGGACGTCGCCCTCGAGCTACTGCTTTGCTGGAACCGCGTGCGCTGCCGGCCGCCGCTGGCGGACGAAGAAGTGGCCCGCACGGTGGAGAGCATTTGCCGCACCCACCAGCGCCACGTGGGAGACCGCGATTGAAACCGGAGCAGGTCGGTTGTGCGACGATCCCGTCAGGCCGCGTCCCCGGCTAGCTTCAGGGCCAGGCTTTCGGCTTTTTGGCCGGCGGCCTCCAGGGTCTTGGCCATGACCATCATCTCGTAGCCCGTGCCGCGCTCGACCTGACCCGGCGACAACAGCACGGCGCCGTAGGAGCGCTTGCCCGCCACGTAGAGGTCCGCCTCGATGGCGCCGAGAAATCCCTCGACGCTGTGTCCCGGCCCGCTCAAGTCGTTGCGTTCGATGATGATGAAGGGTCTGAGACGCCAGTCATCGACCAGGCGATTGGCCAATGTCATGGGGATCGACGTGCCGCCCCACCGCCCGTTGCATTCGACCCAATGGAGAGCGGCTTCGGCCTCGCTGCGGCCGGTTAGGATGGCGTCGAAGCTGCACCGGCCGAAGTATCCCAACTCTCGGAACAGAAAGCCGAGCTTCCCGGCCTCATCGGCCAAACGTTCTTGCCAGTGCCGTGGCAAGGCCGTCGGGGCGGCGCCGCCGAAGACTCTTGCGGTGCCCAGAACGAACTGGTCGAAGATCCCCTCGATGACGATTTCGGCGCGACCGGGTTCGGGAATCCACAGCTGGACCGATGGGCTGGCGACGATCGGCGTCTCCCAGGCGGTGACCATGACGGGAAACGAGCCGCGCCACCCGGTGCATCGAAGCCGTTGTCGTATGGTGTCACGGAGGCCGCGCGGCGAAAGCCCGGTCAGCGCGGCCGAGTTCAGGACGATGTTGCCCGCCGAGCTTGCGCTGTCCGGTACCTTGACCGCCACGGCGGCGCATCGCTTGGCGAGGGCTGCGACCCGTCCCGCGGCGGCGGCGAGACCGAAGGCTGCGTAAGCTTGGGGCAAGGCCCCGCGGCCGAAGAGTTCGGTGACCCGCGCGGCGAACCATAACTTGTCATTGACCCGCCGCGTCAATCGCGGCGGCGGCGCGGCCACCCGAACTTCGACGTCCGCGGCGTCGGCGATCCTGCCCGCCAACCGCCAGACACCGCCCGTACCCATGTAGGGAATGACGTTGAGGCCGCCGTGCCGCCGGGCCTTTCGGCTCGCACGGTCGAGAAGTTCGCTGTCCTGCAAACAACGGCCGACCAGTGACTTGGCGCCTTGAGCTGGTTTCGGGATCAGCACCTCGGGCGCGCCAAGGCCGAGTTGTTTGCGGCAATAGCGTTCGAAACCCGGGCTGCGCCGAACCCCGATGGCGACTAGATCGCCTTCGCCGGCCAGCAGCAGCGCCCGGTAGCTGTACGACAGGTCGGCGGACCGTTCGAACAGGCGGATCGCGCTATGGTCCTCGAGAACCAGCCCGGGCCATGCGCCGAGGCCGGTTGCCACGCGCGGACCAAACGGCTTCGTGGCGTTCAACGTCGGCTCATCGGCGAGCAGTCTTTGCGCGACGCGCGCGATGGTGCGAGATTCGCCGCGGCCGAGCCGCAGGGATAAATGGGGCACGACCGGCAGGCGGGAGCGCGGCATGATCATATCGTCCAATCGCGTGCACCCTTCTCCGGGGCCTTCGAACTTGCCGGATAGCGGCCTATGTTTCGAGTGCCGCGGATGACCGCCGCCGCCCGATCGAGGCGGCGTAGGCCCGCCATTCGGGATGCCTGAGGCGCCACTCGACCAGTGCCGCATGCAGCAATTCCTGCTCGCGCGGCGGGATCCGACCCATCGCCTCGAACAGGTCGCCGCAATCGGCGATGTGGGTTTCCATTCCTTCCGATAGCGTGAGCAAATGCCTGCGCTTGGCTTCGGAAGGCTCCGAAGCGGGCCCCTGGCTGCAAAGCCGTTGTACCACCTCGAGCCCGTCGCGATGTTCGGCATGCATGCGCTCGACTTCGGCCTCGCCCAAGAGCCCCACGAGCTCCGGGTAGAATTGCTCTTCTTCGAAGGCGATGTGGGCGCCCGCCTCTCTGTCCAGACGGGCGGCCAGGGTGCGTGCCGTCGAAAGGTCGCCGGCACGCAGCGCTTGCGAGAGTTCGTGGAAGCAAGTGCCGAGGAAGGCGTGATCTTCGGCGAAGGCGCTAAACAAGTCGGCGTTTTCTTCTGCCATATGAGGTTAAATAGCGTTTCGCCCGGCGTTCTTCCATGACGTGGATCAAGCCCAAGGCCCGACCGAACGGCCTATGCTGGTTGTGACCGCAAATATGAAACTGGGATCGCGCGCCAACAATGTGCCGGCTGTATGGGTTTCGGGCCAGCGAACCGACCAAGGTGGAATGCACCCTGGTCCACGCGCAGAACGCCTTGATGGTGCAGAGCCGCCAGGATCAGGCCGGCTACAGCCATGCCCACGGTTGGGGTGTGGCCACCTACGAAGACCACCGCCCGCACATCGAACGCCAGGCCTGGGCGGCCTACCACGGCGAACACTTTCGACGCGCGGCCGCGCGCGTCTACGCGGAAACGATCCTGGCCCACGTGCGCCGGGCGACCGTGGGGCCGCCGGCTCTCGAGAACACCCATCCCTTCAGCGAGGGGTCCTTGGCCCTCGTCCACAACGGGACTTTGCCAAGCTTCGATCTACTGCGCGACCGAATGCTGGCTGCCATCAGCCCGGCACAGCGCGCGGCGATCGGCGGCGTCACCGACAGCGAGCATTTCTTCCGTATGCTGCTCAGCCTGCGCGATACAAGGCCCGATCGGCCGCTCATCGAGACGCTGCGCGAAGGCGTCGATCTGGTGAGATCCTGGTCCCGGGAGATCGCTCCGGCCACGCCGCTCGGTCTGAACGTTATTTTGAGCGATGGTCGTGAGCTCGTCGGCACGCGCTTGGGACGCACCCTCCATTACCTCGAACGCGACGGCGTCTACGACTGCGAGATTTGCGGCTTTCCCCACGTTCATCACGATCCGAAGCGCTTCTACAAGGCCGTCGTCGTCGCCTCCGAACCGATCACCCATGAAACCTGGAGCGAGATGCCGGACGGGTCGATCTATCGGGTCGGTGCCGACCTCGGCCTCACGGTCGAGGCATTGTAGCGCTTGCCGCCGGCGCTAAAGCCCGAAGGGGTAGGTGTCCGGCAGGCCCTCGATCTCACGGGTCGCCAAAGGATGGACCGCTTCGGTGCGATCGAACCAGACGTACTCGTCGAACTGCCTCGGCAGGATGGCATGAAAATAGTGGCTGGCGAGTTCGGTATCCGGACGATAGATGACGCCCACGGCCCGCTCCAGCCGCGGCGCCGTCAAACCTGCGCGGAGCTCGGGCCGCTTGGCATCGCGCAAGGGCAATAGGAAAGCCGGCACGCCGGACTCGTGGCACAGATTTTCGTAGCTCTCGCCGTGCGCTGGAGTCAGTTCCATGACTTCCATCGGTCCGTCCCACCTCGAAGCCGCCGCGACCTGGCCGGTGTGGGTGCCGAAGCCGATCAGATAGGCCTGGCCGCCGAACGCTTCACGGCAGAGCTGCCCGACGTTGTGTTCTCCGCGCGCGGCCATCTCGGTCGCCCTGGCGTCGCCGATGTGCGAGTTGTGCGCCCAGACCACGGCTTTCGAACTCGGGCCGTGAAACGCCAACAGGCTGTTGAGGGTTTCGAACATATGCTGATCGCGTAGGTTCCAGGACTCGCGCGACCCGTAGTACATGACCCGGTAGTAGCGCTCGGCGTTGGTCACGAGCCGGGCATTCTGCACGGCGTCGAGAAAGCGCTCGCCGTCGTGCAGCGCGTACTCCTTGTGCCGACCGATCAGGTCGGAAAGCATGGTCGCAACCTGATTGGCGCAGTCGTGGTAGCGGCCGGTCACGGCGGCGTGGCCGTAGGTGGCCGGATCCGCCTGCCACGGCGTCAGGCAGCCGTAGCGTTCACGCGCCACCGCGGCGGTCGCCGGATCGACATCGTCCAGATAGGCCAGCACCGCCTTGATCGATATGTGCAGGCTGTAGAGATCGAGACCATGGAAGCCCACGCGATTGTCGACCTTGGTCTGTTCCGCGTTGAATTCGCGTAGCCAGTCGATGAAATCCGCCGTCTCGCGGTTGCGCCACATCCAGGTCGGGAAGCGCGCGAAGGCGCGCCATTCCGACGCCGGATATTCCCGGTGCCGGACGTAGTGGTCGACTCGTGCGGCGTCCGGCCAATCCGCTTCGACCGCGACGAAATTGAAACCCTTGTGCCGGATGAGCTCGCGCGTCATCCGGTCGCGCAAGCGGTAGAATTCGGAGGTGCCGTGGGTCGCCTCGCCGAGCAGCACGACGCGGGCCTCGCCGATCCGCTCGAGCAGCGGGCCGAGATCGGCGTCTTTGATTGCGGCGATCGGCTCCACGGCCGCCGCGATCAACTGGGGCAGGCTTGCGGCACCTGGCTCTTGGCCCACGGCGGGCCGCTCGGCCGGCCATGCCTCGCGACCGACCAGCGGCACGAAGCGAACGTCGGCCAGGTCCTCCTGTTTGTAGTCGTTGAGGTCCAGCCGGGTCACGCGCACGAGTTCCTGCAGCCGCGGGCTCGGCCCGATCGGTATCACCAGGCGGCCGCCGACGGCGAGTTGCTCGCGCAGCGATCGCGGCACCTCGGGCCCGCCGGCGGCGACCACGATGGCATCGTAAGGTGCGCCTTCCGGCCACCCCTGGCTGCCGTCGCCGTGAACCACCCAGACGTTGGCGTAGCCTTGGTCTTCCAGGTGATGGGCCGCCTGCGCGGCCAGCAAGGCGTGGCGCTCGATCGTATGGACCTCGCCGGCGATTTCGGCCAGCACCGCCGCAGCGTAACCGGACCCGGCACCGACCTCGAGCACGCGCTCGCCCCCCTGCAGCGCCAGGGCCTCGATCATATAGGCCACGATAAAGGGCTGTGAGATGGTCTGGCCTTCGGCGATCGCCAGGGGACTGTCCTCGTACGCGAACTCGCGTAGATGCGCCGGCAGAAAAGCCTCGCGGGCGACCTTGCCCATGGCCGCGAGCACCCGCGGGTCGCGAACGCCACGTGCCTCGAGCTGGCGCTCGACCATCTCGCGGCGCAGTTTGGGGAAGTCCGGCGGGAACGAGCCTGTCGCCTTGCCACGTGATTGTTCGCCCTTCATCGTGCGAAAATCCCGACCAGTTGGGCCTCGGCGCGCGCGTGTCCGGCAGCCGCCGCCTCGACCTGGGTGCAGGTCGGCTTGGGGCCGACCTCGAGCCTCTCGACATCGAGTGCGAACAGGCGAAAGAAATAGTGATGGGGACCGTGCCGCCGTGGCGGACAGGGGCCGCCATAGCCGATCTGGCCAAAGTCATTGACGCCTTCCTTGGCGGCGCCCGGCCCGGCGCTCGCGGCAAAGGCCTCGTCCAGGCGGCCGACGTCGGCCGGTATGTCGTAGACGGCCCAATGGTGCCAAGTCCCCCCGGGCGCGTCCGGGTCGTTGCAGAGCAGGGCGAAGCTGCGGGTCCCGCCGGGCGATCCGGTCCATTCGAGCGCCGGCGACACGTTCGCACCCTCGCAAGTGTATCGCACCGGAATTCTCTGGCCCGCATCGAAGCTGGGGCTGGTGAGTCGGAAGGTCACGGCGTCAGGCTTGCATGGTCAGAGCCGCCCCAGCTCGTACTCCTCACAGGAGTAGCCGAGCTTGGACAAGCCTTCTTCCAGGTAGTCGCCGAGCAGCGGAATACCCAGAAGGTACGACGCGGTATGATCCGTCCTCCCGCTCTCCGCCTCCCCGCGCACCTCCGGCCAGTCATCGGCCTTGTAGTCGCCGCGGCCAAGCCAGGCCAGCGCGACGAGATCGATCTGTTCGTCCTCGTTGAGCGCGTCGATGGCGTCCGTCAGCTCGCCATAGGTCGGATCATCGGCGTAGTCCTCGAGCACCTCGCGCATGTCCTCGTCGGACGGATTGGAGCCGGGATCCGGTTCGACGACCTCGACCTTCCCATCGAACACCCGGGCCTTGATGATGATGAAGCAGATCTTGTCGGGGGCAATGGTAAGCATGGCACGCGGTTTCTTTCGGTTGCCTCGATCGATGCCGGCATATGTTCGACCCTTAGACGCCGCTCGGCCTTGAGGTAAGTCAAGAACCGACGGCGAACCGCGCCGCGCCGGGTCACCTCGGAACGGCGAAACCGAGCAGTCCCGCCAGCAGCGCCGAGACCATCACCGACAGCACCGCCCACCCGAGGCTGCGCGCGCCGAAAAGCAGGGCGATGGCAGCCTTCACCAGCGTGTTGCTGATCACCGCCAGGCCGATACCCAGCGCGGCGATATCCATGGCCAGCGTGGTGCCGGCCATGCGCGCGAGCGAGAGGTTGATGGCGTCGACATCGGCCAGGCCCGACAGCAGGGCGAGGACCAGAACGCCGGCATCTCCCCACCAGGCGCTGAGACCGTGAGCGAGCAGGATTATGGCGGCCAGAAGCGCGCCGAACTTCAGCGCCGTGGTGAGCTCGAAAGGGTTTTGCACTTCCAGCCGTGTGCGCGGCGAAGCGGTTCTCGCGCGTCGCCACAGCACGGCGGATGCGGCGTAGCCGGTCAGCGTCGCGAGGCCGAGCGGCAGGACCAGTGGCCAAAACAGCGCGGGCTCTATGGCCGCGGCGACCAGCAGCGTGCGCGGGAACATGGTCGTTGCGGCGAAGCCGATGCCCGAGGCGAGCAGGGCCGCTTGTTGCGGATTGACCTTCGAAAGCCGGGCAAAATTGATCGCGACGGCGGTCGAGGAGACCAGGCCCCCGGCCAGGCCGGCCAAGAGCACGCCGCGCGTCTCGCCGGTAATCCGGATCGTCGCGTAGCCGACGAATGAAACCCCTGCGATCAACACCACCATCAGCCAGATTTCATAGGGGTTGAGCGCCGCCCAGGGCCCATAGCCTCTGTCCGGCAGCACCGGCAGCAAGACCACGGACATCACCAGCAGCTTGAGGACCGAAAGCAGCTCGTCATAGGTAATCCGGCCCAACCAGCCGTGCAGGATCGGTTTGACGCCCAGAAGCGTCGCGGTGATCACGCCACCGGCGGCGGCGAGCGCCATTTCGCCTTTCACGGCCAAGGCGCCCAGCGCAAAGGTCATGAGGGCGGCGATGACCGTCGTGACGCCGTAGTCCTTGGTGGCGCCGGCCGCCCGGATGCGCGCGATGATCATGACGGCGGCGAAGGCGGCGAAGGCAAGACCGAGCAACACCGGGCCCAGCAGGTCGCCGAGCAGCGCCCAGACACCGCCGAGCAGTCCGACCAGTGCAAAGGTCCGAATCCCTGCGACGCGGGCACCCTCGGCCTCTTCGCGCTCGTGCCAGCCCCTTTCGGCGCCGATCAACAAGCCGATGAAGAGCGCCAGCCCGAGGCGCTGCATGAGCTGAACCTGCTCGGCGTCCATGGCGGTCCCGGTTCTTCTAGCTTTCGCCGCTCGTCGTCACCGGGCCGATGTTGGTCCGGATCGATCGACGGCTATTTGGGTTCACGGACAGTTTTTCACGGCGCCGCGAAATCTCGTTGATTCAGCTCAAGTTCGGGACCGTTGTCGTGGCCGATGCGCGCGTTCGGAAGGCTTCGAGATCGGCGGGGCCCCTATGTCGGGTCCGGGCGCGGGCGGTGGCCTTGATCACCCGGTTGCTGGTCGAGCGGCGGCGGTTGGTGGCCGACGCCGAAACCCTGCGCCAGATCGGCGATCTGGTCGCGGACGCTGCCGCCCGGGTGGCGCGAGAGCGCTTGAATTCGCTTGCGCACGGCGCCGACGTCGAGCGCGCGCAGCACGGTCTTGATCTGCACGATGTGGCCGGGGCTCATCGACAGGGCCTGAAATCCGCAGCCGACGAGCGCGATCGCGCCGAGCGGCGTCGCGGCCAGTTCGCCGCAGACGCTGACCGGCTTGCCCAGGCGCGCGGCGGTCGTGGCGATCGTCGTGAGCAGCCGCAGGTTGGTCGGCTTCAGCACCTCGAAGCGGTTGTCGGTCCGGGGGTTGTTGCGGTCGGCCGCGGTCAGGAACTGAAACAGATCGTTGGTCCCCACCGAGGCGAAGTCGGCGAGCGCCAGCAGTCGCTCGAGATCCCACAGCAGGGCCGGGACCTCGATCATGACGCCGGCCTCAAGGCGCTCCGGCGCGGTGCCGCCGCGCGCCCGATGTTCCGCCAGCAGGTCGCTCAGAAGCCGCCGCGCCGCCTCGAACTCCTCGACCTCGCTGATCATCGGGAACATGACCCTGAGGGGCCGGCCGTCGGCCGCCATGAGCAGCGCGCGCAGCTGGTCGCTCAGCAGATCGGGATGGTCGAGGCCAATCCTGATGGCGCGCCAGCCGAGCGCCGGGTTGGGCTCGTTCCGGTGGCTTTCGAAATACGGCAGCGTCTTGTCGGAGCCGACATCCAGGGTGCGGAACACGACCGGCTTGTCGGCCATGCGCTCGTAGATCCGGCGGTACAGCCGTGCCTGCTCCTCGACGCTCGGAAAGCGGTCCCGAATCAGGAAGGCCATTTCGGTCCGGTAGAGGCCGATGCCATCGGTCTCGAGCCGGCCGATCTCCTCGAGGTCGAGCAGCAGGCCGGCATTGGCCATCACCCTCATCGCCACGCCGTCGCGGCTGCGGCACGGCCCGCGCGACCGGGCGCGTTCTCGGTTTTCGCGGCTCAGGCGCGCCGCGATGTGCGCCTGGTATCGCGCCACGAGGGACTCGCTCGGTCGGGCGATCAGCTGGCCGTTGTCGGCGTCGAGGATCACCACGTCGGCGTCGTTGAGGTCGGTAAGCGCGCCGGCCACTTGCCCGAGGGCGGGAATACCCAGGGAGTTCGCGATGATGGCCAGGTGCGCGGCGGGCGAGGCGTCCACGACGACCAGACCGGCCAGCTTGCCCCGGCCGATGCGCAGCAGCTCGGGCGTGCCGAGCGAGCGGCAAACCAGGATCGAGTCCGTCGGCAAGGCGTCGGGCAGGCCGCGCGTGTCCTCGCCGGTCAGCTTGGCCAGCAGGCGATGGCTGAGCTCGTCGAGGTCCAGCAGGCGCTCGCGAATATAGTCGTTGCCGACCGCCTTCATGCGCGCCCTGATATCCTCGCGGACGCGCTGGATCGCGGCCTCCGCGGAGAGGCCCCGGCCGATCGCAGCCTCGATCTTTTCGCGCCAGCCCTTGTCCCGGGCGAGCATCAGGTCAGTCTCGAGCAGCTCGCCCATTTCCAGGTCGTCGATGGCCTCGGGCAGCCGGAGGAGCGCCGCCAGGGTGTCTTCCAGGTCCTGAAAGGCGGCCTTGAGGCGGACCAGCTCGGCCGACGGATCGGCCGCCTGCCAGCGCCGGATGACGATCTCCTTCAGATAGAGCGTCACCTTGCCGACAGCGAGGCCGGGGCTCAAGGGCACCGCCGAAAGACGCAGCGTGTGCCGCGGACCGGCGTCGCCGCCCGCCGGCGCCCCGGACGCGACCTGGTGCAGCCGCTCGGAGAGGAACTGCGCCACGGTTTCGCAGTTCTCGGTTTCCTCACCGCTGTAGCGGCGCGGCTCGCCATGCTGGATGACCAGGACGCCGAGCAGCGTCTCGGCTCGGATCAGCGGGATGCCGAGGAACGACTGATAGATCTCCTCGCCGGTCTCCGGGCGAAACACGAAGCGCTCGTCCGCCTGGGCGCATTCCAGGGCGAGCAGCCGCCGGCTCTCGGCGACCGTGCCGACCAGGCCTTCACCGAGGCGCAGCGCGGTTCGCCCGACCGCCTCGGGCCTGAGACCCTTGGTCGCCCTGAGAAACAAAGTGCCGCGCCCGGCATCGAGCTGATAGAGCGAGCAGACCTCGGAGTGGAAATGGCCGGCCAGAAGTTCGACGATGGCCTGAAGCGACTGCTGCATGTCCTGGCCGCCGGCTTTCAGGATGCTGCGGAGCTCCCTGAAGAGGTCGCGAAAATCGGCCGGTTCATCGCGCGCTTCGGCGCCACCCTCACTGCTCATAAACCTGAAACCCCAAGGATACCTGGATACCAGGGCGTCGTGGCCGCCATTTTCAAGAGGCCGGGCGGGGCAAATCTGCGTCCAACCCGCCGGGCCCTCGACAACCCGCCGCCGCGCGTTCCTTTGCACGGCAATGTAACGCAATATGCGTGCCATGATTGCGGCGCGCGCCTTGCCCGCGATTCGCGCACCGATCCGCCACGGCCTGGTTCGAGACCGCACAAGACCGCCCGGTCGATGACCAAATTTTGTGCAGATTCCCATGACGCCATCGGCTCGGTCGGCATGGTCGCAGTTTCGAGGGCGTGAAAATAATTATCCGCCGCGCAGGCACGAAGGGGCGGCGAGACCGGAAAGAAACCCGCCGGGTCGCGCCGCGGGCCGAGGGATTTTTCGGTCCATTGCGCCGTGCCGTCCTAATCTGCTTGGTGAAATTTCCGTCCCACCCGCGGCGCGGCGCGGCACGGGACAGCGATTGAGCGGCTCCCAAGGGCCGCCTCTGGCCGCTTGGTGAACCCCTACATTATCTATTTAATAACAATAGACTGTGGCTTTTTTTTCACAAAGCTATGAAGCGTTGATTTCGTGGTACCCAGGTTTCGAGGCGCGGGAAAAAATCATGTGCTCTAGTCTCGGAGCTTTTTCTTGCCGGTTCCCGCCGGAAGCCGCGCCGACACCGGGCGCCCCGCCGCGCGCTCGCGACCGGGGCCGACATCGATGACATTTGCTATGATCGAGGGGTCTGTCCGAAACGAACCATAGGGAGGGAGGACCCATGAGCCCGGTTCTGCAAGAAGTCCTGAGCGCCAACGAGAGCTACGCCGCCGGCTTCGACAAGGGCGACCTGGCCATGCCGCCGGCGCGCGGCTTCGCGATCCTGACCTGCATGGACGCGCGCCTCGATCCGGCCAAGTACGCCGGCCTGGCCGAAGGCGACGCCCACGTCATCCGCAACGCCGGCGGGCGGGCCAGCGACGACGCCATCCGCTCGCTGGTGATTTCCTACAAGCTGCTGGGCACGCGCGAGTGGTTCGTCATCCACCATACCGACTGCGGCATGGAGACCTTCACCGACGAGATTATGCGCGGCCTGCTGGCCAGCAGCCTGGAGACCGCGACCGTGGACGCCAGCGGCTGGCACGACCACGGCGCCGGTCCCGGCTCGCGCGAGGGCGACTACGTCGACTGGTTGACCATCGCCGACAACGAAGCGAGCGTGGTCGCCGACGTCCGGCGCATCCGCGAGCATCCGCTGGTGCCCGGGCGCATCCCGGTCTACGGCTACATCTACGATTGCCGCAGCGGTCTCCTGGTCGAGGTGCCCGAGGCGACCAAGGCCGGCAAGGCGTCCTGACGCCGCGCGAACGGCTTGGCGCCCGCCGTTCACCGGTCATCCAGCCGCGCGGCGCCGGCCGGCAAGTCGAAGCAGGAAGTCGGCTTCGAGATGTGAAGAGACGCGGGCCGACGAGGGGAGTATGATGTGCCGAGTGGCAGGTCTCGGCTCCCTTGCGGCCGGCGGCTGGACCGCGTGGCAGGGCAGGGATGGGCTGCGGCCGTCCAAACCGGCAGTGCACGAGGAACGATCATGGCCACAATACGAAACCCCGCCGAGTGGTTCGCGGACCTGCTCAAGGATGCCGCTCTGTACCTGGGATCGGTGGGCCATTACCTGCAGGGCGCCGAGGCTGGCGCGGAGTCTGGGCGCCTGGACGTGCGCCAGATCGCGGTCGCTGACCTCAAGGACGTCCTGGCCAAAGGTGTTGCCGACTTCAAGGCTTACCGGACCGATGTCGTCTTCCTGTGCATCATCTATCCCGTCGTCGGCATCGTCCTGGCACGCTTCGCATCCCACTATGACATGTTGCCGTTGTTGTTCCCGGCGGCGTCCGGGTTCGCGCTGCTCGGTCCTGTCGCGGCGGTCGGCCTCTATGAGATGAGCCGGCGCCGGGAACAGGGCGTCAAGGCCAGCTGGGCGGATGCCTTCGGTGTTATCCGCTCCGGCTCGTTCGGGGCGATCTTGGTGCTGAGCCTGCTGCTGCTGGCGATTTTCCTGCTCTGGCTGGGCGCGGCCCAAGTGATCTACCTGGTCACCCTCGGGCCCGAGCCGCCGGCTTCGGTCGCCGGGTTTGTCCGCGACGTGTTCACGACGGGCGCGGGCTGGGCGATGATTGTCGTCGGCATGGCCGTTGGCTTCCTCTTCGCCGTCGTGGTGCTGGCGATCAGCGTCGTGTCCTTCCCGCTATTGCTCGACCGGGACGTCGGGGTCGGCGTCGCGGTCGCGACTTCGGTCCGCGCCGTGGCCGTGAACCTGGTGCCCATGGCGGCGTGGGGGCTGATCGTCTCGGCCGGCCTGGTGATCGGGACGATACCCCTGTTCCTCGGCCTGATCATCGTCTTGCCCGTGCTCGGGCACGCCACCTGGCATCTCTACCGCAAGGTGGTGGCGCGCTGACGCCCTCGGCATCAGAGGCCGCGCGGATTGCCGGGCAGCAGGCGATAGGCGTAGCGGTCACGATCGCCGCGGGACCCGCGGACATGATCGAAGACCAGGGTCTCGGCGCCGCGCGAGACCCGGAAGCAGCCGCGTTGCCCCGCACCCCAGTGGTTGCCCCAGGCACGGCAGTAGAGGCCATCCGGCGAGAGCGCCCAGACTCCGGTCGCGAGCTCCTGGCCGCCGGTCCACGAGACCCGGCCGGTCATATTGCCGTCGGGGCGGTGGACTCCGGCATAGTCCCAGCGCCGCCAGAACGGCCCTCCCGAACGCGCGAGGGTGTGAGCGACCAGGGTATCGCGCAGGTCGGCCGTGGCGAGCGGTTGCAGCGCTACGCCGGGCCCGGGGACCTGCGGCGACTCGCACGCCACCAGCAGTAACGCGGCCAGGAGGGCCGCCCACAGGGGCCGTGGCGAGGTCTGCATGTTTGCCCGGTTTTCGTGTCGAAGGCCGATGTTTGCGCGCGATAGGCCGCAGCTTAGACCAAATCTCGATGATAAAGACCTATTTCATGGCGGCGGATTTGCCGTGCGAGAAGGAGCGTTGCCCAAGGGAGTTCCCTGGGCGATGCCGAAGCATCGGGCAAGCAGCCCGACGCACCCGCAGGGCAAAGGCGCCCCACCGGTGAAACAGGTCCTTATCATCGAGACTTGGTTGTCTAATTCCGGCTCGCAGGTCAAGCTCCCCTGGACCTTATTTTTGACTGTCGCCCGCCGGCTGCAGGGTATTCGTCTTCAGTGTCGCCTGATCAAGCGAATGGATCCGCCGGCCACCTGAGCCGGCGGTGCGACGACAGCGGCCAAACAAACTCAGCGATCATTTCTCCCGCATTGTCCAAACGCCATCCCAGCTCTCGGGCGGGGGGTTGTTCTTGTAGTAGACGCAGCGGTTGAGGAGAACCTGGGAGGGTCCGTCTTCCGGGTGATGACCCAATGCGGTTCCGAACAAGCGGATCGCGTTTTCCCACTGTTGCGCGCGATAAGCGGCCAAACCGTCCTGATAGAATGGGACGACATCCAGCAGTTTCTTCAGGATCTCCTCGGGATAGTGCTCCATGATCTCGTAGATCGCCACCGGATTGGCGAAGCCCTTGGCCCTCATGAGGTCGATCTCACGGAGATTTTTCCGCAATCCGAGGCGCTCGACGGTGTTCGCCCCGAGCAGGATCTTCGTCCCGTAGTACTTGTTGGCGCTTTCCAGGCGGGCGGCAAGATTCACGCTATCGCCGATGACGGTGTATTCCATTCGCTTCTGGCATCCGATGCTCCCGGCCAGAACTTGGCCGGTCGAAACGCCGATCCCTATCTCAATGGGTTTCTCGCCGTCGTTGCTCCAGCGCGCGTTCAGCGTCCGGAGACTGCGCATCATCTCATTCGCCACCGTGATGGCGTTCCCGGCGTCACAGGAGTCGCCGACCGGGGCGCCGAAGACCGCCATGATGCCGTCGCCGATGTATTTGTCGAGGATGCCGCCATGGCTGAAGATGACGTCGACCATCTCCGAGAAATACTCGTTCAAAAGCTTCACCGTCTTGCGGGTGCCCAATCTCTCGGAGATGCCCGCGAAGCCGCGGATGTCGGAGAACAGAATGGTCGCCTCTTGGTCGGTGCCCTCGAGCACCTCTTCACCACCCTCCAGGAGCTGTTCGACCACCTCCTTGGCCATGTAGCGGGACATCGTGCCCCGGACCCGTTTCTCGCGGGTGATGTCCTCCAGCACCAGCATCGATCCGACCGGGTCACCCTCGACGTTGAACAGCGGCGCCACGTGCAGGTTCACCGAGACCGTCGCCCCGCTTGCCTGTCGCAGGTCGGTGTCCAGATGGAAATCGGTCTTTCCGGTCCGCGCCACGTGGTCGAGGCTCTTCACGATCCACGGATTGTCGTCGCCTAGGCAGGCGGCCAGATTCCGGCCCACGACATCGGATTCGTCGACCGCCAGGATTCGACAGGCCGCCGCATTCAGCTTGGTGACGCCGGCATTGGCGTCGAGGGTCACGACACCGTTGGTCAGGGACCGCAGGATTCCCTCGTTGAAGTTGTTGAGTTCCAGCACCTCGTTGAACAGCTGGGCGTTCTCCACCGCCGCCACGACCTGAGCGGAAAAGGCCTTCAGGCGGCGCTCGTCGTCGCCGGTGAACGATCCTTCCAACTTGTTCAGGACCTGTGTGACGCCGATCGTCCGGCCCAGCTTGTTCCTGACCGGCATGCTGAGGATATTGCGGGTCCGGTAGCCGGTGTCGCGATCGACCGTCGGGTCGAAACGGGGATCGGCGTAAGCATTCGCAACGTTCACGACCTGGTTCTTGCTGAAGGTCCAGCCGGCGATACCGCTCGTGCAGGGGATTCGGATCTCCTTCTTGTGCACGCCCTCGGCCACGACCGACCAGAGTTCATCGGACTTGTCGTCGTGGAGTAGAAAGGTTCCGCGCTCCGCGCCTAGCAGTTTGGTGGTCCCCTCGATGATGGCGCCGATCAAGGTTTCGAGGTTCAAATCCTGCGAGATGGCGGTCATCAGCTCCATCAGTTCGGCCTGCTCCTGCCGGGACCGCCGCAGTTCCTCGAACAGCCGGGCGTGTTCGAGCGCCGTCGCGGCATGCGCCGTAAGCGTTTCGAGCAGGGCAGCGTCGGCCGCATCGAAACAGCCGTCGTACTTGTTCAGAACCTGGGTGACACCGATCACGTGACCGGCGCGATTGCGTAAGGGTGCGCAAAGGATGTTGCGCGTGAGGTAACCGGTCTTCTTGTCGACCTCCCGATTGAACCGGGGATCGGCATAGGCATCCGGGATGTTCAGCACCTCTTGATCGCTGAAGACGGCGCCGGCGATGCCGGATTTGGCGGGGATTTTGATCTCCTCGACCTTTTCCCCACGCATGACATGTGAATAGAGCTCGTCCTTCGTCGGGTCGTGGAGGAACAAAGTGGCGCGCTCCGCGCGCAGCGTTCGTGTGATGACCTCGACCAGGTTGGGCAGCAGGATGTCGAGCGACAGGTCGCTCGATATCGTTCGGGAAACCTCGAGCAAGACCGCATAATGCTCGGCGAGGTGAGCCTCGCCCCGGCCCTGGATCAGGGTCTCACGAAGGCAGGCCATTTCCTCGAAGCGTCTTGCATCGCCGCGGGAGTTCCGCAGGTCCTTTATCCGAGTCAGGTTCATGAGCTGTCTCTCCAGCTGGCTTTCCAGACGGGAACTATCCTGGAAGCTGGTCCCGCGGTCGTCGCTTCAGCCTCGACTCGCCGAAGATCGGGCGATGGCCACGGGACAGGCGTGCAGTTCCCACTTCACTGGTTGTTGCTAATGGTTTCCTCGATGGCATGGCAGAGCGAGTTGCCGCCGAGGATCAACCCGGATCGTGTCCGGAGCGCGAACTTATTCAAGCGCGCCTGCGCTGAATGTGAAATTTCTCACACCCGGTCGAGTCATGGCGCGCCGGCGGCCGTGTCCCGGTCCTGAGCCGCCGTCATTCGATCCCGGCGCGCATGAAGCTCTGGACGAACTGGCGCTGGAAAAAAAGGAAGGCGATCAGAAGCGGCCCGGAAGTCATCAGCGTGGCGGCCGTGACGACCGACCCGTCGACGCCCTGGCCGGTCGAGGAGAAGATGCTGAGGCCCACGGTGAGCGGGCGGGTCTCGACCGCTATACTCTTCAAAGCGGAATTGAACCGGTCGGGGGCTAGAACGGGGAATTTTGACCCTGAGCGGACCTTCACTAACTGCGATCACTCCCAAGAAGCCCCATGGCCCGGGTTGACCGTGGGCACTACGATCTCCATAGGTGAAATCCTCCCGGCCAAAGGAGATCTCATGACCGTTCGACGCATTGTAGCCAATTTCGCGGCGGCCGATCCTGGCCGTGCCCGCGAATTTTACGAGAAGCTGCTAGATCTTGAGGTCGTGATGGACCAGGGATGGATCTTGACGTTCGCATCCGAGGCATCGGCAGCGCCCCAACTCAGCGTCGCCAGCGAGGGAGGTTCGGGGACGCCCGTTCCTGATCTTTCGATTGAGGTTGACGATGTCGACCAGATCTATCAGCGCGCAAAGTCCGCCGAGCTCGAGATCACTTATGATATCGTCGACGAACCTTGGGGCGTTCGGCGCTTCTACGTGCGTGATCCGTTTGGCAGGACCTTAAATATCTTGTCGCACTCCGACTAGGTGAGCGGTATTGGCACTCGACAGCCTAACTGTTCGCTGAAGCTAGACGACAGCTTGGCGATCCGAATGCCGACATTCGCACCAACTGGCGGGAACGGCCGAGACGGGTCGATGACAGTCTGTCAGCCTATCAGTTATGAGCGTCCTTGGAAGGCCGGTCTTGGCTAGTTTTCGCCGTACCAAGCGGCTAGAAGTTTGTTCCGCTGCGCGGCCCACAGCGAAAGTTCGGGTCAATTTCGACCCGGGACGGACATCTGTATGAGCGGACGCCGGTTCAAATTGGGGTTCCCGTTGAGGATCCGGGGGTTTCTTGTTATCGCAGCAATAGCTTCAGCAACTTCATGGTCGGATTGCTCCTGCCCAGTCGCTCGCCCATTTCTATCGCGAACGAAGCGTAAACCCGAAACGGCCTGAGCATGACCTTCAACTGCGTAACCTGACCTTTGTCATCAAGATCGAACAGATCGATCCCCTCGATCGTCTTGCCCTTGAGCTCCCCTTCGAAAACCATCAGGACTCCGCCGTCATCCAAGACACATGAGCGCGTATATCGGAAATCCTCGAGTGTCGAAACGACCGTACTCAGGACCTTCATGATGTATTGACGGTCGGTAACGGGTTTGAACGCAACCGGAGAAATCAATCGAACGCCGGGCGACAATAATCGCTCGATTTTCTCAAAGCTCTTTTCCTCAAGCGCCGCATGCCATTTTTGAATGAATTGTTTGGCTGACTCGTTCACTTGGCCGGTCCTAAGCCGCCTTCACTTGATCCCGGCGCGCATGAAGCTCTGGACGAACTGGCGCTGGAACAAGAGGAAGGCGATCAGAAGCGGCCCGGAGGTCATCAGCGTCGCGGCCGTGATGACCGACCAGTCGACGCCCTGGTCGGTCGAGGAGAAGATGCTCAAGCCCACGGTGAGCGGCCGGGTCTCGACCGAGTTGGTGACGATCAGCGGCCACAGGAAGTTGTTCCAGTGATAGCTGACCGAGACCAGGCCGTAGGCGACGTAGACCGGCTTGGCCAGCGGCACGTAGACCTTCCACAGAACCTGCAGGAAGTTGGCGCCCTCGACCCGCGCCGCCTCGTCGAGTTCCTTGGGCACCGTCTTGAAGGTCTGGCGCAGCAGGAAGATGCCGAAGCCCGAGGCCATGTAGGGCAGGCCGATCGCGGTGATGGTGTCGAGCAGGCCGAGGAAGTTCATGGTCCGGTAGTTCTCGACGATCAGGATGTCGGGCATGACCATGAGCTGGAGCAGGACCAGCAGGAAGACCAGGTCGCGGCCGGGAAACTCGAAGCGGGCGAAGGCATAGGCCGCCAGCGTGCAGAGCACGAACTGGGCGAGCAGGATCATGGTCACCAGCATGACCGTATTGAGGAAGTAGCGGGCGAAGGGCGCGGCCTGCCAGGCCTTGACGAAGTTCTCCAGGGTCAGCGGCGCGAAGAGGTCGAAGCGCACCGCGTAGGCCGCCGGATGGAACGCGGTCCAGAAGGCGTAGATCAGCGGCAGGAACCACAGGATACCGAGCGTCCAGGCGCCCGCCGTGTTGAGCCAGCGGTCGAAGTGGCCGGACGGGAAGGGCCCGCTCATTGGTAGTGCACCCTGCGGTCCAGATAGACGAACTGGCCGACCGACACGGTCGCCAGGATGACCAGCAGGACCACTGTCAAGGTGGCGCCGTAGGCGGTGTCCCAGAACTTGAAGGCGTTCTCGAAGATGTAGAACAGCAAGAGCGAGCTGGCGTTGTCCGGCCCGCCCTCGGTCATCAGGAAGATGTGGTCGACCAGGCGGAACGAGTTGATCACCGCGTTGATCAGCACGAACAGCGTGGTCGGCATCAGGAGCGGGAAGGTGACGCGCCGGAAGAAGGTCCAGCGCCCGGCGCCCTCCAGGGCCGCCGCCTCGGCCAGGGTCGGCGGGATCGACTGCAGGGCCGCCAGGTAGAAGATCATGAAGAAGCCGGCCTCCTTCCAGACCGCGACCACGATGATCGCGTTCAGCACGGTGGCCGGGTCGCCCAGCCAGTTGTGGCTCGGGAAGCCGAAGGCGCCGGTGATCTGGTCGATCAGCCCGAAGCCGGGCGTGTAGAAGAACATCCAGATGTTGGCGACCGCGATCAGCGGGAGGACCGTCGGCGTGAAGTAGGACATGCGCAGGAAGCCGCGCCCGGCCAGCTTGCCGTTGACCCAGAGCGCCATGACGATGGCCAGCGCGATCGAGGCCGGAATCGTGCCCAGCGCGTACCAGAAGTTGTTCCACAGGACCTGCCAGAAGATGTCGTCCTCGAGCAGGGTGGCGTAGTTGTCAAGGCCGACGAACACGGCCTCCCGCTTGCCGCGCGGGGTCGAGAAGAAGCTGTGCCAGACGGTCACCAGCGCCGGATAGTGGGTGAAGGCGGCGAGCATCACCAGGGCCGGCAGCAGCAGCAACCAGGCGTAGATCGCGGTCCGTTGTCTGGTACCAAAGGTCATCGATAGTGACGCAATTCATTAGGACGATTTTGTCCGCCAGCTCGGTGCGCACTCGCGTCCCTCTCCCGCTGGGAGAGGGAGGGGCCCGCGGAGAGGGAGGGTGAGGGCGCGTGTTTTGCTGCTTGGCGGTCGGCGCCGGACCACCTCAACGTGAACCGGCTCTGGATCCAGGAAACCAACCCGCCCTCACCCTGTCCCGCTCCCAGGGGGAGCGGGGACGCTGCCCCGACGCCCCGCCCACGGCTACGCCGACCGAGTTCGAGCCGTACGGCGCTTGCCCGATGTCCCACATCGCCCGGGGAACCGCCTCGGGCCGCGCGCCTACCCGGGCGACCCGATCCGCTCCCATGAAATGGGTCGCTATCCATGACCTTTGGTATCGGCACAGTCGAGCGCTATCGCTGCCTCGGGGCGGGCGCTCAAAGCGGCCCGCCCCGACGGTTGCCCGCCTAGCGGTAGGCCTTGAGGATCCGGTCCGCCTTCTTCTGGGCGTCCCGCATCGCCTCGGCGGGACTCATCTTGCCGATGATCGCCGCCTCGAGACCGTCGTTGAAGATGGTCGTGATGCGCTGGTTCTGATAGGTCGAGAGCTCGGCCGTGGCGTACTGCAGCTGGTCACGGGCCACCAGGGCGGGCGGGAAGTCCTTGGTGTAGGCCTGCATGGCCGGGGTTTCCCAGGCATCGGGACGCGGCGCCACATAGCCGGTGGCGATGGTCCACTTGGCGGCCTGCTCGGGCGACGTGATCCACTTGATGAAGTCGAGCGAGGCGCGCTTCTGCTCATCGCTCGAGTCCTTGAAGATGTAGAAGTTGCCGCCGCCGGTCGGCGCGCCGCGGCGCTTGTTGGCCGGCAGCATGGCGACCCCGAAGGGGAAGGGCGCGTTTGCGCGCACGTTGGTCAGGTTGCCGGTGGTGGTCCACATCATGGCGGTCTCGCGTTCGAAGAAGGCCTTGGGCGTGGTGCCCCACTCGACGATCCCGGGCGCCATGATCTTGTGCTTGGTCGAGAGGTCGACCAGGAACTGCAGGGCCTCGATCACCTTGGGGTCGTCGAAGTAGGTCTCATTCCCGTCGGCGTTCATCACGAAGACGTCGTTCTGCGTGGTCAGCCCCTGGAACAGCCAGTAGGGGAAGCCCGAGGTCGGAATCCTGAGGCCCCACTGCTGGACGTTGCCCGCCGAGTCCTTCTTGGTCAGCTTCTTGCCGAAGGCGACCATCTCGTCCCAGGTCGCCGGCGGCGTCTCGGGGTCGAGCCCGGCCTCCTTGAAGGCCTCCTTGTTCCAGTAGAGCACCGGCGTCGAGCGCTGGAACGGGATACCGTAGGTCTTGCCGCCGGTCTGGCTGTTCTCCATGAAGGCCGGGTAGAAGCCGGCGATCCACTTCCGCTCCTCGTCGCTGGTGATCAGCTCGTCGAAGGTGACGATGGCGTCCTCCTCGATCAGGGTGAACATGTCGACCGCCAGGATCACCGAGAGCTGCGGGGCGTTGCCGCCGCGCACCGCGGTCAGCACCTTGGTCACGGTGTCCTGGTAGCTGCCGGCATAGACCGCGTCGATCTTCACGCCTGGGGTCTTGGCGACGTACTCGGCGGTCAGGCCGTCGATCGTCTGGGCCGCCTTGCCGCCGACCGCGACCGGGAAAAAGAACTGCAGGTTGACCTCCGCCGCCGCGCTTGCCGCCGCGCCGAAAGTCAGGCTGGCGGCCAGTGCCGCGGAGGTCAGTTTCGAGATCGCTCGCATGGTTGGTTTCCTCCCTTTTGTTCGAGGCGCGTTTCGCGCCGGTTTTTCGTCTTCTCGTTAGCTCGCCGCCTTGGCTCCGACCAGCGGCCGGGGCCGCAGGTTGTCGCGCCGGCGGCCGGACGACGACTGGAAAAAGTGCACGGATTCCGGCAGCCAGACAAGGCCGACCGGGGTGCCCGGCTCGATCCGGATGCGGCCGTGGGTGCGCACCGCGACCCGCTGGCTGCCGATGTCGCAGTCGACCACGGAGTCGGCGCCGAGGTATTCCGAGTCGCGCACGACGGCCGGCAGGCCGCCCTGGTCGCTGATCCTGAGATCCTCCGGGCGCACCCCCAGGCTCAGGTCCCCGCCCGGCTGGTCCAGGATCACCGGCTGCTCCAGGCCCTCGACCACGGCGCCCCCGGCGCCCGCGGCCAGGCGAATGATGTTCATCGGCGGCGTGCCGATGAAGCGGGCGACGAAGCTCGAGGCCGGGCGCTGGTAGATCTCCTCCGGCGGCGCGTTCTGCTCGATCCGGCCGTCGCGCAGCAGCACCACCCGGTCGGCCATGGACATGGCTTCGGCCTGGTCGTGGGTGACGTAGACCATGGTGATGCCGAGCTTCTTCTGCAGCTCGCGGATCTCCAGGCGCATCTCGTGGCGCAGCTTGGCGTCCAGGTTGGACAGCGGCTCGTCCATCAGGCAGACCGGCTTCTCGGCGATGATCGCGCGGCCGAGCGCGACCCGCTGCTGCTGGCCGCCGGAGAGCTGGCTGGGCCGCCGGCCGAGCAGCTCGGAAAGGCCCAGAAGCGCCGCCGTGCGCTCCAGGCGCCGCTCGCGCTCGGGCCTGGAGACCTTGCGCACCTTGAGCCCGAACAGGATGTTCTCGGCGACCGAGAGGTGCGGGAACAGCGCGTAGGACTGGAACACCATGGCGAGGTCGCGCTGGGCCGGCGGCCGCGCGGTCACGTCCTCGCCGCCGATCACGATGCGCCCGGCGCTGAGCGCCTCCAGCCCGGCGATCAGCCTGAGCGTGGTCGACTTGCCGCAGCCCGACGGGCCGAGCAGCACGGTGAAGCGCCCAGCCGCCGCCTCGAAGCTGATGCCGTCGACCGCGGTCGTCTCGCCCCAGACCTTGCTCACCCCCTCAACCGAGATCTTCGACACCGGTGGACCCCCAAAGTTCCCTGGCTGCCAGAGGATGTTATAGCAAATCGTCCGCCGTGCGAGCCCCTTGGCCGCGACGTCCTGGCTGGCCAAGGTCACCCGCGACGCCAACTGCATGGGCCTCGACGGCTGCGGGCCGCGGCCTCGGCCGATATAGCGGCGGGCTGGGCGTCGCCAGGATCCGCCGCGGCCCCTGGCCCAGCGCTTTTCCGCCAAACCGATCATGCAGCGAGACAGGCCCGGCGCCGATCTGTGACTCTGGTTACAGTCACTAGTATGTGACCCCGGTAAGCTGTGCCCGACGGGACCGACGATCAGAGTGGAGACAGACCGGGATGACGAAGGGCGGCAGGTTGGCGCTTCTGACGGCTTTGGTGCTCTTGTCCGGTTGCGCGAGCTTCGCCAAGGGTGTGACCGAGGCGATTTTGGAGCAGGACAAAGAAGACACCCGCGCCTGCCACATCGACGGGCCGGCCTCCCAGGGCCTCGAAGCCTTCCTGCGCGCGCAAGAACAGGAGCGTCGCGCGGGCGCTGGGTCGCGCCGCTTGAAGGTGCTCATGGTGCATGGGATCGGCGAACATCAACCGGGCTATTCGGGCCGGCTGACCGAGAACCTCATGCGGGCGCTTGGCCTCAATGTCCGCGAGGAGGGCTTCAAGGAAATCGATCTTCGCGAGCCCGAGGTTTCGGGCGATCGTGTCGGACAGTTGCGGATCAGCCGCTTCACCAACAAGGCACGGACCCGGGATCTGATTTTTTACGAGCTTACCTGGTCGGCAATCACGGAGGACGAAAAAAGCATCATAGCGTTCGACGATTCGACCGAATACACCTTTCGCCGCGCCGCCCTGAACGCGATGTTCAAAGGGTTCATCAACAGCCACATTCCCGACTCGCTGATTTTCCTCGGCAAACCGCGGATTCGCATCCTGTCGTCGGTCCGGCAGGCATTCTGCTGGATGACCCAGGGCGACTGGGATGCCTATCTCGACGCGGCGGACGAACCCTGCAATCTTGCCGCCGGCCAGCGGGCGCAGCAACTGCTCGAGGACGATTATGTCTTTGTGACTCACAGCCTGGGAAGCCGTGTCGTGATAGATACCCTGCAATACTTCGGCAATCTCGCGGCGACCGGGAGCACGCCCGGCGTGGTCGCGGTCGGTCAGGCTCTGCCCCAGGCGAACCTGCGGATCTACATGTTCGCCAATCAGCTGCCGCTCCTGGAGATGGGCCAAGAGCGCGCGCCCGTGCGCGGCCAGATCCAAAGCTATTGCCGGCCGCAGGGCCGACACTACCGAGATCGGATTCTGAGCGATCTGCCGATCTACGCCTTCAGCGATCCGAACGACATTTTGAGCTACCCGGTTCCGCCGAAGTTTGCCGCAGACTACCTCGATTCCAGGTTGTGCCCCAACATCACCAACATCACGCTCAACCTGGCACCAACCGTATCCCTGCTCGGCCTGGGCGAATTGGCCAATCCGGCGGAAGCGCATGGCGGCTACGATCACGATGAGCGGGTCATCGCACTGGTCGCGCGCGGCATCGGTTCCGCAGACACCGCCGAGGTCATCAAGCAGCGCTGCACGTGGTTGGAGACCACCAAGAGTGGCTGGTAGGCTTGGCGGGCCGGGCCGCCCGATCGGAAGGGTCGCGGCTGGCCGCCGCCGGAACCGGGAACGCGAGGCTATCATGACCGGCGAACGGCGCCTGGAGTTCCCGCCCGCCCTGGCGCTTGGCCAAGCGGGAGCCGGCTTGCCGTGAAAAGGCCGCTGCGTTTCCTGTGCTTTGCTTTGCTCGGGCTGCTGTTGGCCGGCCTGGCCGCTTGGGGCGCACTGGCGCTCTGGTTCACCGTTCCCGCGGGCGACCTGGCGCGCGCCGCGCTCGCGCTCGGCTTCGCCGCCCTGGCCGCCGGCGGCTATGTGATCGGCCTGCTTCGGCGCCGGCCGGTCGTTTTCCTGGCGCCCTTCGCGCTCGCCTTTGGCGCGCTGCTGCTTTGGTGGTCGAGCATCGAGCCCAGCAACGACCGCGCCTGGCAGGCGGATGTCGCGCAGTTGCCCGCGGCCAGCATCGCGGGCGACATGATCACGCTGCGCAACATCCGAAGCTTCAGCTATCGCTCGGAACGCGATTTCACCCCGCGCTGGTACGACAAGACGCTCGACCTGCGGAAGCTCGATACGCTCGATCTGATAGCCGTCTACTGGATGGGCGACGCGATCGCCCACACGATCTTGAGCTTCGGCTTCGCCGGCGATCAGATCGCCATATCGATCGAGACCCGCAAGGCGAAGGGGCAAACCTATTCGGCGCTGGCCGGTTTCTTTCGGCGCTATGAACTGTACTACGTCGTCGCCGACGAAGGCGATGTGATCGGGCTTCGGACCAGCCATCGGAAACCGCCGGAAGATGTCTATCTCTATCGGGTCCAAGCGCCGCGCGACAAGATACGGCAGCTGTTTCTGGCCTATCTGGAAAGGATCAACGCGCTGCACGATCACCCGGAGTTCTACAACACCGCCACGACCAACTGCACGACCAACATCGTGACCCACGTCAAGGCGGTTCGGCCGGAGGTACCCTTGAGCTGGAAGATGTTGCTGAGCGGCTATTTCCCCGAACTGGTCTACGAACGCGGGTCACTGGATCAGAGCCTGCCGTTCGATGACCTGCGGCGGGCTAGTCGGGTCAACGAGCGGGCGCGGGCGGCCGACGGCGCGGACGACTTTTCGCGGCGTATCCGCGACGGGCTGCCCGGCAGGTTTTGAGCGTGGTCTCGGGGCCGCAACACGGCCGTGCTGGGGAAGCTGGGCCAGATGTTGGTCGGTACCAGCCTGATCGAGAACGACTGGATCGCGAAGTGGCAAAGCGCGCTCGCCAATCTGGCGGACGACGACTGAGCCGACACGGCGCCGGTCCGCGGTCCGGCCAACCGACCGCGGACCGGCTGCCGAGGCCGCGCGATCGGCGGTTGTGGCGGGGTCGCGCTCGCCGGCTCGCTCTCGCACATGCTGCCGATGGTCGGCGGCGCGGCCCCTTCCTCCAGGACCTGGCCGACCGGGGCCTCAACATCGCGGCACCCCCCTGCCCATGCTGGTCACGCTCGACACCGATAACAAGATCGTGCCCTCGGACCACGGCCACGCCGCCCAGCGCGCCGGCCTCGACATCATCACCTGGACGCTCGAGCGTTCGGGCCGCATCGTCGAGGATGTGCTTGAGGGCCGCGGCAGCAGCTTCTACCACCGCACCACGCTGGACGGCCCGAGCGGCGACGGCGACATCCTGGTCACCCTGGAAGTGCTGGCCCAGGACGTCGGCATCATCGGCATCTTCTCCGACTGGCCGGCCAGGGTCACCTACTATGCCAACCGCATGGGGTTGGATGGCTCCGGCCGCGGCAAGTCCGACGACGACGATTGAGGTTTGATCGGGGTGGGGGCGGATAAAGCCCCCGCCGCCGGACAAAACAACAAGTTACTCACCACAGAGTCGCAGAGGGCGCAGAGGAACCCAAGAGGAACCCGGCGGCTTGCGCTACACGCCAAAAAAATCTTCTGGTTCCCTTCTCTGTGCCTCTGCGTCTCTGTGGTGAAGACCCCTTGTTGGTTCCCCGCCCCTGTCGGTTTCGTCGGGGCCGCGCTATAGTGGGCGCTCGAGCGCCGGCGCGCGGAGCCGCGCGCGGACGCCGCCCGCCCGGCGCTCTCGACCATGGGGAGGAACGGCGATGCGATATCTCGACCGACGACGGCTTCTGAAGAGCGCCGGACTTTTGGCCGGGCTGGGTCTCCTGAGCGGTGCCGTGGGCGGCCGCGCGGCGGCCGCCGCCACGCCGGACCCGGAGCGCGCCGGCTTCGTGCCGGTCGACGGCGGGCGGGCCTGGTACCGGATCAACGGCACCCGCCACTTCGCCCGCGGCCAGACGCCGGTCCTGGCGATCCACGGCGGGCCCGGCTTCTCGCACCACTACATGCTGGCGCTCACCGACCTGGCCGAGGAGCGGCCGGTGATCTTCTACGACCAGCTCGACAGCGGCAACTCGGAGCGCCCGGGCGACCCGGCCAACTGGACGGTCGAGCGCTTCGTCTCCGAGGTCGACGACGTGCGCCGCGCGCTCGGCCTCAACCGGGTGATCGTGCTCGGCAGCTCGTGGGGCGGCACGGTCGCGGCCGAGTACGCGATCCGCCAGCCGCGCGGCTTGCACGGCCTGGTGCTGGCCAGCCCCTTGATCTCGACGCCGCGCTGGATCGCCGACAACACGGCCTACCGCAAGGAGCTTCCGGCCGAGGTGCGGCAGACCCTGGACGCCCACGAGGCCGCCGGCACGACCGACAGCCAGGAATACCAGGACGCGGTCATGGTGTTCTACAAGCGCCACCTGTGCCGCCTCGAGCCCTGGCCGGCCGAGGTCGACCGCGCCTTCGAGCTGGCCAACTTCGACCTCTACGTCACCATGTGGGGCAACACCGAGTTCAACGCCACCGGCACGCTCAAGGACTACGACGCGACCAGCCGCCTGGGCAAGATCCGCGCCCCCACGCTGTTCACCTGCGGCGAGTTCGACGAGGCCACCCCGGCCGCCTGCCGCGACTTCGCAGGCGAGATCGCCGGCGCCCGGGTCGAGGTGATTCCCGACGCCTCGCACATGGCCTTCTTCGAGCAGCGGGCGGCCTACATGGACGTGGTCGGCAAGTTCTTCGCCGGCCTGGGGTGAGCAGCAGGGACGAGCGAATCGCGAGCCGGGGCGCCTCGGCCCCGGTTCCCGCCCGGCCTGGGCCGGGCGGCGCGCCATGATGGATTATCACGGGCTGTGGCGCGGCTTCCTGCTGCTGTTCGCGCTGCTGCCGTTCCTGGTCGGCGCCGGCGCCGGGGCGCTCTGGGCGCTCGGCCGCGGCCGCCGCGGCGCCGGGCTGATCCCGGCCGCGCTCGCCGGCGGCGCCGGTCTGGCGCTGGCGGTCTTCGCCGCCGCGGTGCTGGTGTTCCGGGCGTGAGCCGGGCATGGGGCAGGGGCGAACCGACGGAGTTCCGCCACGAAGGCACAAAGACACCGAGCAACGACTTTGGTTCCCGGCGCGTCCTGCGCGCAAATCGACCGCGCGGCTTGTTGGTGCCTCCGTGCATTTGTGTCTTGGTGGCTTCGTGGTGAACCCGGGGTCGTCGCTTCCTACCGCCGCGCCGCGCTTCAGAACACCTCGGGCACGAAGGTCTGGTCGCCGATCGGCGGGCGCACGTAGCCGACCTCCTCCTGGCGCGGCGGCAGCTTGATCGGCTTGGGCGTCAGGTCGTCGTAGGGGATCATCGAGAGCAGGTGGCTGATGCAGTTGAGCCGGGCGCGCTTCTTGCTGTCGGCGTCGACCACGTACCACGGCGCCTGCTTGATGTCGGTGTAGAGGAACATGTCGTCCTTGGCCTTGGAGTACATGAACCAGCGGCTGCGCGACTCCAGGTCCATGGGGCTGAGCTTCCAGCGCTTGGTCGGGTCGACGATGCGGGCCTGGAAGCGGCGCTCCTGCTCGGCGTCGCTGACCGAGAACCAGTACTTGATCAGGATGATGCCGGCGCGCACGATCATGCGCTCGAACTCCGGGCAGGTGCGCAGGAACTCGCGGTACTCCTCGTCGGTGCAGAAGCCCATGACCCGCTCGACCCCGGCGCGGTTGTACCAGCTGCGGTCGAACAGCACCATCTCGCCGGCCGCCGGCAGGTGCGGCACGTAGCGCTGGAAGTACCACTGGCCGCGCTCGCGCTCGGTCGGCGTGCCGAGCGCGACGACCCGGCAGACCCGCGGGTTGAGGCTCTGGGTGATGCGCTTGATGACGCCGCCCTTGCCGGCCGCGTCGCGCCCCTCGAACACCACCACCACCTTGAGCCGGCGGTCCTTGATCCACTCCTGCAGCTTGACCAGCTCGACCTGCAGCCGGGCCAATTCCTTCTCATAGACCTTGTTCTTGAGTTCCTTGATCGCCGGCCCGGCCGGCTTCGGCAGAGGCCCCGGCCCGGCCGCGCCGTCGCCCGCCCGTTTGGCCTTGGCCGTGGTCTTGGCCGCCTTGTTCTTGTTCTTGGCCTTCGCCTCGCCCTTGGCCGCGTCCTTGGCCTTGGTCTTCTTCGGCGCCACGATTTTCAGCGTGGCCGGCGCCCGCTTGGCCCGCTTCGCCATGGTCTTCGCCATCTCTTTCTCTCCCTGCCCGGCGGGCCGGACACCGCCTCCGGCCAACCTGGAAACCGTAGCAGCTTCGCCCGCCGATGGCGACCCGGCTCTCACAGCGCGCCACGGACGGCCGCCCGCGGCGCGCGCCGTGGCGCGGTTTGTTGATCGCCGTTTCGGCAATTTCCCGATTGCCCGGTTTCAATCACAGGATTAGCATCTTTCTTATCACTCGCCTCTATTTGCAACCGTCCCGGCGCCGTTCGCGGCGCCGGCCAAGCGCACACACGGGAGGAGCAAGATGTTCGATCCAACCAAGCACGGATTTGATCGATTCGAAGCCGGCGCCGGCGCGCGCCGCTGGGCCCGGGCGGCGGCGCTGGCCGCGGCCCTGGGCGCGCTCGGCACCGGCGCCGGCGCCGGCGCGGCGACATTGGAAGACTTGGTACCGATCACCGGTCTGAGCCCGTTCCCCGGCCTGGACGTCTGCGGCGACTTCCCGAGCCAGCTGCCGGGCTTCAACTCGCGGGTCTTCGTCGGCGGCGAGGTCGAGCCCTGGGTCGAGTTTGACCCCGTCAACCCGGACATCGCGATCGCCACCTGGCAGCAGGACCGCTGGTCCGACGGCGGCGCGCGCGGCAACTTCA
>JBFJPL010000033.1:0-39112 GCA_041617155.1 Kiloniellales bacterium
AAAATCCGCGCGGGCACGTCAGCTCTTAGCCAACCGCCTGAGAGCGGTAAGCCCGACCAACTTGCCGTCGAACTCGGCCATGGCGTCGAGCAGGACATCCCAGAGATAGACGGCCGACGCGCTGTCGGACAGCAGATGGAAGGCCGGGCACGCCCCTTGGTCATCGCGGATCACGATGGCCGATAGACGGGCAACGGAGGTCTGGGCAATCGCAAGGTCGTCGAACTTGCCCGGCCTGAGGTCGACGGCGCAGAGCTTGGCGAACATCGCCGCCGTACTTTCGCCGGTCAGCAGGAACCAGGCGTGGCTGTCCTGGCGCGGCACCGGGTAACCGCGCGGCTCGGCCGGCGGCAGAGGCTCGGCCGCCCAGGCAGCGTTCAAGGTCATTGGCAGGCTGCCCACGTTGGTGCCCAGGCCACCCAGGATCAGCACCTCGGCCGGCGCCAAGCGGGCGGCCAGCGCACCGTTCTTCTGGCGGACCGCCTGGTTGCTCTCGCCCGGCACCGTGAGCTTCTTGCCGGCCAGCCACTCGACCGCGCCGGCGCCTTTGAAGCCGGCGCGCGGCAGGGGCGAGAGATCGGCCAGGCCGAGCCGGCGCGCCGCCTCGGCTTCGGCATCGGGGTGGCCGAAGTCGAGCACGATGGCGCTGTCGCTCAGGGGATCGAAGGTCGGACCGGCCTTGATCACCTGACGGTAGACGAAGCTGCGGCGCGGGAAATGTGCCGGGGCGGTCATGGCTCCGCGGCCTCTTCTTCCGGGTTCTGGCGCTTGTTGTCCGGGTCGTAGAAGTGCGGCTGGGTGACCTGGGCCTCGACCACGCGGCCCGAGGCCAGGCGGATCGGCAGGCGTGTGCCCGGCGCCGCCGCATCGGCCGCCGTGTAGGCCAAGCCGATCACCTTCTTGAGCGTTGCCGAAGCGGAAACCGAGGTGACGAAACCGATCATCTCCCCATCGCGCACGACCAGGTTCGATTCCTCGGGCAGGGGAACCGTGCCGCCCTCGAAGCTGAAGCCGACCAGCTTGCGCCGCGAGGGATGACGGCGGCGCAGCTCGATCGAGCGGCCACCGACGAAGAAGGGCTTCTTCTTGGCGATCGCCCAGGCCATGTCGACCTCGTCGGGCGTGGTCATCGCGTCGGTGTCCTGACCAATGATGATGTGGCCCTTTTCCAGCCGCAGAACGCGCTGGGCCTCGACGCCGAAGGGTTTGAGCCCGTGCGCCTGGCCGGCAGTCATCAGGCTGTCCCAAAGGGCCTCGCCGTAGGACGCTGCCACGTGGATCTCGTAGCCCAGTTCGCCGACGAAGCCGACCCGCATGAGACGCGCGGGAATCCCGGCCACCCGCCCCTCGCGCAGGCCCATGTAGGGGAAGGCGTCGGCCGAGAGGTCAAGGTCCTCGACCAGGCCCTCGAGCACCGCTCGCGACTTCGGCCCTGCCACATTGACCCCGGCGTAGGCCGCCGTGACGTTGGCGATATCCACCTCGAGCCGCCACTGGGCGTTCCACCACAGCATCGACCGGTAGACCCGGTCGACGCCGCCGGTCGTCGCCGTGACGTAGAAATGGTCGTCGCGCAGGCGGCAGGCGACGCCATCGTCGATCACCGTGCCGGCCTCGTTGGTCATCAGCACATAGCGCGACCGGCCGACCGGCTGCTTGGCATAGGCGAAGGTGTAGACGCGGTCGAGAAACTCCGCCGCGTCGGGCCCGCGCACCTCGAGGCCGCCCAGGGTCGAGACGTCAATCATGCCGACGTTGCCGCGCACCGCCAGCACCTCTTCGATGATGGCCGCCTCGCGCCGATCCTTCGGCCCATAGTAGGCCGGGCGCCACCACAGGCCGGCCGGCATCATCTGGGCGCCCAGTTCCAGGTGCCGGTGGTGCATGGCTGTCAGCCGCTCCGGCTCGAAACCGCGGCCGGCCAGGACACCCAGCTTCTCGCCGGCGAACGGCGGTCGGGCGGTGGTGACGCCGATCTCGGCCACGCTGCGCTCGGTCTCGCGCGCCACCAGCCGTGCGGTGGCCAGCGCCGAGTGGCGACCTTGGCTCGGTCCCATACCGACGGTCGAGAAGCGTTTGACCAGCTCCAGCTCGTCGTAGCCTTCGGCCACCGCGTTGACGATATCGGCGGTCTGCAGGTCCTCGTCGAAGTCGACGAAATCCTTGCCCTTGGGATGGCGCAGGATCGGCCAGGGATGATTGACCCCGTCCGCTTCGACGCCGCCCGGCGCCTTGGGTTTCTTGCCCGCGTCGAGGCCGAGTGCCTTGGCCGCCTGCCAAGCCGCCAGCCGGCCATCGGCCAGCGCCGCATCGAGGCCGTAGCTGCCGTTCACCGAACCGGCAACCTGCAGATGGTCGCGGAGCTCGGTGATCGAAAAGAGCGCGGTCGCATCGTCGTATCCGAGCCGGGCGCCCGACTGCAGCGCCAGCTGATAGGTCGGCGTGTAGCCCGGCGACATGCAAACCAGGTCGCAGTCGAACTTGACGGCCTGGCCCGAGCCCGCCGCTTCTTCGAGCGGCCGAACCAGCACACGCCGGACGTGGCGGTTGCCCCTGGTGGCCAGCGCCTCGGTGATGCCGTGACCGTTCAGAACCCGGATATCCAGGCCGGCCACCGCGGTCGCCAGATCCGACGGTGGCGGGTCGTGCCGCAGGTCGACCACGCTAGCCACCTCGACCCCGGCCTCGGCCAGATCGAGCGCGACCCCGTAGCCATCGGCATTGCCGGTCAGCACCACGGCGCGCTTGCCGGGGCGCACGCCGTAGTGCCGGACCAGGCGCTGCGCGGCCGAGCCCTGCATGACGCCGGGCAGGTCATTATTGCGGAAGATGGCCGGCTGCTCGATCGACCCGGTGGCTATAATCGTTTCCTTGGCGCGCACCTTGTACAAGCGGTTGCCGCGAATCACCGGCAGCCAGTTGTCGGCAAACCAGCCGTTGCACAGCGCGTCGGTCATGACCTCGATGTTCGGCTGAGCTTCGACGGCGGTGACCAAGGCCGAGCGCTCGGCGGCCGCTTTTTCATCCGCCACATCGAAGCGCGCGTAGGTCAGCGAGCCGCCGAGCACCGCGTTCTCCTCGACCAGCAGCACTTCGGCGCCGGCCTCGGCGGCCGCCAGCGCGGCGGTAAGACCGGCCGGGCCGCCGCCGATCACGGCAACATCGTAGAAGCCATAGGCCTTGTCGAAGTCGCCGTGCGGCGCGTCGAGGTCGACCGCGCCAAGTCCGGCCTTGCGCCGCACCATTGGTTCCCAGAAGGACTGCCAGGACCCTTTGGGTCGGAAGAAGGCGCGGTAGTAGAAGCCGACCGGCATGAAACGCCCGAAGCGACCCATCAGCGCATCGCGGTCGCGGACCAGGCTACCCGTGTAGTTCTGGCCCCAGGCTTCCAGCCCCTCGGTGATCGGCAAGCGGTCGGCCTGGGCATTGGGCTCGTGCTTGAGCTGGACCAGGGTATTGGCGTCCTGCCCGGCCATGGTGAGCGGACCGCGCGGCCGATGGTACTTGAACGAGCGCGACAGCAGCCAGACGTCGTTGGCCGCCAGCGCGCTGGCCAAGGTGTCGCCGGCCAGGCCGCGGTAGCTCTTGCCCTCGAAGCTGAATCCAAGGCTGCGACCGTGATCGACCAGCAGACCGGCGGGCGCCAGCAGACGGTTGACCCCGATGGTCATCCCTGTTCCTCCCGGCCTTTGAAGTCGCGCCGCCGCTTGAAGACCTGTCCCGGCGGATAGGTCTTCACGATCTCGTCGGTCACGGTGTTGCGCTCGGCAATGAACCAATAGTTGGTCGCCGTGTGACACCACCATTCGCGCACCACACCGGCGGTGTTGTTCGACATCCAGACGTACGCGGCCCAGTCGTCATTGCTGGTCTGCTTGGGCTCGGGCATCTCGGCCACCTCGCCGAAGCAGATGAACTCCTGGATATTGCGCGGGCCGTTCAGCGGGCAGGGCATGATCTTCATCGCCGCGCTCCTTCAGTGGCTCGCCGCCGTGGCGCCCATCTCGTTCGCCAAGTCGAAGGTCTTGAAGCGCTCCAGCCGGAAGGGATGCAGTATCGGGGGCGGCGTCTCGTCGGCGATCGTCTGGGCCATGCGCTTGCCACTGACCGGCGTGGCCTTGAAGCCCCAGGTGCCCCAGCCGGCGTCCAACCAGTAATTCTTGACCGGGCTCTCGCCCATGATCGGGCTGTAGTCCGGCGTCATGTCGGTGATGCCGGCCCATTGGCGCAGCAGGCGCACGTTTGCCAGGAAGGGGAAGAGTTCCAGTGTGTGGGCGATCAGGCTTTCCTTGAGGTCGAGGGTCGAGCGCGTCGAATAGAGCTCGTAGGGGTCGGAGCCGCCGCCGATCACCAACTCGCCGCGCGCCGTCTGCGAGACATAGGCGTGCAGGCCGGCCGAGGAGACCAACGGATCTAGGAATGGTTTCAGGGGCTGAGTCACCATGGCCTGCAGCGGGAAGCTGCGGATCGGCAGCTTGATGCCGGCCATCGCCGCGACCACCGACGACATGCCGGCGACCGCCTGGATGACGTGGCCGCCGGACACAGTTCCACGGTTGGTCTCGACCCCGGCGATTTTGCCCTTCTCGATTTTCAGCCCGGTAACCTCAGTACGCTGGTGCAGTTCGACACCTTCCTCGGCGGCGCGCGCCGCGTAGCCCCAGGCGACCGCATCATGGCGTCCGGTGCCGCCGTCCGGATGCCACAAGCCGGCCAGGATCGGCAGGCGCGCCTTGTCGTCCAAGTTGAGGCAAGGCACGATCTCGCGAATCCGCTGGAGGTCGACCATCTCGATCCCGGTACCGACCAGCTTGCCGACCTCGGCGCGCATGCGGAATGTGCGGATCGTCGCATCGGAATGGGCGAGCGTGAGTTGGCCACGCTGGCTGAACATCAGGTTGTAGTCGAGTTCGTTGGCAAGGCCCTTGAAGAGATCGACCGACTCCTTGTAGAAGCGTACCGATTCCGGCGTGATGTAGTTGGAGCGGATGACCGCCGTGTTGCGCGCCGTGTTGCCGCCGCCGAGATAGCCCTTCTCCAGTACGCAGACATTTGTGATGCCCCAATCCCGGGCCAGGTAGTAGGCGGTCGCCAGGCCGTGTCCGCCGCCACCGATGATGACCACGTCGTAGGTCGGTTTGAGCTCGGGCCTTGCCGGCAAATCGTGGCGTACCGGATAGCGGCGCGCGAGCCCGTATTTCAACAAACCGAATGGCATGTGGTACCCCGCGAGAGTTCACGAAGGTATCTCTCACCGGGAAGGGGGACAAGCGGGCAAGTGACCGGCTTTCGCGGGCGGATCAAGGTGCAAGGCTCTGAAGTGATTGCATATCCGTTTCAGCCCCCTAGTATGATTAGAGAAACTTATGGAAACCATGTGGCTCAACAAATAAAGACAAAAAATCAATGTGTTGAGGATTTTTTCTACGCTGAAATATCAAGAAAAGAAAAGCCCATGTCGATGCGCCTGAACCTTGAGCTTCGTGCGCTGGAGGTCTTTGTTACCGTGATCGAGGCCGGCGGCATGACCGCCGCGGCCAAGCGTCTGGGCTCGACCCAGTCGGCGATCTCGCAGACCATCGGCCACCTGGAGGAGAGCCTCGACGTGAAGCTGCTGGACCGCGCCGTACGCCCGCCCCGGCGCACCGCCGCGGGCGACCGGCTCTACGAGCGGGCCCGTGCCCTGCTGGAGGACGCCCACGCCGTGACCCAGGCCGTACGGGGCGGCGGCGCCCTGCCCCACCTCAGGGTCGGCTTGGTGGACACTTTCGCGGCCACTGTCGGACCACACCTGATCCAGGCGCTGAGCGGTGCCGCGCGGCAGTGGTCGGTGCGCTCCGGACTGTCGCCGGACCACGAGGAGGCGTTGCTGGCCCGAGAGGTCGATATCGTGGTGGCCGGCGACGTCATGCAGGACACCCCGGGACTCGTGCGCCACGACCTGTTGCGCGAACCCTTCTGCCTGGCGCTCCCGGCGTCCTACGAGGCAGAGGTCAGGTCGTTGCAGGAGGTATCCCGGGCGCTCGACCTAGTGCGCTACAGCTCACGCTCCTTCTTCGGTCGCCGGGTCGAAACCCATCTGCGCCGTCTACGCCTGGAGCCGCCGCGGCGCCTCGAGTTCGACACCGCGGATGCGGTGATGGCCATGGTCGGCGCCGGAGTCGGCTGGGCGATCACCACTCCGCTCTGCTTCCTGCAGGCGCTGGCCCATGCCGAACAGGTCCGGTGCCTGCCGCTGCCCGGCCCCGGTTTCGGCCGTCAGCTGACGCTCTTCGCGCGCGAACAGGAACTGGGCGACCTGCCGGCCCGGATCGCCGCCGCCGCCGCCCAGGTGTTGATCCGCCATTGCCTGCCGACGATTGCCCGCCATGCCCCCTGGATGGCCGAAGACATGGTGGTTGGCGAGGGATAGCCGCAGTCCGGACGGCGCCGATTCCGGCAATCCGCCCTGGCCGCTGTGCGATCGCGCCCGGTCTAGGAGCCTGTCCGGGTATTGGTTAGGAACGCGGTCACAGGAAAAACACAGTGAAAACCCGCCGCGGTCACAATGTCAGGCTGTAGAATATGGTGTTGGGAAACACTATATGTTGATTACAACGCTGCGGGAGACGTCCGAACCATGCCGGCGGTGGACGACACGGCCGCGAATCTGGAGGCACAGCTCACCCACCCGACCCTGCGGGCCTTCTATGACTACTGGCTTGGCCTGCCGGCCGATCGCGGACTGCCGGGGCGCCAGCACGTCGATCCTTGGACGATACGCGCACTGCTGCCCTGGCTCTTCATGCTCGACGTCGAGGAACCGCCGCCGCACGCCCGCTTCCGCTGGCGCCTGGCCGGCACCGGCATCGTCGGTCTGACCGGCCGGGAACTGACCGGTAAGACTCTCCAGCAGGCCCTGCCCGAACGCGCCGATAGGCTCGGGGCCGATTTCAGCCAAGTGGTGACCCGGCGCCGGCCGGATTATCATCGCTGTGCATTGCCTTCGGGCGACGGTAGCGACACACACGCCATCGAGCGACTGACCTGCCCGCTCGCCAAGGACGGCCAAACGGTCAACATGCTGATCGGTGTTATCTGCCCGGCCCACTCCGAAACGGGATCACAGCAGTCGGCGGCTTGAACCGTCCGTTAAGCCATCCCTTTCACCCCTATGCCCTGGTTGCGTTCAGGGCGTTTTTGCCAGTTGCTGCGATAGTTCCGGAGCACAGTGGACCGGCCACGAGCAGACTGCCAAGACTGCCAAGACCGTCACCACCCTGCACAACCCGGACTGCAGCAAGTCGTGCGTGGCCTTGAAGCTGCTCGGGGATCGGCGTATCGAGCTGGTGGTGATCGACTAAATCGAAGGGCCGATTGTGCTCTCGAACGGCAAAGCGGCGATCGGCCGCCCGCCGGAAGCCCTGCTCCAGGTCCTGGCCGAGTCGGACAACATCACGCACCGGGAGTCCCGGCCCTCCAGCCGGGCCTGACGGGTCAGTGCTTCAAGAGGCAATCGTAGATTTCGTCGTCACCGACGATGCCGACCGCGCGCCCATCGTCTGCCACCAGCACCGCCCTGCCGGTCGCGCGGCGCGCCCGCATCAGGTCGGTGAGTGGGGTGTCCGGAGCGGCGACGGCATTCATCCCATCCGACAGGTCCGCCTCGCCCACCCGTGCCGCCTTCGCGTCGGCCGGTAGTTCGCCGGCGAAAGGCTTCATCACCTCCGAGGCACGCAGCACCTTCAGCGGGTTCATGTGCGCGACGAAATCGGCCACGTAGTCGTTGACCGGGTTGAGCACGATGTCCTGGGGCGTACCGAATTGGGCGATTCGCCCGCCCTCCATGATCGCGATCTTGGAGCCGATCTTGAGCGCCTCGTCGAGATCGTGGCTGACGAAGATGATGGTGCGTCCTAGGCGCGCCTGCAGCTCGAGCAGTTCGTCCTGCAGGCGGTTGCGGATCAGCGGATCGAGGGCCGAAAAGGGCTCGTCCATGAGCAGGATCGGCGCTTCGGTCGCGAAGGCCCGGGCCAGGCCGACGCGCTGCTGCATGCCGCCCGACAGCTCGTGCACCTTTCTCTCGCCCCACTCCTGGAGGTTGACCAGGGCCAGCTGTTGCTTGACCCGCTCCTCGCGCTCGGCCGCCGGCATGCCGGCCAGCTCTAGGCCGAAGCCGACGTTGTCCGCCACCGTGCGCCAGGGCAGCAGGCCGAATTGCTGGAACACCATAGCGATCCGCCGGGTGCGCAGTTGGCGCAGGGTCTTGGCGTCGGCCTGGGCGACATCGATCTGGGTGGCACCGTCATAGACCCGCACCGCGCCCCGGGTGACCCGGTTGAGGCCGTTGACGGCCCGCAAAAGGGTCGACTTGCCGGAGCCCGACAGCCCCATGAGAACGACGATCTCGCCCTCCTGAACATCGAGCGTACAGTTGTGCACACCCAGCACCTGGTCCGTGGCGCTCTGGATCTCTTCACGTGACTGGCCGGCGTCCATCAGCGGCAGGGCCAGCTCGGGCTTGCGGCCGAACACGATGTCGACCCGCTCGAAGCTGACGAAGGGCGGGTTCATTTACCCTCGCCCTGGCCGCCACGGAACAGGCGGTCGAGGATGATGGCGATCAGCACGATCGCCAAACCGACTTCGAAGCCCTTGGCGATGTTGACCTGATTGAGCGCGCGCAGTGTCGGCACACCCAGGCCGTCGGCACCGACCAGCGCCGCGATCACCACCATCGAGAGCGACAACATGATGGTCTGGGTCAGGCCGGCCATGATCTGCGGCAGCGCATAGGGCAACTCGACCTTCCAGAGAAGCTGCCAGGGCGTCGCGCCAAAGGCTTCGCCGGCCTCGACCAACGGCTTCGGCGTCGAGGAAATGCCGAGGTGGGTCAGGCGAATCGGCGCCGGGATCGCGAAGATCACCGTGGCGATCAGACCTGGCACCATACCCAGGCCGAACAGGATCAAGGCCGGGATCAGATAAACGAATGTCGGCACGGTCTGCATGAGGTCGAGCACCGGGCGCATGGCGGCGAACAGCCAGGGCCGGCGCGCCGCGGCGACGCCCAAAGGCACGCCGACGCCCATGCAAACGAGCGAGGACGCGAGCACCAGGGCCAGGGTCTCGGTCGTCTCCTCCCAGTAGCCCTGATTGATGATCAGCAGCCCGCCGGCCAAGACGAAGCCGCAGAAGAAGAGCGAACGGCGGACGGCATAGGCGATCCCGGTCGCCAGCGCGACGACGATCAGCGGGTGCGGCGCCTGCAGGACCCAAAGGATCGCCTGGATGACGGCTTCCAGCACGGCGGCCAACCCGTCGAAGAACCAGGCGCCGTGGTCCGTCAGCCAGTCGACGCCGTTCTTGACGCTGCGGCCGATCGGCAGCTTGTGGTCAGTGAGCCACTCCATGAGCCAGCCCCCCTTACCGGCGATGCGAAAGCAACGGGCCGGACGATCCGAAGATCGCCGGCCCGACTAGATTACAGCTTCCCCATCACAGACCAAGGGCGCTCTTCACGGCGGCCATGGCATCGCCGCCGGCTTGGGTCTTCACGCCCGCCAGCCAGCCCTCCAGAACGCCCGGGTTGGCCTTCAGCCATGCCTCGGCGGCATCTTGCGGCTCTTCACCGTCGTTTAGGATGGCACCCATTATCTCGTTCTCCATGGCAAGCGAGAACTTCAGGTTCTTGAGCAGTTGGCCAACGTTCTCGCACTCCTTGGTGTAGCCGGGGCGGGTGTTCGTGTAGACCGTTGCCCCGCCGAAATTCGGCCCGAAATAGTCGTCGCCACCGGACAGGTAGGACATCGTGAAATTGGCGTTCATGGGATGGGGCTCCCAGCCCAGGAAGACGACCGGATTCTTCCGCTTTACCGCCCGGGCAACTTGGGACAGCATGCCCTGCTCCGAGGATTCGACCACCTCGAAGCCCTTCAGGCCGAAAGCATTCTTTTCGATCATGTCGAGGATCAGGCGGTTGCCGTCGTTGCCAGGCTCGATGCCATAGATCCTGCCGTCCAGCTGGTCGCGGAACTTGGCGATGTCGGCGAAACTCTTGAGGCCGGCGTCGTAGGTATATTTCGGTACGGCCAGGGTATACTTCGCGCCTTCCAGATTCACGCGCACCGTATCGACCGTGCCGGCCTCGCGGTACTTGGCGATATCGCCCTCCATGGTCGGCATCCAGTTGCCCAGGAAGATGTCGATGTCGCCGTTCGCCATCGAGGCATAGGTCACCGGCACCGAAAGCACCTTGACGTCGGTCTCGTAGCCGAGCGCGTCAAGAACCACCGTCGTCGCCGCGGTCGTTGCCGTGATGTCGGTCCAGCCAACATCGGAAAAGCGAACCTCCTTACAGGATTCGGCCTCGGCCAAGGCCGGACCGGAAAGCATCGCACCCAGGACGAATGCCCCAAGAGCCAGTCGGAAATCACGGTTCATGTTGTTAGCCTCCCTCTTTCTCCAGCGCGGCTTCGCGGCCGCTTGCAACCTGGCTCAAGCGAACCACGGAACGCGGCGGGAGGCAAGTTTCTTTCTTGATTGATCAGTCAATCAAAAATACGGTCAGTGGCGAAGGGAGCCCGAAAGCATGCCGAAATTGGGAATGGAACCGATCCGCCGCCGCGAACTCATCGACGCGGCGATCGAGGCGATCCACGAATGCGGCTCGCTCGACGTGACGGTCAGCCAGATCGCCAAGCGGGCCGGCGTCTCCTCGGCTCTGGCGCATCACTATTTTGGCGGCAAGGACCAACTGATCGTCGCCACCATGCGCCACCTTCTGACCGAACTCGGCCTCGGCGTGCGCGATGGACTGAAGCGGGCCGAGGGTCCGCGCGACCGCCTCTCGGCGATCGTGCGGGCGAACTTCGCGCCCGAACAGTTTCAGCCCGCGACCATCTCGGCTTGGCTCACCTTCTACGTCAAGGCCCAGAGCTCGCGACAAGCCCAGCGCCTGCTGCGCATCTACGCGCACCGCCTGCACAGCAACCTGGCGGAGTCGCTGAGCCGGCTGGTGCCGCCGGCGCAGGCAGAGCGCGTGGCCGAGGGCACGGCGGCGCTGATCGACGGCCTTTGGATACGCTGCGCCCTGAAAGACGGCCCAGCCGAGGCCGCGAGCGCCATCGCCCTGGTCGAGGACTACCTGAATACCCAACTGGGGGCCCGGCGCGATGCATGAGGCCGATTTCGTGATCGTCGGCTCCGGCTCCGCCGGCTCGGCCATGGCTCACCGCCTGTCGGAGGACGGCAAGCACAGCGTGCTGGTGCTGGAACACGGCGGCAGCGATGCCGGGCCGCTGATTCAGATGCCGGCCGCGCTGTCCTACCCGATGAACATGGGATTCTACGACTGGGGCCTCTGGTCGGAGCCGGAACCGCACCTGGGCGGGCGCCGCCTGGCCTGTCCGCGCGGCAAGGTGATCGGCGGCTCCTCCTCGATCAACGGCATGGTCTACGTGCGGGGCCACGCGAAGGACTTCGACCACTGGGCGGAAGCGGGAGCCGAAGGCTGGGGCTACGCCGACGTGCTGCCCTATTTCAAGCGCATGGAGACGTCGCATGGCGGGCAGGAGAATTGGCGCGGCACCGATGGTCCGCTCCATGTCACCCGCGGCCGACGGCGCAATCCGCTCTACCACGCCTTTGTCGAGGCGGGCCGGCAGGCCGGGTTCGAACTGACCGAGGACTACAACGGGGAAAAACAGGAAGGCTTCGGCGCCATGGAGCAGACGGTCTGGAGGGGCCGCCGCTGGTCCGCCGCCAACGCTTACCTCAAGCCGGCGCTGAAGCGGCCCAACCTAGCGCTGCGCCGATGCCTGGCGCGGCGCGTGGTCTTCGAGGGCCGCCGGGCGGTCGGGGTCGAGGTCGAGCGCGGCGGCCGCATCGCGACGGTGCGGGCCCGACGCGAGGTCATCCTGGCCGCTTCCTCGATCAACTCGCCGAAGCTGCTGATGCTGTCCGGCATCGGCCCGGCCGAAGAGCTGCGCGCCCAGGGCATCGATGTGCTGGCCGAACGCGCCGGCGTCGGGCGGAACCTGCAGGACCACCTGGAGCTCTATATCCAGCAGGAATGCCTGCAGCCAATCACGCTCTATTCCAAGCTGAACCTCGTTTCCAAGGGCCTGATCGGCTTGGAATGGCTGCTTTTCAAAAGCGGGCCGGGTGCGACCAACCACTTCGAGTCCGCCGCCTTCCTGCGCTCCGCGCCGGGCGTCGAATATCCGGACATCCAGTACCACTTCCTGCCGGTCGCGATCCGCTACGACGGCAAGGTGCCGGCCAAAAGCCACGGCTTCCAGGCCCACGTCGGGCCGATGCGCTCGAAATCGCGCGGCTGGGTCAAGCTGCGCTCCGCCGATCCCGGAGACAAGGCGGTCATTCAGTTCAACTATATGTCCCACGAAGACGACTGGCGCGATTTCCGCCACTGTATCCGCCTGACCCGCGAGATCTTCGGCCAGGACGCCTTCAAGCCCTATGCCGGGCGCGAGATCGCCCCTGGCGGCGACGTTCAGTCCGACGAAGAGCTCGACGCATTCATCCGCGAGGCGGTCGAGAGTGCCTACCACCCTTGCGGCACCTGCAAGATGGGCAGTACCGGGGACCCGAGCGCCGTGGTCGACCCGCAATGCCGGGTCATCGGGGTCGAGGGGCTGCGGGTCGCCGACAGTTCGATCTTCCCGCGCATCACCAACGGCAACCTGAACGGACCGTCGATCATGGTCGGCGAGAAGGCCTCAGACCACATCTTGGGTCGCGCGTCCCTGCCGCGCTCCAACCAGCAACCCTGGATCCACCCGAATTGGCAACGCTCGCAGCGTTAGCGTTCGCAGCCAAGGAGACAAGCCGCCAATGACCGTAACCATCCTGCACAACCCGCGCTGCAGCAAATCGCGGCAAACCCTGCATTTGCTGCAGGAACGCGGCCTCGAGCCCGAGATCGTGGAATACCTGAAGACGCCGCCCGACGCCGAGCGTCTTGGCCGCATTCTGGACCAATTGGGCTTTGAACCGCGCCGACTCATGCGGCGCAAGGAAGCGATCTATCGCGAACTCGAGCTGGACGATCCGGCGCTCGACCGGGACGCCTTGATCGCGGCCATGGTCAAGCACCCGATCCTAATCGAACGGCCGGTCGTGCTGAGCGGCGCCAAGGCCGCCTTGGGCCGGCCACCGGAGCGCGTGCTGGAGATTCTCTGACTGCCGGGTCGCGCCGGTTCGTCCTACTCCGCCGCCGGCTGCTCCTCTTTCTCCTTTTGCATCTTGATCACCGGCTCGACCTTGCGCAGCTCCTCGATCGAGATGTGGCAGGCGATGACGTGGCCCGGCTTGTCCTCGACCATCGGCGGCGCCTCGGTCTCGCAGATACTGCCAATCTTGCGCTGGCAACGGGTATTGAAGGGGCAGCCCTTGGGCGGATTCAGCACGCTCGGCAGGTTGCCCTCGAGGATGATCCGCTTCTTTTCGACCGAGGTGTCGGCGACCGGCACGGCCGACAGCAGCGCCTCGGTGTAGGGGTGATAAGGCGGCGTGAAGACCTCGTCGGTTGTGCCTTGCTCGACGATGTGGCCCAGGTACATCACCACCACCCGGTCGGCCAAATAGCGCACCAGGCTGAGATCGTGGCTGATGAACAGCAGGGTCGTACGGTAGTTGCGCTGGATGTCCATCAGCAGATCGGTGACCGCCGCCTGGACCGAGACGTCGAGCGCCGAGACCGGCTCGTCGGCCACCACCATGGCGGGGTTGCCGGCAAAGGCGCGGGCGATGCCAACGCGCTGTTTCTGGCCACCCGACAGCTGACGCGGCCGCCGGCGCGCAAAGTCACGCGGCAGCTTGACCAGGTCGAGCAGCTGCATGACCCGCTGTTCGATCTTTTCCTTGTCGCTCTCGACGCCGAACTTCTTGATCACCCGGGCCAACTGCGCGCCCACGCTGTGGCTTGGGTTGAGGGTGTCGAAGGGGTTCTGGAACACCATCTGGACCGAGCCGATCTGCTTCGGCGAGCGCTTCTGCACCGGGAAGTCGGAGAGGTCCTCGCCATTGAAGATCACCTCGCCGTCGGTCGCGGTCTCCAGACCCATCAGAACCTTGGCGAAGGTCGACTTGCCGCAGCCGGACTCGCCGACGATGGCGACGGTTTGGGACTCGCGAGCGCTGAAGGAGATGCTTTCGTTCGCCTTCACGTAGCGCACGCGGTTGCCCTTGATCAGCGCGGCAATCGAATTGTCGTGCAGCTCGTAGTACTTGCGCATCTTGTTGATCGACAGCACCTCGGCACCCGGTGCCAGAGCTTCGGCGCTGACCCCCTCGGGCTCGTAGGCGGCCCAGTCGATTTCGCTCCAGCGACGGCAGCGCACGGCATGGCCGGCCTCGCCGGACACCGGGGTCATCTCGATCAGGCCCTGATCGCAGACGCTGGCTTGGAAATGGTCGCAGCGCGGCCCGAAATAGCACCCGGCCGGCCGTTCGTGCGGCAACGGCAGTTGGCCGCGGATCGCCACCAGGGGATGTGCGGTCTTGTCTGCGCCCGGCAAGGGGATCGCGCTGAACAGGCCCTTGGTGTAGGGATGGCGCATGTGGTCGAAGACCTCCTCCACAGTGCCCTCCTCGACCACCTGGCCGGAATACATCACATTGATCCGGTCGCAAGTCTCGAGGATCAGGCCCAGGTTGTGGGAGATATAGATCATCGAGGTATTGAACTTCTGGGCGATCTCGGCGATCAACTCGATGATGCCGGCCTGGACCGTGACGTCGAGCGCCGTGGTCGGCTCGTCGAGCAGCAGCAGCGAAGGGTTCGACAGCAGGGCCATGGCGATAACAACGCGCTGCTGCTGGCCACCCGAGATTTGGTGCGGATAGGACTTCATGACCCGCTCAGGGTCCGGCAAATGGACATCGGCCAGGATCTGGATCGCCCTTTTGTAGGCCTCCTCCTCGGTGATGTCCTCGTGACACAGCGGCACCTCCATGAGCTGCCGCCCCAAGGTCATGCTGGGGTTCAGCGAGGCCATGGGCTCCTGGTAGACCATAGCGATCTCGTTGCCGCGGAGATGACGCAGCTCCTCTTCGCTCAAGCTTGCCAGGTCCCTGCCCTTGTAAATGATGCTGCCGCCGACGATGCCGCCGTTGTGGCCCATGTACTGCATGATCGCCATGGCAACCGTCGACTTGCCGCAGCCGGACTCGCCCACCAAACCGACAGAATCGCCCTGGTGCAGGGTCAGGCTGAAGTCGACCACCGCCGGAATCTCGCCGGCCCGGGTGAAGTAGGAGATCGAGAGGTTCTTACACTCCAGAATAGGACCATCGTAGTCCTTGCCGTTGGTGGACATGGGTCAGCTCCTAGTCCCTGAGTGACACTTCGCGCAGGCCGTCGGCCAGCAGATTGAAACCCAGCACCAGCGAGGAAATCGCGATGCAGGGGAATAGCGCCATATGCGGGAAAGTCATGGCCATCTGGCGCGTCTCGTTGATCATGCCGCCCCAGTCCGGATCGGGCGGCGGCAGGCCGAGGCCCAGGAAGCCGAGCACGCCGATGGTGATGATCACATAGCCCACGCGCAGGCAAACATCGACGATCAGCGGCCCGCGCGCATTGGGCAGGATCTCCAGCACCATGATGTGCCAGGGGCTTTCACCGCGAGTCTCGGCCGCGGCGACGTATTCGCGGCTGCGCAGGTCGAGGACGAGGCCGCGCACGATGCGCATGATGCCCGGCGCCGAGGCGAAGGTCACCGCGATCAAGATGTTGACCGCCGAGGCCCCGATGGTGGCGATGATGATCACGTAGAGCACCAGAACCGGGAACGACAGGATGACGTTGCCGATGAACGACAGAATCTCGTCGGTCAGGCCGCCGATATAGCCGGCTGCGAGGCCCATCGGGATGCCCACAGAATACGCACAGATCGTGGCCAGCGGGGCGAAAATCAGCACCTGCTGGGCGCCGAACATGATCCGGCTCAGGATATCCCGGCCGATATGGTCGGTACCGAGCCAGAAAACGGCGCCATCCGGCCCCGCCATGCCCGGCGAGGCCAGCGGCATGATGGTGGCGTTGGGCGGAAACGGCGCGATCAGGTCGGCGAAGACGGCGACCAGCACCCAGAATACCACGATGCCGAGCCCGATCATGCCGACCACGCTCTCGCGCAGCAGGGCGATGCTCTTGATCGCGCGCAACAGCTTCGATTCGCGCCTCGGCAGCTCGATTGCTTGTTCGGTCATTGCCGGTCTCCCCTAGCTGAAACGGATGCGCGGGTTGAGATAGGTATAACCCACGTCGGCAATGGTCTGGGTCGCCACGGCAACGAAAACCGCGATCATGGCGCAGGCCTCGATCAAAAAGATATCCTGGTTCAACGACGCCTCGAGCAACAGCGCGCCGAAGCCTTTGTAGGCAAAGTAGTACTCGACCACGATGACGCCCGAGAGCAACCAGTTGATCTGCAGCATGATCACCGTAAAGGGCGCGATCAGTGCGTTGCGCAACGCGTGCTTCATAATCACGGTCTTATAGGGCAGACCTTTCAGCACAGCGGTGCGGATGTAGTGGGTCATCATGACCTCGGCCATGGAGGCCCGGGTCATGCGCGTCACGTAGCCGAAATCGTACAACACCAGGACCATGACCGGCAGGACCAACTGGACCAGATCGAAGCCGTCGCTCATGCCGCTCGTGCCCGGCAATAGGTCGAGGTAGAACACGAAGATCGCGGACAGCAGCACGGCGCTGGCGAACTCGGGCACCGAGGTGGTGACGATCGAGCCGACCGAGATCGTGCGATCGAGCTTTGAGCCTTCACGCATGCCGGCCAGGACGCCAAGCCCGAGCGACAGCGGCACCACCGTGGCCAGGGTGGCGAGCGCCAGGATGCCGGTGTTGGCCAAGCGGGGCCAAAGCACGTCGCCGACCGGCACCTTGAAGCGGATCGACTCGCCGAAATCACCGATCGCGAAGTTTCCCAGCCAGCGAAAATAGCGAACGTAGATAGGATCGAAATAACCGTGGGCTTCAAGCCAGAGGTTGCGTTGTTCTTCCGAGGTGTAGGGGCCGAGCACTTTTACGGCCACGCTGCCCGGCGATATCTCGAGCAGCAGGAACAGCAGCAGGGACACGACCAGCATGGTCAGGACCATGGTGCCGCATCGCCTGAGCACGAAAATCAACATAGTGTCTACCCCTTTTCCTTATCCCCTGCGCCGGCTGCGGCACGCGGCCACCCCTGGGCCAGCGTCGCCGGAGCTATGGCCCCGGCCGGCGGTTTTCTCATCTGGTCACGCGAACCTCGTCGACATTTCAGCAAATGGCCGGATAGGCGTGGTTTCCAAAACCCGCGCCAGGCAGTCCGATGAGTTCAATCGCGCGAGGGGCCGATCGATCACCGCATCTACCCGGCCATGTTGCCGGCCGGCCCGCACTTCGGGCTTGGAAAGAGAACCTTCGGCACCGCCTCCCCGCATACAACCGCCAGCACCTCCATAGGGCGCACGGATTTTGTATTTTTGTTTCACCTATTCCAGCCGAACCTTAGCAAACTTTGCGCGGCGCCGTCACCCGCTAGTTGGCGCGGCGTTCAAGGACTCGAGACCGTCGGCAAATCAAGGCTGGTCAAGCCAACGCGGTCTCGACCACCACCTCGCTTTCCAGGGTGCGGTGGACCGGGCATTTGTCGGCGATCTCCAGCAGTCTTTGGCGTTGCGCCGCATCGAGGGGGCCGTCGATGGCGACGCGCCGCTCGATGCGATCCAGTCGTCCTTCCTTGGTCTCGCAATCCGCACAATCCTGAGCGTGGATCTTGTCATGCCGCAAGGTGACCGTAACCCGCTCGAGCGGCCATTTCTTGTGCGCGGCGTAGAGCCGCAAGGTCATCGAAGTGCAGGCGCCAAGTCCGGCGAGCAACAGATCGTATGGCGTTGGGCCGGTATCGCCGCCACCCACGCTCGGCGGTTCATCGGCGCTGAGCAAATGCTTGCCGGCCGCGATACGTTGCGTGAAGCGTCCCTCGCCGGTCTCCTGGACCACCACGGTGCCGGGCTCCGCGCACAGGGCCGGCATGCTCTTGCCGGCCGGCTCACCGTCCAGGTAGCGTGTCGCCCAGGCCGAGAGGACATTGGCGACGTAGATACCGTCCGCCTTGCGGGTCAGCAGGTGGTCGGCATCGTCCAGCGATACGAAGCTCTTGGGATGCTTCGCCGCGGCAAATATCCGACCGGCGTTGTCGATGCCCACCGTGGCGTCCCGCGGCGCGTGGAAAACCAGCAGCGCCTTGCGCAGGGACCCGATTGCTTCCGCCAGCTTGTGGCTCTCGATATCCTCCAGAAACTGCTTCTTGATGCGGAACTGCCGCCCGGCCAGCAGCACCTCGGCTTCGCCCTTGGCTTCGATCTCCGGTCGCGCATCCTGGAACAGATGCTGCACGTGGCCCGGGTCCGCCGGCGCGCCGATCGTCGCCACCGCAAGCGCCTCCGGTACCCGCGGCGCGGCGGCAAGGACCGCGGCCCCGCCCAAGCTGTGGCCGACCAACAGCTTTGGTGCTTCATAGGCCTTGCGTAGGTGGTCGGCGGCCTTCAGGAGGTCAGCCACGTTCGATGAGAAGTTCGTGTTGGCGAACTCGCCGTTGCTGTGGCCCAGCCCGGTGAAGTCGAAGCGCAGCACGGCGATGCCGTTGTCGGCCAGGCCGCCGGCGATCCGTGAGGCGGCGAAGATATCCTTGGTGCAGGTGAAACAGTGGGCGAAAAGGGCGTAGGCCCTCGGTGTCCCCTCCGGCAGGTCCAGGCGGGCGGCCAGTTCCTCGCCGGTCGCGCCTTCAAAGTTAAGCTTCTCGCTCCGTGCCGCCATGCCGACTCTCCCGATCGCGTTTTGCCGAATAACGCCCGCGGTCATGGCAACACGGCAAGGGCCGAGCACGCAAGTCTCGAGGTGTATTGCGCTTGAGCCGTGGGTCACCTCGCCTATGATGTGCGCCTTTCCAACGAGGCGGCACCCATGAAACCGGATAGCAGAGACAAAGCGGCGGTCGAGATCGTCGGCAAGGAAACCCCTTTTAAGGGCTATTTCCGGATCGATCGCTACAACTTGCGCCACCGGAAGTTCGACGGCGACTGGACCGCGCCGCTGACCCGCGAGGTCTTCGAACGCGGTCATGCCGCTGCGGTGCTGCCCTACGATCCGACGCGCGACGCCGTGGTGCTGATCGAGCAGTTCCGCATCGGCGCCTACGCCGCCGGCCTGGAACCTTGGCTGGTCGAGATTGTCGCCGGCATCATCGGCCGCGGCGAGACCGCCGAGCAGGTGGTGCGGCGCGAGGCGGTCGAGGAAGCCGGCTGCCGGATCGGCGAGCTGGACGAGATCGGCACCTATCTGATGACCCCCGGCGGCAGCTCCGAGACCATCGCCCTTTATTGCGGCCGGGTAGAGTCGGCCGGCCTGGGCGGAATCCACGGCCTCGAACAGGAAGGCGAAGACATCCGCGTGCTGGTGCTGCCTGCCGACGAAGCCCTGGCGTGGCTGGCGGCTGGACGGATCGTCAACGCCACCACCGTCTTGGCCCTGCAATGGCTGGCCCTCCACCGTGACCGTCTTCGTCTCGCCTGGCGCTAGGCGCCTTGAAATTCGCCGGGCTGGGCGGTTAGTCTCGCTGTCCCCCCGCACGCTAGGCAGGAGCCCTTAATGGACGTTCGCGACGGCTTCATCGGTACCATCGGCAACACGCCGCTTATTCGCCTCCGCCGCGCCTCCGATGCCACGGGCTGCGAGATCCTGGGCAAGGCGGAGTTCCTCAATCCGGGCAGTTCGGTCAAAGACCGCGCGGCCAAGTACATCATCCTGGACGCCGAACAGCGCGGCGCCCTGCAGCCGGGCGGCGTGATCGTCGAGGGCACCGCCGGCAACACCGGCATCGGTCTGGCGCTCGCCGCCAACGCCCGCGGCTACCGCACCGTGATCGTGATCCCCGAGACTCAGAGCCAGGAGAAGAAAGACATGCTTCGGCTGTGCGGGGCGGAGCTCAGGGAAGTGCCGGCGGCGCCCTATCGGGATCCGAACAACTACGTCCATGTCGCCCAACGCCTGGCCGAGGAGATGGCAAAGACCGAGCCGAACGGCGTGCTCTACGCCAATCAATGGGACAACACCGCGAACCGGCGGGCGCATTTCGAGGGCACCGGGCCCGAGATCTGGGACCAGACCGACGGCAAGGTCGACGGCTTCATCTGCGCCGTCGGCACGGGCGGCACGCTGGCCGGCATCGCGATGGCGCTGCGCGAACGCAAGAAGGACGTGGTCATCGGCCTGGCCGACCCCCTGGGCGCGGCGCTCTACAGCTTCTACACCACCGGCGAATTGAAGTCGGAGGGCAGTTCGATCACGGAGGGCATCGGCCAGGGCCGCATCACCGGCAACCTGGAAGGCCTGGAGGTCGACGCGCCGTTCCAGATCCCCGACGAGGAGGCGATCCCCTACTGCTTCGATCTGCTGAAGGAGGAAGGCCTTTGCCTTGGCGGATCGAGCGGCATGAACGTGGCCGGCGCCATTCGGCTGGCCAAGCAGTTGGGCCCGGGACACACCATCGTCACGATCCTGTGCGACTACGGTACGCGCTACCAAAGCAAGCTGTTCAACCCGGCATTCCTGCGCGAAAAAGGCCTGCCGGTGCCCAACTGGCTGGGATGAGGCAATGACCATGGAGCAGATCTTTCGCGACGACGCCTATCGGAAAAGCTGCGAGGCTACGGTGCTATCCGCCGAGCCCGGTGCGATCCGACTGGACCGCACGGTCTTCTATCCCATGGGCGGCGGCCAACCGGGCGATATCGGCGTGCTCCGCCTGGCCGACGGCGGGGAAATCAGCATCGTCGATACCCGCAAGGGCGAGAACCACGAGGACGTGGTCCATGTGCCCGAGGAAGGCGCCGCCCTGCCGGCGCGCGGCAGCAAGGTCGAGGCCGAGATCGACTGGCCGCGGCGCCACAGGTTGATGCGCATGCACTCTTGCCTGCACCTGCTCTGCGCCGTGGTCACCGGTGACGTGACCGGCGGCCAGGTCGGCGACGGCAAGGGCCGGCTCGATTTCAATCTGCCGGACACCAACCTCGACAAGGAAGCGATCACCGCGGAGCTCAACCGTCTGGTCGAAGCGGATCATCCGGTCCAGCCGCGCTGGATCACCGAACAGGAACTGTCCGACAATCCCGGCTTGGTGCGCACCATGTCGGTCAAGCCCCCGAGGGGCGCCGGGAAGGTCCGTCTGCTCGAAATCAAGGATGTTGATCTCCAGCCCTGTGGCGGTACCCACGTGCGCCAGACCGCCGAAATTGGTCCGGTCCGGGTTGCCAAGATCGAGAACAAGGGGCGACAGAACCGCCGCATCAACATTGTTTTCGCGGAATAGGATCAGAGCTTCAGGGAAGAGTGTTCAATGTCCGACTTCGACAGCAGCCCCTTGGTCACCGCGGCGTGGCTGGCCGATCACCTCAATGCGCCGGATGTGCGCGTGGTCGACGCCAGCTACTATCTGCCCCATGAAGGCCTGAGCGGCCGGACAGAGTTCGAGTTGCAGCACATCCCGGGCGCCGTGTTCTTCGACATCGACGAGATCGCCGACAGCGACAGCGACCTGCCGCACATGCTGCCGGCACCGGAGAAATTCTCCTCCAAGGTCCGCAAGTTGGGCCTGGGCGACGGCGTGCGCATCGTGGCATACGACCAGCGTGGTCTGTTCAGCGCGGCCCGGGTCTGGTGGACCTTCCGCTATTTCGGCCACGGCGATGTGGCCGTGCTGGACGGCGGCTTGCCGAAGTGGCTGGCCGAGGGCCGCCCGGTCGAGGACGGACCGGGCCGCGCCGATGAACGGCACTTCACGGCCCGCATGAACAGTTTCATGTTGCGCGACAAGGAGCAGATCCTCGGCAATTTGACGACCCGGCGCGAGCAGGTGCTGGACGCCCGCAGCCGGGGCCGTTTCGCGGGCAGCGACGCCGAACCGCGGCCCGGCCTGCGGTCCGGGCATATCCCGGGCAGCCTGAACCTGCCCTATACGGAGTTGCTGGACCGGGAAAGCCAGACTCTGCGCGGTGTCGAGGAGCTGCGCAGCCGGTTCGAGACGGCCGGTGTGGATATGAAGCGGCCGGTGGTCACCACCTGCGGCTCGGGCATCACGGCCGCGATCCTGGCGCTCGGTCTGCACATGGTCGGCCACAAGGACGTCGCGCTTTACGACGGTTCATGGTCCGATTGGGGCCGGCCGGGCGAAACGCCGGTCGACACCGGGTCGGGCAACTAGGAATATGGCGCGCGCGGCCGGGAAACCGGGTATCCGGTTCTATGCCGATGGCGACCGTGACCGAGTAATCGCCTTGTGGCGTGCCTGCGGCTTGGCCGTGCCTTGGAAGGACCCGGCCCAGGACATCGACCTCTATCAGAAGATGGCCAGCGCCGAGATCCTCCTGGCCGAGCAGGGCAAACGGCTCGTGGGCACGGTCGGCGTCGGCTGCGACGGCCACCGCGGCTGGGTCTACTATCTAGGGGTCGATCCCGAACACAGGCAAAAGGGCATCGGCGCCATGTTGGTGCGCGCCGCCGAGGACTGGCTGATCAGGCAGGACGTGACGAAGCTGCAGTTGATGATTCGCCCGAACAACCTTGCGGTCAAGAAGTTCTATGCCGGGCTCGGCTATCAGCCCAACCCCTGCCATTTGATGCAGAAATGGCTGGACGGCCGCGACGCGCCCGGGATCGAGACGCCGCGCGACGACGGCAAGATCGACACCACGATCACCTACCTGGAGATGACCGAACGCCCCACCCACCCGCATGTCGTCCCGCCGCAGGGCATGAAACTGGCCCTGATGCGGGCCACGCGGCCGAGCGTCGCCTTCTACCGCTTCCTCTACAACACGGTCGGCGAGCCCTGGCTGTGGTACGAACGGCGCGCCCTGGACGACGTGGCGCTCAGCCAGATCATCAGTGACGAGCGGGTCGAGATCTACGTGCTCTACGTCGAGGGCGTGCCGGCCGGCTATGCCGAACTGGATCGGCGCCAGCCGCCGGATATCGAACTCGCCTACTTCGGGCTCCTGCCGGACTACATCGGCAAGGGTCTTGGCCGTTATCTGCTGACCTGGGCGATCGACACCGCCTGGAGCCACGAGCCGACGCGCCTCTGGGTCAACACCAATTCGCTCGACCATCCCAAGGCTTTGGCGCTCTACCAGCGCTGCGGCTTCCGGCCCTACAAACAGGAAAGACGCCTGTTCGACGATCCGCGCATCTTGGGGCTAATCGGGGCTTGAACGGAAGCTATTGGAACGGCAGCGCGTAAAGCATGCCGCCATCGGTCCAAAGCGCATTGGGGCCGCGCTCGAGCCCCAGCGGCGTGCCCGGCCCAAGGTGGCGGTCGTATATTTCACCGTAGTTGCCGACCGCACGGACCACCCGGTAGACCCAATCGGCCTCCAGTCCGAGGGGGTCGCCAAGTCCGCCCGAGTTACCCAAAAGGCGCCTAATTCTAGGGTCCGTGCTGGTTGTACGAATCGTCTCCGCGTTGTCCCGGGTGATGCCTGACTCCTCGGCCTGGATCAGGGCCAGGACGGTCCACTTGACCAGAGTCAGCCAATCCCGGTCGCCGTCGCGCACCAGGGGCCCGATCTGGTCGCGCGAGATCACCTCGGGCAGGATTTCATAGGCGCCGGCGCTCCGCGCCCGCAACGCCGCCAGGACCAGGCGCCCCGCGGAAACGGCCTCACATCGACCGGCGGTCAATGCGTCGCCGAGCTGGCCCAGGTCCGCGAAGACGACCGGGTTCAATGCCACGCCCGAGGACCTTACATAGTTGATCAGGCTGTTCTCGCCGGCTTCACCTGACTGCACGCACACACGCCTTCCGGCCAGCTCCAAGGCATTGCCGGGACCGCCGTCGCGCGGCACCAAGAAGCCCTGGCCGTCGATCAGCGTGAAGGTCGTGAAACGCAGATTGCCGTCTGCGGCCTTTACCCGCGCGGCTTGGTCGCCGGCGAGAAGGTCGATCCGACCGGCGCTCAAGGCCGCCCGGGCGGCTTCGCGGGAAAGCGGGACAACCTGAAGGGCTTGGTCACTACCCAGTGTCGCGGCGGCCAACGCCCGGCAGAGATCGATGTCGAAGCCGCGCCAGCTTCCATCTTCAGCGGCCGCCGCCAAACCGGCGCGACCGGCGATCACGCCGCAGTGCAGGGCGCCACGCGCGCGCGCGGCTTCGAGCGTCCCGCCCGCTTCGGCCAAGGTCCCCGAGCCGAGCCAAAGAAGCACAGCAACGGCCAGCGCCCGCGGGCTGGCGGGCGTCATGCGACCGTCCGCGCCGGCCAAAACAATTGCCGGCTTCTAGTGGTGCAAAATCTGGCTGAGGAACAGCTTGGTGCGGTCGGACTGCGGGTTGTTGAAGAACTCTTCCGGCTCGTTCTGCTCGATGATCTCGCCGCCGTCCATGAAGATAACCCGGTTGGCGACCTTGCGCGCGAAGCCCATCTCGTGGGTCACGCAGAGCATGGTCATGCCGCTCTCGGCCAAGCCGACCATCACGTCGAGCACCTCGGCGATCATCTCCGGGTCGAGCGCCGAGGTCGGCTCGTCGAACAGCATGATGCGCGGGTTCATGCAGAGCGAGCGGGCGATCGCGACGCGCTGCTGCTGGCCGCCCGAGAGCTGGCCGGGGAACTTTTGTGCCTGCTCCGGAATCTTGACCCGCTCCAGGTAAACCATGGCGGCTTCCACGGCCTCCGCCTTGGGTGTCTTGCGCACCCAGATCGGCGCGAGCGTGCAGTTTTCGAGCACGGTCAGGTGCGGGAAGAGATTGAAGTGCTGGAACACCATGCCGACTTCGCGCCGGATATGTTCGATGTTCTTCAGGTTGCCGGTGAGCTCGATGTTGTCGACCAGGATCTTGCCCCTCTGATGCTCTTCGAGCCGGTTTATGCAGCGGATCATGGTCGACTTGCCGGAGCCGGACGGGCCGCAGATGACGATCCGTTCGCCGCGCTGAACCGTCAGGTTGATGTCCTTGAGCACGTGGAATTCGCCGTACCACTTGTGCATGCCGACGATTTGGATCGCCACCTCCTCGGAGATCCGCATGCCCTGTTTCTGGCCGTTCGCTGCTGCGACGTCCGCCATTCTCCGGTCCCCCTTAACGCTCGTGTCCGGTATGGAGCTTCTTCTCAAGATAGATGCTGTAGCGCGACATGCTGAAGCAGGAGATGAAGAAGAAGATCGCGATGAAGACGTAGATTTCGGTCGACAGGCCCTGCCACTTCGAATCCGCGAGGATGGCCTGGCTGAGCCCGATGGGATCGAGCAGCCCAATGATCACGACCAGAGTCGTATCCTTGTAAAGCCCGATGAAGGTGTTGACGATACCGGGGATCGATATCTTCAACGCCTGCGGCAGGATGATAAGGCCCATCATGCGCCAGTAGTTGAGGCCCAGTGCCTGCGCCGCCTCGGTCTGACCCTTGGGGATCGCCTGCAGCCCGCCGCGCACCACTTCGGCGATGTAGGCGGCGGCGAACAGGGTGACCATGATGAACACACGCAGCAGCAGATCGAAGTAGGTGCCGGGCGGCAGGAAGTAGTTCAGCAGGGTCGAGGCCACGAACAGCAGGGTAATCAGCGGCACGCCGCGGATGAACTCGATGAAGCAGATACAGATGGCCTTCAGCACCAGCAGATTTGACTGGCGGCCGAGCGCCAGCAGAATTCCGATCGGCAGTGACAAAGCGATGCCGGTCACGCCGATGGTCACGGTCAGCATAAAGCCGCCGAACTTTGAGGACTCGACCGGCTCCAGCCCCATGCCGCCCCACAGCAGGAAATAGGCGATCACCGGGTAGAAGACCGTAAAGATCATTCCGTAGCCCCGATGCGGCACCTTGTCGAATAGCACCGGTATGAGCGCCACGAACAGCAGGACGAACGCCAAGTCGACCCGCCAGCGTAGTTCCTCGGGATAGAAGCCATACATCAGCTGGCTGAAACGCACCCTGACGACCGCCCAACAAGCGCCCGACCCCAATTCCTGGCACTCGTTGCGCGAGGCGGCATTGAGCACCGCGTCGTGGATCATCCAGCCGTAGAGCGGCGGGAAGATCAGATATACCAGGTAGAGGCTGACCAGCGTCAGTATCGTATTCGTCGGCGACGAGAAGAGGTTCTCACGAACCCACTTGATCGCTCCGGTGCTCGCGACCGGCGGCTTCAGATCCGGATGGGTGCCGGGCGCGAACTTGGCGGTTTCATCGGCCATCTTGCCCTACCTCTCCACCAGCGCGACGCGCTTGTTGTACCAATTCATGACCGACGAGATCGACAGGGATATTGTCAGATAGATGGCCAGCACGATGGACATGCATTCCAGGGCGCGGCCGGTCTGGTTCAATGAAATGCCGCCGATCGTAGCCACGATGTCCATGTAGCCGACGGCGATCGCCAGCGACGAGTTCTTGGTCAGGTTGAGGTACTGGCTGATCAGCGGCGGAATGATGACGCGGAGCGCCTGCGGCAGGATCACCAGCCGCATGGTCCAGTTCGGCCTGAGGCCGAGCGCGTAGGCCGCCTCGGTCTGGCCATGGCTGACCGCCATGATGCCGGAGCGCACGATCTCGGAGATGAAGGCCGCGGTATACACCGACAGCGCGAACCACAGGGCGATGAACTCCGGCTTGACCGTCAGCCCGCCACTGAAATTGAAACCCGTGAGCGCCGGCCAATCCAGGGTCGCCGGCTGCCCGGCCAGGAAAAAGACGACGACCGGCGCGAGCACGATGAGCGCCAAGCTGATCGAGACCACCGGATAGATCTTGCCGGTTTCGGCCTGGACATTCTTGGCATAGCCCCTGAACCATACAGCCCCGGCGATGGCCGCGAAAAAGCCGACCACGACCGCCCAGAAAGCCGGCTCGAAATGCGGCCAGGGGATGGCGAAGCCTCGATTGGAGAGGAAAATACCTTCGGCCGGCTGCAGGGCCTGTCTTGGCAGCGGCAGCGAGTGAACGATGATGCCGTGCCACAGCAGGATTTGCAGCAGCAAGGGCACGTTGCGCGTGAACTCCACGTAGCAATAGACCAGGCGGCTGATCAGCCAGTTGCCCGAGAGGCGCAGCACGCCGGCGACGAACCCCAACAGTGTCGCCAGGACGATGCCGCAACCCGCGACGATCAGGGTGTTGAGGATGCCGACCACGGCCGCGCGGCCATGGCTGCTGCGCGAGTCGTATTCGATCGGCCGCTGGTTGATATCGTAGTTCGAGGGCTCACCGAGGAAACCGTAACCGGTCTCAACGCCGAGCAGCTTCAAATTGTTGATGGTGTTGTTCGCGATATAGGCAATGAACAATAACAAAAGAATAAGCGCAACGATCTGGATCAGAAGCCCACGCGACTTCTGATCCGTCCAAAGGTTCGAGACCTTGAACGGGGCTTGGTTGATGTCGATCGCCGTCATGTCACGTCAACCCGGTAGCGAATTCGAAGCTTTCGGTCGAAAGCGGCGAGGACGCGCCGGGAGTCCCGGCGCGTCCCGCCTTGCTTCGTCTGTTACCGGTAGGGCGGCGCGTAGAGGATGCCGCCGTCGGTCCACAGGGCATTGAGGCCACGCTCGAGCCCGATCGGCGTGTTGGTGCCGATGAAACGCTCGAACACCTCGGCGTAGTTGCCGACCTGGCCGATGGAGCGCAGCGCCCAGTCCTTCCTCAGGCCGACCATCTCGCCATAGTTGCCTTCTGTTCCGAGGATCCGCTTGACCTCGGGATTTTCGGAGGTCTTGGACAGCTGCTCCGCGTTCTTGGAGTTGATGCCAAGCTCCTCGGCAATGATCATCACGTTCAACACCCAGCGCACGACATCGGCCCACTGGTCGTCGCCGTGGCGCACCAGCGGCCCCAAGGGCTCCTTCGAGATGATCTCGGGCAGCAGCACGTGATCGCTGGGCTTCTCGAAGGTGGCACGCGTCGCGGCGAGGCCCGAAGCGTCCGTCGTATAGACGTCGCAACGGCCGGCCAGATAGTTCTGGCGCGCCTCGGCGTTGGTCTCGATCGGCACCGGCTCGTACTTCATGTTGTTGCTGCGGAAGTAGTCCGCGAGGTTGAGCTCGGTGGTGGTGCCGGTCTGGATGCAGACCGATGCGCCATCGAGTTCCTTGGCGCTGGAGACGCCCAAGGCCTTCGGCACCATGAAGCCCTGGCCGTCGTAATAGTTGACCCCGACAAAGGTCAGCTTGAGGTCGGCGTCACGGCTGAAAGTCCAGGTGGTGTTGCGGGCGAGCATGTCGATCTCGCCGGACTTGAGCGCCTCGAAACGGGTCTTGCCCGTGGTCGGCGTGTACTTGACCTTCGACTTATCGCCGAAGATCGCGGCGGCAACGGCCTGGCAGACCGCGGGGTCGAAGCCTTGCCAGTTGCCCTGGTCGTCGGTGAATGCGAAGCCGGCCACGCCGGTCGAGACACCGCACTGGAGGAAACCCTTCTTCCTTACGTCGTCAAGCGTTCCGGCCATAGCCGCGGTCGACAACGTAGTAGCCGCAGCAGCGGCCAATAGAACCTTGGTGAACTTCATTGGAAAAAACCTTCCCTGCTGAACGTTGACTTTATTTGTTGTGCGCATGCCGCGCCATCCCCGGCGCCGCATGTCAGTGGCCCAAGATGTAACATCGGCAGAAAAAACGCAACAGGGCAGGTGACGGAACAATTCCGCGCTTGGTGCGGAAGATTCTGGGCCGTAACGGTAGATTCCAGGCCCTATCGGCGGCATGTCGGCGCAAGTAAAGGCCTTCCGCCTCTGGTCGGACCCTGGCATAAACGGACCGGCCTTGGCTGGCGCATCTCGACAAGCGGCCCGGATAGCAAGTTTGTAGGAAAGGACACAAACGATGAAGAAGTCGGGCTACAAGGCCGACACGCTGCTTACCCATCTGGGCCGAGACCCCGAGACCTTTCATGGCGCGGTCAACATACCGGTCTACCACGCCTCGACGATCCTCGCCGACCGCCTTGAGACCTATGAGGACCCGGCTCGGCGTGGCAAGAAAAGCCAGGTTTTCTATGGCCGCTACGGCACGCCCACCACGTTCGCGTTGGAGGACACGGTCGCGGCGCTGGAAGGTGGCTACGGCACGGTTGCGGTGTCCTCCGGCCTGGCGGCGATTGCCTGTGCGCTGCTCACCTTCATCGAGCCCGGCGACCACATTCTGATGAGCGACAGTACCTACCTGCCGACCCGCAGGTTTTGTGACGGCTTGCTGCGCCGCCTAGGTGTCGAGACAACCTATTTCGACCCGGGCCTCGGCACCGACGTCGCCGGGCTGCTGCGTCCGAACACACGGCTGATCTTTCTCGAGTCGCCCGGTTCGCTGACCTTCGAGATGACCGACGTACCGGCGGTCGCCCGCGTCGCCCGCGCGGCCGGCGTGTGGGTCTTGATGGACACGACCTGGGCCGCCTCCCTGTTGTGCCGGCCCTTCGAGCTCGGCGTCGACGTCTCGATCCAGGCAGGCACCAAGTACGTCGTCGGCCACTCGGACGCCATGCTCGGCCTGATCACGGCCAGCGAAGCCGCGGAGCCGAAGGTGCGGGCCGCCGCCCGGGAACTCGGTCAATGCGTCGGCCCCGACGATCTCTACCTAGGCCTCAGGGGCCTGCGGACCTTGTCGGTGCGCTTGGCCCGCCACCAGGAAACCGGACTTGCCCTCGCCCGCTGGCTGGCCGCCCGGCCGGAGGTCGAACGGGTGCTCCATCCCGGGCTGCCGGGCGATCCGGGCCACCAGCTCTGGCGGCGCGATTTCAGCGGCGCTTGCGGCCTGTTCGGCGTCGTGCTGCACGAGCCTTGCACACACACCGCGATCGCGGCCATGGTCGACGGCATGGCGCTCTTCGGCATCGGCGCCAGCTGGGGCGGCTACGAAAGCCTGATGATCGCCAGCTACCCGGAGAGATGCCGCAGCGCCACCACCTGGGACGCCCCGGGCCGCACCTTGCGGATCCATGCCGGGCTCGAAGACCCGGCCGATCTGATCGCGGATCTCGAGGCCGGATTTGACCGCTTCCAAAAGGCGCTCGAGCAAGCCAGCTAGTGGTCTGAATCAGACATATGGTACCCCTAGGACGGTCTTCCGAGATCATCCGGCTAGGCGCGTGGCGCGGCGTGATGCCGGCGCATCACCAGCGCCGCGCAACGACGCCGGGGGGCTCGCAAGGCCGCCCGAAGGGTCGCCTTTGCCGTTTCCTCGGGGCGACAGCCACGCTTGACGAAGCGCACGGCATCGCCCGCGCGCGACTTCCACCCGAGCAAACGGCAAAGGCGATCCTAGGGGTACCATATGTCTGATTTAGACCACTTGGAGGCTGGACATGAACGACATCCCTGACCTGCCGGTGGATCTGGCGGCGGCGCTTGCCCTGGACCCGCAGGGCCTGATACCGGCTATCGCCCAGCAACACGACAGTGGCGAAGTGCTGATGATGGCTTGGATGAACCGGGAATCGCTCGCCGAGACCCTGGCCACCGGACAGGTCTGCTACTGGTCCCGTTCGCGCGGCCGGCTTTGGCGCAAGGGCGAAACCTCGGGCCAGGTCCAGCGCCTGGTCGAACTCCGTGTCGACTGCGACGGCGACACGCTGCTGCTGCAAGTGGACCAAACAGGTGTCGCCTGCCACACCGGCCGACGTAGCTGCTTCTACCGCGCCTTGAAGGACGGCCAGCTCGAGGAGCGCCTGGCGGTCGAACAAGACCCGGCGGCACTCTACGGAAAATAGGCGATGCCGCCCCTGCCCCGCCTGCGCGTCCTGCTCGGCTCGGCGATTGCCATGGGCCCGGGCAAAGCCGACCTGCTGGACGCGATCAGATCCGAGGGTTCGATAACCGGCGCGGCCCGCAGCATGGGCATGTCCTACCGCCGCGCCTGGCTTTTGGTCGAGACCATGAACAGTTGTTTTCGCAGCCCTTTGGTCGAGACGACACGCGGCGGCCGGAGAGGCGGCGGCGCTCGGCTGACCTCTTTCGGCAACGACATACTCGGCCGCTATAGAGCGATGGAAGCCAAGGCCGCCGCCAGTCTCAAATCGGACATGGCGGCGTTCCGCGAACTTATGTCCGACCGCTTCGCCGATCCGACGGCCTGAGCGGGAGGCCGCGCGGCTTTCTGGACCGAACAGGCCAAGCGATGTATATGGCTGTATATAACCAGATCGCAGCAATCAGGACTTCTATGGCCGCGCCGCGCAGTCCCACCCGCATTGCTCCGCCGCTGTCCTCCTCAGGCCGGCTGTCGCTCTCGATGGTGGCGGCGCTTTTCGTCCTGGGAATTTCGGGATCTCGAGCCGAGGTGGTTACGATCTTTGCCGCCGCCAGCACCACCAATGCCTTGAACGAGGTCGCCGAGAGCTATGCCGCGTCGGACTCGTCCGGCCAGAAGGTGCGGCCGGTCTTTGCCGCGACCTCCACGCTGGCCATGCAAATCTCCAAGGGGGCGCCGGCGCACCTGTTTCTCGCGGCCAACCCGGCGTGGATGGACTATCTCGTCGAACGGCATGCGATCCGGCCGGACTCACGCCGCGATCTTCTGGGCAACCGCCTGGTCCTTATTGCCCCGGCCGGCAGTCGGTTGCAGATCGCCATCGAGCCCGGCCTGCCGCTGGTCGAGGCGCTCGCCGGCGGTCGCCTTGCGATCGGCGATCCGGCCCATGTGCCAGCGGGAATCTATGCCAAAGCCGCGCTCGAAAGGTTGGGTGTCTGGCACGCGGTCGCCCCGCGCACGGCACAAGCAGCCAACGTACGCGCCGCGCTTGCCTTGGTGGACCGCGGGGAAGCGGCTGCGGGCATCGTCTATCAAAGCGACGTGGCGGTCGGCCGCCGGACCCGCGTGGTCGCGGTATTTCCGGCCAGCAGCCATCCACCCATCACCTACCAAGTGGCTTTGGTCGCTGGATCCAACCTGCCCGAAGCCAAGCGTTTCTATCACTTCTTGCTCGGACCTGAAGCCGGGGCGATCTTCCGTAGGCACGGCTTTCTTACGCTTACCCCCGGAAGCTGACGGGACATGTTCGAACTCACGCCGCTGGAACGCGAAGCCCTGGGCCTCAGCCTCCGCGTCGCTTTCTGGAGCGTCCTGGCAAGTCTGCCCCTGGGCCTGGTCACCGCCTGGCTGCTGGCGCGCTGCGAGTTCTATGGCAAGACGCTGATCAACGGCTTGGTGCACCTGCCGCTGGTGGTGCCGCCGGTGGTGGTCGGTTATGTGTTGCTGCTGCTGCTCGGTCGGCGCGGCCCTCTGGGCGCCTGGCTCTACGAGACCTTTGACCTGACACTCGCTTTCGACTGGAAGGGCGCCGCGCTTGCGGCGGCGGTGATGGCCTTCCCCCTCATGGTGCGAGCCATGCGCCTGTCGTTAGAGGCGGTCGACCGGCGCCTGGAAGCTGCGGCCCGCACCCTCGGCGCGCGACCCTTCGGCGTATTCCTGACGGTTACGCTGCCGCTGATGTCGCCCGGCATCCTGGCCGGCGCCATCCTCGCCTTTGCCCGCAGTTTGGGCGAGTTCGGCGCCACCATTACCTTCGTCTCGAACATCCCCGGTGAGACACAAACCCTGCCGTTGGCGCTCTACAGTCTCAGCCAAACACCGGACGGCGAGTCCGGCGCACTCAGGCTGGTCGCCATCGCGATTGTCTTGGCTTTTGCGTCGTTGGCGGCTTCGGAATTCTTGGCCCGGCGGCTGCGGCGGCATATGGGTGCGTGACGCCATGCTTGAGATCACCGCACGGAAATGCCTCGGCGCGTTCCGGCTCGACGTCGATTTTTCCTGCCCATCATCAGGCATAACATCGATTTTCGGCCGCTCTGGCGCCGGAAAAACGACATTGATCAATATCTTGGCCGGCTTAGTAAAACCGGACAGCGGACGGATCGCGGTGGCTGGCAAGCTGTTGTTCGATTCGTCAAGAAGCATCGACCTGACACCGGAACGCCGGCGTATCGGTTACGTGTTTCAGGAAGGCCGGCTGTTCCCGCACTTGAACGTACGCGGCAATCTGATCTACGGCCTGCAGCGGGTTCCTCGGGACGAACGGCGCATCGAGCTGGAACAGGTGGTTCGCTTGCTGGGGCTCGACCCGTTCCTTCACCGTCGGCCTAGCGACTTGTCGGGCGGCGAGAAACAGCGGGTCGCCCTCGGCCGCGCGCTGTTGGCCAATCCGCACCTGATGCTGATGGATGAGCCGCTGGCCGCCCTGGATCAGCCGCGCAAGGAAGAGGTAATGCCCTTCATCGAGCGCTTGCGCGACGAATTGACCATCCCGATCGTCTATGTCAGCCACGCAATGGACGAGGTCGTGCGCCTGGCCGACACTCTGGTCCTCCTGTCCGAGGGTCGAACGGTCGCGGTCGGCCCGCTGGACGAACTGACCAGCCGGCTCGACCTGCGCCCCCTGACCGGGCGCTATGAAGCCGGCGCGGTGATCGACGCGACGGTTGTTCGTCAAGACCAAGCCTTCGCGCTCAGTGAACTGGCCTTTTCCGGCGGCATCCTCCAGGTGCCGCACATCGATCTGCCGCCCGGCTCCCAACTGCGCGTCAGGCTGCGTGCCCGGGATATCGCACTGGCGCTGGAGCGCCCGGAGAATACAAGCATTCTCAATGTGTTCTCCGGCGTGATTCGGGACATGAGCGATGAACCGGGTGCGCAGGTCGACGTGCTGCTGGATGTTGGCGGCACGGCGCTCTGGGCCCGTGTAACCGCGCGCTCGCGCCACGATCTGAACCTGCGGATAGGCAGCCGAGTTTACGCGCTCGTCAAGGCTGTCGCGATCGATCGCCATACACTTGGTAGGACCAGCGGCCGCCGCTTCCTCGCCAACAAAGAAATTTACTAAAAGGCGGAAGATTTCGTCGATCGGCGTCGAGGCCAGGCCGCCTCGAGACCTCGGATTCGCCGCCCCGCGCCTAGAAAAAGGCTTGGATTTTAGAAAAATTTTTCATAAATATCAAATACTTATCAATCGTTTCTTAAACCTTTGTGGCGAAACTATGTCCTGGGTCGAAGGGTGACTCCAAAGTGTTGGATTCACCCAGGAGTGAAGATTGACGGCGCAGCTGCCGGTCGAGCTATCCAGGGAAGGACATGTTGCTATGACGAGACAGAAACTCTTGGCAGGCCTGACGACCCTCGTGGTCGTCTGCGGCGCCGGCAGCGCGGCTTGGGCCGATCCCTACGCGGACAAGGTCGTAGAGCTCAAGCGGGTAACGCCCGGCATGCTGCCCGACAATACCAGGGTCTCGACCGACGCCGACGACGGCGATGCCGGAATCGATTCTCTCGGCGCGCCCGACGTCGCCAGCGGCAATTTCGCGACGGTCACCGCCCTCGGGTATGACCCGAAAGGCACCATGGATCCAGCCGATGACCTCGGCGGTCATATCGTTCTGGATTTCACCGACAACGCCTGCATGGACGGCACCGGCCCGGACATCCGGTTCTCGGAAGGCGGCAACAACGAATCCGCGTACGTCGCCGTGAGCAACGACGGCGGCAAGACCTACGTCGAGATCGGCATGGTCGGGCCCGCGTCCAATTTCGAACTGGATCTAGCCGGCAAGATCGCTCATTTCAACCGGATGCGCGTGACCTCGATGGACGTCGTCGGGAACCTCGATCTGGCCGGTTTCGACTTCGACGCCGTCGAATGTCTCAACTCGGCCGATCCGCTTCCGGCACCGACCGCCAAGGCCGAGCCCGATGGCTGCGACCTGGTCGGCGGCGATCGCCGCAAGCGGCGCGGCCGCAAGGAAAAGGACAAGGTGCGGCAGCTGGATGCCGGCATCGATGTCAAGGACGTTAGGGTAACCTCCGATGAAACCTCGATCGAGGTCACGCTCGACCTCTGCGGCGAGGTCTCCGACCGCACCGCCTACGCCGTCTACTTCGACTACACCGACCGGACCAACCTGGACAACGATCCGGCGGACGATGGACCCGACACGCTCGACGGCAACCTGAAGTGCCGGAGGACCTATGACCATAGCGCCTACTACTATCGTGGCCGGGAACGCGGCGGCATCTTCAGCCGGAGTGCCGATAACAGCAATCAGCTGGTGCTCACGGTCGACTACGCCGACATGAACAGGGGCGCCGGGGTTGGCTACGGCTCCGAGGTTCTGTTGTGGATCGAAACCAGAGGCCGCGGACACATCCGGGACCACGTGCCGACCACCGAGGCGGGCGACCGCTGCAGCCGTCCGCAGATCGAGAAAGAGGTGATCCGCGTCATCCTGGGAAGCGCTGACGACAGTCCCGGCGGCGTTCCCGAAGGGCCGCAATAGGCCGCAATAGTCAGAGATTTACCTAGCCTGCCAAGCGCCCGGAGCTCCATGCTCCGGGCGTTTTTCGTTCCGGCAGCGGAGAATTTGGCGCCGCCGGCAGGATTCCAACCTGCCATGTTCTGCAAGGCCCCGATCTGGCTCACGACCCGGAGCTGCCGCGCCGGCGATCGCTCCCGCCGGCCGCAGTTTGCCAAAGAGGCGTACGAGGTCGCCTTGCGGGAAAAAGCCCGAACAGGCGGCCACTTTCCCCCGCCGCCGGTACCTGGCCTGCCAAGCGTCCGGGACCCTGCTCCGGGCGCTTCCGGTGGCCCGCCGAAGGGTCCTGAAAAGTTCCGTATTTGAACTAAATTTTATTTTAATATCAGATAGTTATATACTACTTCTTAACATGTTACAATAATAATGTGTTTATGGGTTATTTGTGCTTTTTCGACGTTGAAATCGCACCTACGAGACGAGACCAACTGGGCATCTGCCAGTCACGCCGACCAGGGAAGGAAAAACGATGAAAAAATTCGATCTCTTGACGTTGCTGGCGGCGGCCGCCTTGATCGGGGGCAGTAACGCAGCGCAAGCCGATCCCGAAGCCGACGCCGCTGTCGAGCTGAACCGTGTCGAGGGCCACTACTACAACACATCGAATGACGACGGCGATGACGGAAGCGACGCGGTCGGGAGGTCTGACCTGTTCGCAGAGCCCGACTTCGTGCGCCGGTTGACCGTGCTCGGTTACGACCCGGATACCTTGAGCGGCGGCAATATTGTCCTCGACTTCAACGACAATCTGTGCCTGGACGGCACCTCCGCCGACGTTTTCGCCATTGACGGCGGGTCCAACGAATCGGTGTTCGTGGAGGTCAGCGATGACCGCGGCGATACGTTCCACGGGGTGGGTGAGATTGCGCCCGGCAATAACTTTCGGGTCGACATGGCTGGCGCCGTGAACTACTTCAACCGGATACGGCTTATTGCCACGGACACGGCGGGCGTCGCGCAGACTTCGGGTTTCGACCTCGATGCGGTCGTCTGCCTGAATTCGCTCGACCGTCCGGCGTTCGATGCCAGCTACGAGGGCTGCGACCTGAAAAAGGGCGATGACGGCCTCGACATCAAACAGGTCGTCACCTACTCGGACGACGAGAACATTTACGTCGACATGGTGCTCTGCGGCCCGGTCGCAAGTAAGGCGACCTACAGCGTCCACTTCGACTATGCCGGTGGCGCTTCGGGCGGCCCGGACGCCCTGGAAGGCGGCGACAAGTGCGTTGCCGCCGAAGATGGCACGGCGAGCTACAAGAACGGCCAGGGCGAGACCCTCGGCGGCGCCTTCACCGCCGACGGCAACCGGCTCAGTTTCGCCATCGCTTACGGCAATTTGGGACTGCTTCCGGGTGACGAGGTCCTGATCTGGCTGGAAAGCCGTGGCAAGGGCGGCGGCGACCTGGTCCCGAACGCCGAAGAAGGCGATAAATGCAGCAGGCCGCAGATCGCCGCGGAGGCGTTGGCTCTGACCCTGCGCAACGAACCACTCTGAACGACCCAACGCAAAGGCGCCTGGAGCTTCGGCTTCAGGCGCTTTTTTTTCGGGCGCAGAGCTGGCGACCCCGGCAGGATTCGAACCTGCGACATTCTGCTTAGAAGGCAGATGCTCTATCCAGCTGAGCTACGGGGTCGTCGCGCCGCTCAATGGGTCCAGCGGCCGGGCCGGTCATAGCGGAAATTATCGGCATAGGCCTTGGCTTTGAACTGCTTTTTCCGCGGCGCTTCCAAGGCATACATCAAGCCGTGTTTGGTCGCGTAGGCAATCGCCTCCTCGGCGCTGTCGAACCACAGGCGGATCTGCCCCTTGGTGTCGCGCGACGAGGTCCAGCCCATCAGCGGCTCGACCTGGCGTGGCGCCTCGGGCTCGAACTCCAGGAGCCAGCGCGTCGTTTTGGCTTGCCCCGACTGCATGGCGGTCTTGGGCGGTTGATAGATGCGAACCTGCATTCCCGGTCCTTCGGCGGCGTCGATTCGAGGCGACTTTTAGGCGCCTTTCAGGCGCCTTTCAGGGGCAAAATAGGCCCATTGCGGGCGCCAGGCAAGCGGGCCCGGGCGGCCCCGAGAAATCCGTGCAAGAGGTTTCAGACCGCCTTCGGCCGCGACCAGTCCTTGAACCAGGTGACGAAGCTCTCGGCCGGCAGCGGCCGGCTGAACAGGAAGCCCTGCAGCTCGTCGCAGCCCTTGCTGCGCAGGTATTCCACTTGTTCCAGGGACTCGACGCCCTCGGCGATGACCTTGAGCTTCAGGCTGTGGCCCATCTTGATGACCGCTTCGGTGATCGCCGCGTCGTCCGGCTCGACGGTCAGATCGCGCACGAAGGATTGGTCGATCTTGAGGCGCTGTACCGGAAAGCGCTTGAGGTAGGCGAGCGACGAATAGCCGGTGCCGAAATCGTCGATCGAGATCTCGACCCCGAGGTCGAAGATCCGGTGGAACTTGCAGATCACCTGCTCGGTATCGTCCATCACCATGCCTTCGGTGATCTCGAGCTCGAGCCATTTCGGGTCGAGGCCGGTTTCCCGCAGGATGTTTCTCAGCGTCGGCACGAAATCGCGGTCCTGCAACTGGCGGGCCGAGATGTTGACCGCGATCGGCAGCGGCGGCAGGCCGGCCTCCTGCCAGGCCTTGTTCTGCTCGCAGGCGCTGCGCAGCACCCATTCGCCCAACGGCACCATGACGTCGCTCGCCTCGGCGATCGGAATGAACTCGCCCGGCGGCACCAGGCCGCGTCCGGGGTGCGCCCAGCGTAGCAGGGCCTCCGCGCCGACCACCCGGCGTCCGTCGATGTCGAGCTTCGGCTGGTAGTGCAGCTGGAATTCATCGCGCACCAACGCCAGGCGCAGATCGGTTTCGATGATCCGGGCCGCGCGGGTCTGGTTGTTGCTGACCTCTTTGAACAGGTGATAGCCGCCCCGACCGCCGCTCTTGACCTCGTCGAGCGCCATATCCGCCTTGCGAATCAATTCGTCCAGGTCGGTGTCGTCGTGGGGGTAGAAGCTGACTCCGATGCTGGCGCCGGTCTTGAGCAGGCAGCCATTGAGCGTGGTCGGCGCGGACAGGGCTTCGATGATCCGTTCGGCCACCCCGCGCACGGCCTCGACATTGTCCAGATCGACCATGACGACGCCGAATTCGTCGCCGCCCAGTCTGGCCACCGTATCGATCTTACGGGTTACGTTGTTCAGGCGCCCGGCCACGTCTTTGAGCAGGGCATCGCCGACCGAATGGCCGAAATTGTCGTTGATCTTCTTGAAACCATTGAGATTCAGCAGCAGCAGCGCGACCAGCCGGCCCCTTTGGCTGGCCTGCCGGGCGGCCGCATCCAGGCGGCGGCGGAACAGGTTGCGGTTGGCCAGACCGGTCAAGGAGTCGTTCAGCGCGAGTTCGCGAATCGTGTCCTCTGCCCGCTTGCGCTCGGTTATGTCGCGCACCACGGCAACTTGCGTCGCACCATCGCCAACCGTCGTCGGACAAAGATTGAGGACGACCGGAAACAGCGTGCCGTCACGGCGCTGGGCGGTCAGCTCGCGGTCGCGCACCGTGCCGTGCCAGGCCGGCAGGCCCGGGCCGTCACCCTGGCGCCGATTTTGCTCGGGCGGAAACAGCGCGTTGATATCGCGGCCGCTCAGCTCCTTGGCCCGATAGCCGAACAATGCCTCCGCCGCCGGGTTGACCGTGTGCATCAAGCCGCTCCGATCGAGCAGGATAACCCCGTCGAACAGGCTCGCCATGACGACCTCCAAAAGGCGGTCC
>JBFJPL010000034.1:0-38602 GCA_041617155.1 Kiloniellales bacterium
ACGCCGCCGCAGCGGGTGAAGAAGGCATGGCGGACGCCCGGCAGGTCGTTGAGGGGGCCAATGGTCAGCATGGTGGGGGCGGAGTCTAACCTCGTGTGTATCGCCTGGATAGCCCCGGCTTAGCCAAACCCGGCAAGCGTGACGAGACCCGGCCGGGTAAGCGCGAGCACCTTGAACAGAGCGCCCATCTGGTTCGGGTTGACGAGGCGGTCGCGGGCCGCGTTTATGTCGCGGGCTTGATTCGGCGTGGCGGATCCGAGCAGGGCCTCGGTGCGGGCGTCGATACCCAGGGCCTTGAGAAAGCCGCCCTGGGCTACCGGCCCCCGTACTTCGGCGCCGGCGATCGTGGCAGCCGCGGCCAGTGCGGCGAAATCGACGTGGGCGGTCAGGTCGGCGCTGCCCGGATCCTCCAAAACGGCGTAGGATTGATGCTGGCGGACCGCCTGCAGGCTGGGACCGGCGGCGCTCTCGCATCGGCCGTAGTCGATGATCAGGGCGGCGCCGGCGTGCGCTGCGATCCGCCGGGCGATTTCGCTCGCGATGTTGAGCGCCGCGGGCGAAATTTCGACCACGCCGCCGGGCGGCGTGTCGCGCAAGGCCTCGGGAACCAACAGGGCGCAGGCCGGGCTTGGCGCCGACAAGGCGAATTCGAGGCGGCCTGCCGCGTTCAGCCCGACCAGGCGTTCGCACCAGCCATCGGCCGTGCGCTCGATCTGGCGAATTGGCAGCGCGTCAAAGAACTCGTTGGCGATCAGCAGCATCGGCCCCGCCGGCAGAGCGGCCAGTTCGGCGTGCCATTCGACCGCCCAGTCCTTGAGGGTCTCGGCCTGGCGGTCGCGCAGGGCCGGGCTGACCTCGACCAGATGCAGCCGTATGGCCGCCAAGAAGTCCGGCATCAGCTTCGCCGCGCGCAAGGCATCGGCCATCAGCGTGCCGCGACCCGGGCCGAGCTCGACCAGTAGCAGGTTCTCGGGCGCGCCCAGGCGTTGCCAGCTGTCGACGCACCACAGCCCGATCAGCTCGCCGAACATCTGGCTGATCTCCGGCGCCGTGATGAAGTCGCCGCGCCGGCCGAAGCGGTCGCCGGTCATGTAGTAGCCGTCCTGCGGATCGGTCAGCACCTGGGCCATGTATTCGGCGACGGTGATCGCTCCGCCCCGGGCGATCCGCCGCGCAATGCGCGCAGCCAGGCCGGGCATTATCGGCGGCTGGGGCTCAGCCATCCGCGCAGCGACCAGAGCACCAGGCCCAAGCCGCCCAGCAGCATGGGCAGCGACAGCAGCTGGCCCATGGTGAGGTCGCCGACCAGGAAGCCGAGATGCTGGTCGGGCTGCCGGAACAGCTCGACCGTCATGCGCGACAGGGCGTAGCCGACCAGAAAGACGCCGGTCAAAAGGCCACGGCGTTCAAGGGCGCCCAGCCGCACCAGCAGGTAGAGCAGGACAAGGAGCAGCAATCCCTCGAGGCCCGCTTCGTAGAGCTGGCTCGGGTGGCGCGGCTCCGGGCCGCCGTGGGGAAAGATCATGGCCCAGGGCACGTCGCTGGGCCGGCCGAACAGCTCGCCGTTGATGAAGTTGGCGAGCCGACCGAAGAACAGTCCGATCGGCGTAGCGCAGGCGACGATATCGGCCAGCGCCAGGATATTGATCTGCCGGCGCCAGGCGAAGCCCGCCAGGGCCGCGACCACGCCGACCAGTCCGCCGTGGAAGCTCATGCCGCCTTGCCACAGGAACAGCACCTCGATCGGGTTTTCCAGGTAATAACCCGGCTTGTAGAACAGTACGTAGCCCAAGCGGCCGCCGAGTATCACGCCCAATATGGCCCACACGAAGAAATCATCGAAGCTCTCGGGGGTCGCCGCGCCGCGCTGTCGCGCCGCCAGCCGGCGGCAATAGTGCCAGCCAATGAACAGCCCGGCGATGTAGGCCAGAGAGTACCAGCGGATCGCCAGGGGGCCGACTTGGAAGATGACCGGGTCGATATCCGGAAAGGCAATCGCCAGGATCATCGATAGGGATCCTCCTGCGCCAGATAGTCCTTCACATAGCGCTCCACGCCCTCCTCCAAGGTCGTGAAGCGGCCCCGGCAGCCGGCGGCGGCCAGGCGCTCCATCTTCGCCTCGGTGAAGTACTGGTAGTGGTCGCGGATCGCCTTGGGCGTGGGGATATAGTCGATTTTCTCCGGCACGCCGAGGGCGGCGAAAAGGGCGCCGGCCAGTTCGGCGAAGCTGCGCGCCTGGCCGCTGCCGACGTTGAACAGGCCGCTGGTTTCCGGGTTCTCGAGCAGCCACAGCATGACCTCGACACAATCCCCGACCCAGACGAAATCGCGCTTCTGCCCGCCGTCGGGGATGTCCGGGCGGTGCGACCGGAACAGTCGCGCCGGCCGGCCCTCGCCGAGCTGCGTGAAAAGGTGATAGGCGGCGCTGGCCTGTGCGCCCTTGTGATACTCGTTGGGGCCGTAGACGTTGAAGAACTTCAGTCCTGCCCATTGTGGCGGCCGCGGGCCCTCGTCGACCAGACGCCGCGCGACCCAGCGATCGAACAGGTGCTTGCTCCAGCCATAGGGGTTGAGCGGACGCAGGCGCGCCAGATGAGCCGCCGACATGTCGTCGTCGAACCCTTGGGCACCGTCGCCGTAGGTCGCGGCCGAGGAGGCGTAGATGAACGGGATCTGCTGACCGGCGCACCAATCCCAAAGCTGCTCGGACAGCTTGAAGTTATTGGCAAGCAGAAGGTCGAGGTCGGTGGCCGTGGTGTCCGAGATGGCGCCCAGGTGAACCGCCGCCTTGAACAAGGCGCCGCGCTTGGTCAGATAGCCGGGCAGGTCTTCCGGTACGACCAGGTCTTCCAGCTCGTGCTTTGCGAGGTTGCGCCACTTGCCGTCCCCTCCCAGGCGGTCAGAGACGACCACGCGCTCGCCGCCTTCGGTGAGCGCCGCCACCAGGTTCGAGCCGATAAAGCCGGCGCCGCCGGTAACCAGGATCATGATGCCTCGTGCCATCCACGAAGTGCGGGTGGCCCGTTATAGATGGCGGTCGGCCGTTTTGCGAGCCTTCAGAAGCCGGCAAGCCGCGCTATGGCCGGCATCGCTGGCGTGCTATAGATGGTCATCGTTCAAGGCTTTCGGACAAGGAAGACCGGCAATGCAGAGTCAGAACCGCCTGCTCGACGACTTGGCGCGCGTGGCCAGCGGCGCGCTCGGTGTCGCCGCCGGCGTGCGCAGCGAAGTCGAAGCCCGGCTGCGCGAGCAGTTCGAGCGGGTGATCACGCAGATGGACCTGGTTACGCGCGAGGAGTTCGAGGTGGTCCAGGCCATGGCCGTGAAGGCGCGCAGCGAGCAAGAGCTGCTGACCGAGCGCGTCGCCAAACTGGAGTCGGCCTTGGCGGCAAAGCAGCCCCCGACCGCAAAATCGGGCCGCGCCACGACCAAGAAGACGCCCAAAGCGTCTCGCTGAACCGCGCCGCTGCGGCCTGTCCACAAGTTTCCGCGAGCTCTTCCCAATCCGCTATTGCATCGCGGAATCATATTTGGCACGCTACATCTGGTAGGCAATACGGCGCGACCGACAAGATATCGGAAACGTTACGGCGTTTCGGCGCCAAGGGAGGGACGCATGGTTTCGCTCCAGCCGAACCACCAGAGTCAGACCAATCCATTGGATCTCCTCGAGGAGTTGGTGTTCGCCAACGACTGGCCTTTCGATCGCTCCAGCGACTTCGAGCTGGTGGTCGAAATCGGCGGCCATTGGTGCGACTACCACATGGGGTTCGTTTGGCAGGAAGAGGTCGGTGCGATCTTCTTTTCCTGTCAATTGGAACAGCGCATACCCGATACCCGGCGCGGCGCCGTGCACGCGCTCCTGGCGGCGGTCAACCAGGCGCTTTGGCTGGGTCACTTCGATCTTTCCACCGAGGACTCGATGCTGCTGTTTCGCCATACGATTCCGCTACGCGGCGTGCCGAAGGCAAGCGTCGAGCTGCTGGAAGACTTGGTCGATACGGCGTTGCAGGAGTGCGAGCGCTTCTATCCGGCCCTGCAGCTCGTCCTCTGGGGCGGCCAGTCGCCGAGCGAGGCCCTGACGGTGGCCTTGATGGATACCGTCGGCGAGGCCTGACCATGATCCGGGTCGGCGGCCCGCTGCTGTTGGTCGGCTGCGGCAAGATGGGCGGCGCGCTGCTCGCCGGCTGGATCGCGCGCGGCGTCGAGCCGGCGTCCGTCACTGTCGTGGAACCCAACCCGGCGGCGGCCAAACCCCTCTCGGCGCAAGGTGTTCGCGTGCTGGGCGGCGCCGGGAAAATCGCCGGCGATTTCACTCCAGCGGTGGTCATGCTGGCGATCAAGCCGCAGCAGATGGCGGGCGCACTACCGGACTACCGGCGCTTTGCCGGTCCCGAAACCGTGTTTCTTTCGATCGCGGCGGGCAAGACGCTCGGCAGTTTCGAGGCCGCGCTTGGTCGGGCCGCCGCCGTGGTCAGGGCCATGCCAAACACGCCGGCGGCGGTCGGCCGGGGCATGACGGTGCTGACCGCGAACGCCGGAACGACCGCGTCGCAGCGAAAGGTCTGCGCCGCGCTGCTGGGTGCCGTGGGCGAGGTTGCCTGGGTCGAGGACGAGGCGCTGCTCGACCCGGTGACGGCCGTCTCCGGCGGCGGCCCGGCCTATGTCTTCCTGCTGATCGAGACTCTGGCGGCGGCCGGCGTCGAGGCCGGGCTGCCGGCGGATCTTGCCATGCGCCTGGCGCGGGTGACGGTGGCCGGCGCCGGCGAACTGGTGCACCAGGCCAGCGAGCCGGCGGCGACATTGCGCGAGAACGTCAGCTCTCCGGCCGGCACCACCCTGGAGGCCTTGAAGGTTTTGATGGCGCCCGACGGCCTGCAGCCGCTCATGACCCGGGCGATCGCGGCGGCCACCAGGCGCAGCCGCGAACTGGCATCTTGACGGGCAGGCCGCTCAAGCCTGCGGCGCAGCGGGTCCAGGCGGCGCTCGCCGAGCTCGGCCTCGGCTTCGAGGTGCGCGAGTTCCCGGCGAGCACCCGGACCTCGGCCGAGGCCGCGGCGGCGATCGGCTGCGGCGTCGAGCAGATCGCCAAGTCCTTGGTGTTTCGCGCCCGCGACAGCGGCCGGCCGGTGCTGCTGATCGCCAGCGGCGCCAACCGGGTCGACGAAAAGAAGGTCCGCAATCTGCTCGGCGAGAAGATCGAGCGGGCCAGCCCGGATTTCGTGCGCGAAAGGACCGGTTTCGCGATCGGCGGCATTCCCCCGGTCGGCCACGCCGAGCCGCCGGTGACGCTGATCGATCAGGATCTCCTCGGCTACGACGAGATCTGGGCGGCGGCCGGCACGCCCAACGCGGTCTTCCGCCTGAGCCCGGCACAGCTGGTCGAGATGACCGGCGGCCGGCCGGCCGACATCAAGCGAGACTAAAGAGTCTTTATCTTAAGCCCTCAGGGAAGAGAGTCGCGGAGTTAACCGTGCTTGGTGATTGGCGTCCGTGCGCCCAACTAATAGTATGCCCCGCATGACTTTCGGAGCCGCCTGCCCGTGGTGAAAAAAGCCGATCTGCCCAAGCATCTGATCGAGACCGCCTTGAAGCTGGCGGCCGAGCGCGGCTGGGCTGAGCTCTCGCTGGCGGAGATCGCCGAGGCCGCGGAGCTGCCGTTGTCCCAGGTCTATGAAGTCTTCCCCTCCAAACCGGCAATCCTTAAAGCCTTCGCGCGCCGGATCGACGGACTGGTGCTGGCCGAAGAGGAGGCCGATGCCGCGGAAGGCAGCGCCCGCGACCGGCTGTTCGATGTGATGATGCGCCGTTTCGATGCGCTGCAGCCCTACAAGACCGGCCTCGGTAACCTGCTGTACGACCAGGCGCGCGATCCCCTGGCGGCCCTGTGCGGTTTTGGCCAGCTGATGCGCTCCATGGCGCTCATGCTCGAAGCGGCGCGGATACCCTCGGGTGGGCTGCGCGGCGCGCTCAGGACCGAGGGCCTGGCCGCCATTTACCTGGCGACGCTCAGGGTTTGGCTGCGCGACGAGAGCGCCGATATGGCCAAGACCATGGCGACGCTCGACGGCTACCTGCGGCGCATCGAGGCTTTCGCCGGGCGCCAGCGGCGGCCGAGCGCCAAGCCGGAAGGCTGATCCCAAAGGTCACTGACGGTGGCCTTTGGTGTCACAGATCGCGAAATTATTGTTGCAATGCAAGAAAGCGCTTGACCTCCGAAAAGATTAAGCACATATCCTCGTCATTGTGCAGTGCAACATCGCATTGCGGAGATCAAGGAGAGAAAAACGATGGCGCGGACGTCGAGCCAAAATTTTGCGGGCATGGAATGGCCCAAGTTCATGGATTTCACCAGCTTCGCCGAGCAGTTCAAGGTTCCGGGCATCGATGCCAAAGCGGTGTTCGAAAGCCAGCGCAAGAACCTCGAGGTTCTCAGTGCCGCCCAGGCGATCGCTCTCGAAGCGGCCCAGGCAGTGAGCCGGCGCCAGATCGAGATCCTGCGAGAGCTCATGGAAGAGTCCGCCGGTGCGGTCAAGGAGCTGACCGCGGTGGGCAAGCCGGAAGAGAAACTGGCCAGGCAGACTGAGCTGTTCAAGCAGAGCTTCGAGCATTCGCTGGCGAACCTCCGCGAGCTTGCGGAAATGGGCGCCAAGTCGAACGGCGAAGCCGCCGAGCTGATCAACCAGCGGATCACCGAGAGCCTGGACGAGATCAAGACGGCGATCCAAAAGGCCGCTTCGGCCAAGTAAATCCTAAATCCAAGGTATGGACGGGTCCGGTTTGCCGGGCCCGCTACATCAAGGTCGAAGCCCATGGGGCCGCCGAGGGGGGCGGCCCTTTGTTTTTGCCTGGCGGTTGCCGCCGGGGGCGCAGCGGTGATAGCGTCCCCGCGTTTTTGCACGGTACGGGCAGGCAGCGGCGGCGCAGAGATGACCCAGGACAGCCAACAGATCGGTTTCGACGATTTCATCAAAGTGGACGTCCGCGTCGGCACGATCGCGCGCGCCGAACCCTATCCGGAAGCGCGCCGCCCATCCTTCAAGCTGTGGGTCGATTTCGGCGCCGAGCTGGGGGTCCGCAAGACCTCCGCGCAGGTCACCCGTCACTACGCGCTCGAAGAGCTACCGGGCCGGCAGGTCGCCGCCGTGGTCAACTTCCCGCCGAAGCAGATCGGCAAGTTCATGTCGGAGATCCTGGTGCTCGGCTTCCCCGACGCGGAGGGCGAGGTGGTTCTGGTGGTCCCGGACAAGGATGTGCCGAACGGCGGACGGCTCTACTGAGGCCTTGGGTTGGCCCGCACCGGGCGCGGTCCACAAAGCCCTCAGATGGCAGCCGCGTAGTCCTGAATTCTTTGTTTCAGAAGTTTTACCCAGATATTGTAGTTGGTGTGGATCTGTTCGACGCTGCCGGCAACTCTGTAGTTCAGGTTGTAGCTTTTCCAATAGATGATCGAGAACTGCCGCGTGTCGTACACGATGTTGACGGTTGCCAGATGTTTGCCCGATTTGATGTCCAGCTCCGCGGTCATGCGGCCGGCTTCTTGCATTTTGATTTCCCACCCTTGGTTGGCGCAGGCTTTCTCTATGGCCTTCGTAACCTGAGCCAAAGTGGCGTTCGCCGGAGCGCCGAGCGGCTCGGTCTCATAGTTTACCAGCGGTTCCCGCTTGCACGCCGAAAGCGCCAAGACCGGCGCCAGCAGAAGTGCGAACAGCAATGTCTTGTTCATGAACGGCCCTCCTCTCCTTGAGCCGGGCAACTATGCGATGGCTCACTGCGCGAGACAAGCACCGGGTGTAATCGGCCAGCTGAAATGAACGCGGCCGCCGGTTCGGTTCAGGGCTTCGACTGACCCGGTGGCACGCCCTCGGCGAACGCCAGGTTGACGTTCCGCCGGCGCCGCCGGTACCAGGATCGCGAACGGCCCCAGTTTAAAAAATTACCCAGGTAGTAGACCGCCTTGAACAGCGCCACCGGCAGGGCTACCGGGGCCTTGCGGAACACGTCGCCCGCCAGCACCGAGATCAGCGCCTGCTCCATGCGAAAGGTGTTGCGCGGCGCCATGAAGAGGTCGTGCAGGGTGGGCGTGGTGAAGCGGTAGATGAACCACGACAGGGTGCGCAGGCCGCGATGTACCTTGCGTTCGAACTTCTTGAACGGAGCGAGCGACCTGCCGTTCGACCGAAGATGGGCATCGACCGCTTCCGCGCCCATCGAAGCGCTGTTCATCGCCAAGTAGACCCCGGTCGAGAATACCGGGTCGAGAAAGGCATAGGCATCGCCCACCAGGAGATAACCCGGGCCCCACATTCGCTTCGAGCCGTAGGAGTAATTGCCGGTCGCGGTCGCTTGGCCGATCAGTCGGGCCTGCTTCATTCTTTCGTGGACCCCGGGGCACAGGCGGATCGTGTCCCAAAGAAAGGCATCCAGAGAGCCGCTGCGAGTCTTGAGGTAGTCCGGCCAACACACGGCGCCGACGCTCATCACGTCGTCGCGCAGCGGAATCATCCAGAACCAGCCGTGCTCGAACCAATAGAGGCCGATGTTGCCTTCGTCCCGGCCGGCGCGGCGGACCGCGCCCTTGAAATGGCCGAAGACCGCCGCGGAGTTGTGCTTCTGGTTTCTCTCCTTGAAGCCGAGGCGGCTGGAGAGAAAGGCGTTGCGGCCCGATGCGTCGACCACGAAACCAGCTTGCCAGCGCCGCTCCCGGCCGTCGGCGTCGAGCGCCAGGACCGTGCTGGTCGAGTCCTGGCGGAAAGCCACCTCGGTTACGCGCAGGCCTTCGTGGACGTCGACACCGCGCGCCGCGCTGTTCTCGAGCAGCAGGTGGTCGAATTCGGAACGGCGTACCTGGAACGCGTGTTTACAGGTTTGCTCCAGGGCTCGATCGAAATAGAAGAGCTGCGTCTTGCCGGCTTCACGGTCGGAGCAGATTTCGATCCCCGGCTTGAAGACGCCGATTTCCCGGACCTGCTGTAGGACGCCCAACCGTTCCAGGATCGGCAGGTTCATGGGCAGGAGCGATTCGCCAATGTGGAACCGCGGGTGGTGGTCCTTTTCCAGCAGCGTGACCCGCCAGCCGCGTTCCGCCAGCAGGCTGGAGATGGTCGAGCCCGCCGGCCCGCCGCCGATGACCAGAACGTCGCACGGTGCTGGCCCGGGTTCGGTGCCACGCTGGCTCTCGAGTGGCTGTACCGAGGACATGATCTGCGTGAGCCTCTCCATGGCCGCTGCGGATCGGGACCGCCTTTCCGGCCGGCTCGACCGCATCTCGGCCATCGGGTATAGCCTGATTGGCCACAATTCGCCAGTAGTGGTCGACGCGGCAGGAGATCGGCCGGACAGAAGTTCGTTTTTTCTTCTATGAAGCGCTATAAAGTGGTAGCCGATGGCCGGCTCGGCGTGTAGGCCTTCGGGCCCGATGAGCCAAGCTCTGTTTGGCCCGGACGACCGACAATAACGATTTGTACATGGCCTGTTACGAAACTTAGGAAATTCACCTGCGGAGAGCCAGTTTGTCGATCCAAACCCCCATGGAGCGCGAGGTTGCCGCACTTGTTGTCACCGCTCTCAACCTAGAAGTAGCGGCTGGTGATATCGCACCCGATGATGCCTTGTTCTACGAGGGCCTGGGGTTGGATTCGATTGACGCGCTCGAACTGGCTTTGGAGATATCACGGCGCTACGGTTTCGAGCTTCGTGCCGAGGACGAAGACAATCATCGTATTTTCGCGTCGCTCCGAGCGCTCACCGATCATATCGAGAGCAAACGGGTCAAATGACAACGTGAACAGCGGCATTGCCCTCTTACGTATTGCACCGCCCGTCATCTTCGTCCTGCTGGTCCACGCCGCGGCGCTGCTCGGCGTGCCGGCGCTCGGCGTCGTGGCCTTGGTCGCGGTCTGTTTTCTAAATCTGTTGGTCAACTATTTGACCGGCGCCTCCGGCCACAGGCTTGGCCTATGGGCGCTGCTGGGTGGGCTGATGATCCTGGTGCTGATCGCGACCCAGCACGGCATGGCGGACTTGGCGAAGATCATCCTGCTGCCCCCGGTCCTGTTGAACGGCCTGTTTCTTTTCGCTTTCGGGCGCACCCTGTTGCCGGGCCGGGAACCGTTGATCACGCGTTTCAGCCGGCTCGAGTGGGACACCCTCACTCCCGACCTGGAGCGCTATACCAGGCGGCTCACGATCGGCTGGACGGCGCTGTTCGCGCTGGCCCTGGTGGCATCGATCCTGTTTGCGGTCTATGCCGACCTGGCGACTTGGTCGTGGTTCGTGAACCTGGGCGGGCCGGCGGTGTTCCTGGTCTATTTCCTGTCGGAGCACCTTTACCGTATGCATCGCTTCGGCCGTTCCGTCACGGTTTCGCCCTTGCGCACCATACGGGTCATGCTTCGCCCCGATGCCTGGGTCGCCGGCAGTTGAGATTGCCCGTTCGAGACATGTCCGGCACGAAGGCCATCAGCCTGCTTAGCCCCGACAGGCCAGAGCGGGTCGTGGTCTGGCATCGCGGCGAGCCGATCAGCCAGGCTGCGTTGCTGCACGAAGCCCGGAATCTGGCCGCGCGGCTGCCCGAGCGCAGCCATGTGGTCAACGACTGCCGGGGGCGACGCGCCTTCCTGGTCGCCTTTCTGGCGGCGATCCTGCGCGAGCAGGTCACGGTATTGCCCAACGACCGCACCCAGCGAGTCGCCGGCGCGTTGCTCGCGCGCTTTCCCGGGCTCTACCGCCTGAGCGATCGACCGGGTGGTTTCGAGGGGCTGGAGGCCATGGCTGTGGAACCCGGCGAGGCCGCCGCGGCCGCCGATGCCGGTGCGCCGCCGGCCGTTCCAGCTGACCGGGTCGTGGCGACGGTCTTCACGTCCGGCAGCACAGGCCAGCCTCAGCCGAACGAGAAAGCACTGGGCACGCTGGCGGCCATCGCGGCGTTGATCACCAAGCGCTTCGAGCTCGAGTCCGGGCCGCCGGCCGCCGTCGTCGCGACCGTTCCGCCGCAGCATATGTACGGCCTGGAAACCTCCGTCAGCCTGCCGCTGTGGGGCCGTGTTTCGGTCCACGACGACCGTCCCTTCTATCCCGCCGACATCGGAGCGGCATTGAACGACGTACCGGCGCCGCGCGTCCTAGTGACCACGCCGATACACCTGCGCGCCCTGGTCTCAGCACGGGTAGATCTGCCGGAAATCGACAAGGTGATCTCGGCGACCGCGCCTCTCTCCGACCAGCTGGCGCGCCGGATCGAACGGCGCCTTCACACCGAGGTCTACGAAATCTACGGCTTTTCCGAGGCCGGCACCGTGGCGACGCGGCGCACGGTCGATGGTCCGACTTGGCTAACCTGCGACGGTTTGACCCTGCGGCGGGAAGCGGATACCTGCTATCTCGACGCGCCGCACCTGGGGGCGCCCGTGCCGCTCAACGATGTCGTCGATCTTGTGACGCCACAGGCTTTCGTGCTGCGCGGCCGGTTATCCGACGTGGTCAACGTTGCCGGGAAACGCACCTCCTTGAGCGGATTGAACGCGATCCTGAACGAGGTCGAGGGCGTTGCCGATGGCACCTTCTTCATCGACGATAGGGATGATGATACACAGGTCTGCCGGCTGGTTGCCTTCGTGGTCGCGCCGGGACGTTCGGCCGACGATATCAAGATGGCCCTGCGGCACGATATCGATCCGGCCTTCCTGCCGCGCAAGATCCATCTTGTGCCGGCGCTGCCGCGCAGTGAAAGCGGCAAGCTGACGCGCGAGGCCTTGTGCGGTCTCGCCAGGGAACAGGTGAAAGACCGGGAATGATCATCGAACAGTCCCTTGTCGTCGCGCCGGACCATCCGTCGCTGGCCGGACATTTCCCCGGCAACCCGATCGTCCCCGGTGTGGTCATGCTCGACGCCGCCACGGCCCTGGCCGAACGGCGGACGGGCCGGCATGTCACCGGCGTCCGGGTCGCCAAATTCCGCTCACCATTGCGGCCGGGCAGCGATTGCCTTCTGCGCTTGTCGTTGCGCGAGGACGGTGCACTCGATCTGCTCTGCAGCCTGGACGGTACGACCATCATGAGCGCCATCCTGGACTGTGACGAAGGTTCCCGGACGTCATGACCAACGCCTGGCAGGTCCAGCCGGAGCGTGGCAGCAGAACGCTCATGAGCTTCATCGTCTGGCTTAGCCTGAGCGTCGGCAGGCCGATCGGCCGGCTGCTGCTCTATCCGATCTGCGCCTATTTCTTTGCCTTCTCTAGGGCCGCCCGTACCGCTTCCCATAGGTATCTTTCGACCATATTCGGGCGCCCCATACCGCTGCGCGAGGTCTATCGCCACTACCACACCTTCTCCCGCGTGGTGTTCGATCGTCCGTTCTTCCTCAAGGGGCGTCTGGACGAGTTCGACATCTCGATCACCGGCGGCGAGCTGTTCGAGACCTACAGCGCCCGGAACCAGGGATGCCTGCTGCTCGGTGCGCATTTGGGCAGCTTCGAGGTGCTGCGGGCGCTGGGCATGATCAGACGGCAGTTTCCGATCAAGATTCTGATGTATCCGGAAAACTCGCGGCGGATTGTCGGGGTGCTCGACCGCCTGAACCCGGTTCTGGCCCGCGAGGTGATCCCGCTCGGACGGCCGGATACCATGCTGCTGGCGAAACAGCATCTCGACGGCGGCGGCATGGTCGGGATTCTGGGCGATCGAATCACGCGCGGCGACAAGCTGGTCAACACCACCTTCCTGGGCCGTCCGGCCTGTCTGCCGGCGGGGCCCATGCTTCTGGCCGGGCTGCTCAAGGTACCGGTGATCTTCTTTTGCGGACTTTACAAAGGCGGCTCGCGCTACGACGTTCATTTCGAACTCTTTGCCGAGCAGGTCACGATCGATCCCCGGAACCGGGAACGGGACCTGCAGATCTGGATCGACCGATATGCCGAGCGCCTCGACCACTATTGCCACTTGGCGCCCTACAACTGGTTCAACTTCTATGAATTCTGGGAGCCGGCGGATCGTGTCGCTTAGCGCGGCGGCGGCTCCCCTCCTGGTCCTGTTGCTGGCGTTCGCCCCGACCCCCGGCCGGGCACAGGAGGCACCCTGGAGCCTGTCGACCCTGCTGGCGGCCCTGGCGCAGCACAAGACCGTGACCGTGCGCTTCTCGGAGGAGCGTCGCCTGCAGTATCTGACCGAGTCGATTCGCCTTGAGGGCACACTGTCCTTCGAGCCGCCGGATCGCTTGGAAAAGCGAGTCGTGCGCCCGAAACGGGAACGCATGACCGTCGAGGGCAACCTGATCACCATCGAGACCAACCCCGGCGATCCGAGAGTCCGGGTCTTTCTGTCCGACTACCCGGCGCTCGGCGCTTTCGTGACCGCGCTCAGGGCACTGCTGAGCGGTGATGCCACGGACCTGGAGCGGGTCTTCCAGCCGGCGCTCGCGGGCACAGAGGAGTCCTGGTCGATCCGTCTGACGCCCCGCCAGTCGGCAGTCAGCGACACGGTGCGCGAGATCCGGATCAGCGGTGCCGGCGGGCGCATCGCTTCGATCGATATCCTCGAGACCGGTGGCGACCGTTCGATCATCGCGATCCACGAAGCAATATGAACCGGCGCCGTCTGCTTGTATTGGCCGCGGCTCTTGCGGTGCTCGGCCTGTGCGCCCTGGCGGTTACGGCAACGCTGCGCCTGCGGACCGATTTGAGCTTCGCCTTTCCGGACAGCCCGTCGCGTGACGTCCAGATGCTGGTCGACCGTTTGCAGCGCGGCCCGGCTTCAGGGCTGATTCTCCTGGCCTTGTCCGGCGTCCAACCGGACGAACTGGTCCGGGCCAGCAACCAGCTTGCCGAACTGTTCGAGCAGAGCGGCCGATTCCAACTGGTTGCCAATGGTCGCCCGCGATCGCAAAACCCGGGCCTGGCTCTGATCTTTGAAAACCGCTACCTGCTGAATCCGCCCGTGGCGGCCTCGGATTTCAGCGCCGCCACCTTGCGCCGCCAACTGGAGGAAACGCTACGGGCATTGGCCACGGCCTCCGGGCTGGCCGGCAAGCGCCTGCTGCCCGCCGATCCGACCGGGCGGTCGCGCCGGATCACGGCTTTCTGGACCGGCAAGGGGCCTGATCAAGGGGCCGGCATATGGCTTTCGGCCGATCACAGCCGGGCGCTCATGATGGTTCAATCGACCGCCCCGGCCTTCGATCTGGCGGCGCAGGCCGATGTCATTCGCTTCATGCGGCAGACCTTCGATGGCTTGCGGGGCGATGGCCCGCTCAGGATGGAACTGGCCGGGCCCAGCGTCTTCGCCACGGCGACCAGCGAGCGGATCGGTGCGGAATTGAAGCTCCTGACGACCGCCTCGGTCGCCGCAGTGCTGGTTCTGTTGTTCGCCGCCTTCCGATCCGTGACGCTGCTCTTCGTGCTGCTTCTGCCGCTCGGCTTCGGGATTTGCGCCGGCGCGGCGGTCACGCAGTTGATGTTCGGCTATCTGCACGGCATCACGCTGGCCTTCGGCGTGACCCTGATCGGGGTTGCCGTGGACTATCCGGTCCATCTGATCGGCCACGCCAAGGTGCAGGAGAAGACACACGATGCGCTGGAAAAGATCTGGCATACCCTTCGCCTGGGTGCACTGACGACCATGGCGGCCTTCCTGCCGATCACCTTATCGAGTTTTCCCGGCCTGTCGCAGCTTGGTGTCTTCGCCATCGTCGGTCTGCTCGTGGCGGCTCTGGTCACGCGGACGATCCTGCCGGTCGTTCTGGTGCCCTCGGCGGCCGCCGCGCCATCTCGAATTTGGTCCGGAGTCCATTCGTTTGCCGGCCATATGCGCTGGGTCCGTGCGCCATTGCTGGTCGCCGCCTTGGCCGCGGCGGCATACTTGGGCGTCCGTCACGACCAGGTCTGGGAGCACGACCTGCGCAATCTCAGCCCGACGACGGCGGCGGACCGGGACCTCGACCGCCGGCTGCGCGCCGACCTCGGCGCCGCCGACGTGCGCTACTTCCTGGTGGTGCGCCAGGCCACGGCGGAACAGGTCCTGCAGAAGACCGAGGATCTGGCCGATGCCCTCGGCACGCTGGTGGGCCGTGGGCAGATCGCCGGGTTCGACGCGGCGGCGCGCTATCTGCCCAGTATCCGCAGCCAGCAGGTCAGGCAGGGCGTCCTGCCGGACCGGGCGACGCTCGCCGCCGCGCTGAGCACGGCGCAGGCCGGCCTGCCGTTTCGGGCCGGGTTGTTCGAGCCCTTTCTGGATGCCGTCGAGCGCGCGCGCACCGGTCCGCCTTTGACTCCGGAGGACTTCCTGGCCGCCGGCCTGGGGTGGCGGCTCGACGCCCTGCTGTTCGCGCAGGATCGCGAGTGGGTCGGGCTGATCGTCCCGCGCGGCGTGGCACAGCCGGCGGCGCTCATGGACTTCGTCGCCGCTGCGGACGATCCGGCGCTGTCCTATCTAGACCTCAAGGCGGCGTCCGAAGACTTGGTGGCCGGCTACCGGCGCGAGGCTTTGGGCTGGCTGGTGATCGGCGCGGCGGTCGCCCTGGCGATGTTGATCCTCGGTCTGAGATCGCCGCGTCGCGTGCTCCGCGTCGCCGGGCCGGTCGTCTTGTCCGTCGCCCTGAGCGCGGCTGTGCTCTCGTCGCTTGGGGCAGCTTTTTCGCTTTTCCACCTGCTGTCCTTCCTGCTGGTGGCGGGCGTGGGGCTGGATTACGCCCTGTTCTTCGACCGATTCGGAGCCGATCCCGAGAGCCGGTTGAGCGCCCTGAAGGCCAATACGCTGTGTGCCGCCACGACGGTCACGGTCTTTACGGTTCTGGCCTTTTCGCGGATTCCGGTGTTACATGGCATTGGCTCGACAGTGGCCCTGGGCGCCGCTTTTGCCTTGCTTTCAGCCTTCGTCTTCACGGCACGAGGTCCGGTCGCGGAAACATGATTCGACCTTTGGTCTTGACTCATTTCACGACGGTGAACGCCTGCGGCCAGGGCCTTGACGAGACGCTCGAGGCGCTTCGCGCGGGCCGGTCGGGGCTGCGCGCCTGCGATTTTGACGATGCCGACCTCGACACCTACATCGGCCGCGTCTTGGGCATCGAGGCCGCGCCGCTGCGCGAGGATCTGGCTGATTACGACTGCCGCAACAACCGCCTGGCCCAAATGGCCCTGCGGACGGATGGTTTCGAGGCGACGGTCGCCGCGGCGGCCGCGCGCTACGGCCCGGAGCGGATTGCGGTCATCGTTGGCAGCAGCACCTCCGGCGTCGGCGAGGGTGAGATCGCCTACCAGCGGCGCTCGCCCCCCGATGGGCCGCTGCCCGAGCCCTTCAAGTTCAGCCAGACTCACGATTTCTACTCGCTCGCCCGCTTCGTGCAAGGCTACCTCGGCCTGACCGGGCCGAACACCACGGTGTCGGCGGCCTGCGCGTCGAGCAGCAAGGTCTTTGCCGATGCCTGGCAGTGGATCGAGGCCGGTGTTTGCGATGCCGCCGTGGTCGGCGGCGTCGACAGCCTCTGTTTGATGACGCTGCGCGGCTTCAACTCCCTGGAACTGCTGTCCGATGGGCCGTGTCGGCCGAACGACGTCGCTCGCTCGGGCATTTCGATCGGCGAAGCGGCCGGCTTCGCATTGGTCGAGCGCATGACGGCGACAGTACCCGAGGGCGCCATCGCCCTCTACGGCTACGGCGAAAGCAGCGACGCTTACCACATGTCCTCGCCCCACCCGGAGGGCAAGGGCGCGATCTTGGCGATGCAGGACGCCTTGGCGCGCGCCGACCTGCGGCCCGGCGATATCGACTACATCAACCTCCATGGCACCGGCAGCGGCGCCAACGACCGCATCGAGGACAAGGCCGTCTACGGCCTGTTCGGATCGCGCGTCCCGACCAGCTCGACCAAGGGCTGGACCGGGCACGCGCTGGGCGCCGCCGGCATTACCGAGGCGGTCATATCTTGTCTGTGCCTGCGCGAGGGCTTCATCCCCGCCAACCTGAATCTGCGGACCCTCGACCCGGACTTCCTCAGCGCTGTGCAGCCGCGGTCCCGGGACCTGCCGATAAGGCGCGTGATCAGCAACTCCTTCGGTTTCGGCGGCAACAACTGCAGCGTCCTCCTCGGTACGGTCGGGTGATACAGGTCGCGATAGCGGGCCTCGGCATACTCGGGCCGGGCCTGGAGGGTTGGTCGGAAAGCGCGCCGATCCTGCGGGGCGATAAGTCTTATGTTGCCGGAGAGCTCGAACTGGTCGCGCCGTCGATCCTGTCGCCCCGCGAGCGGCGGCGCAGCGGACCGGTGGTACGCCTGGCTTTGAACGTGGCTCAGCAGGCGGTCGAGCATTCCGGCATTGCGGCCCATGAGCTGGCGGCCGTGTTCGGCTGCTCGGCCGGCAGCGGGCTGGAGGTGCATCAGATCCTGGACTCCCTGACCCAACCTGGCATGCCGGTTTCTCCGACCCAGTTCCACAACTCGGTGCACAATGCCGCGGTCGGTTACTGGTGTATCGGGGCGTCCTGTCATCAGGCGAGCACGAGCATCGCGGCCTTCGACTATTCATTTCCGGCGGCCCTGCTCAAGGCCGCGGCGCAGACCGTCACCGAGGACCGGCCGCTGCTGCTGTGCGTGTACGACTGTCCTTTTCCCTATCCGCTGCACGGCAAGCGAGCGATCTTCGCACCCTTGGGCGTAGCCCTCGTGCTCACGCCGAAGGGGCGTCCCGGGGGCCTGAAAACCCTGTCCGTCGACTGGCGGCCGGGCGACCCGCCGGAGGCCCTTTCGTCGCCCAGCGTCGAAACCTTGCACTCGCTCTGGCAAGGCAACCCCGCGGGCCGCGCGCTGCCGTTGTTCGAGGCACTCGCGATCGGCGAGCCGGCGAGCGTCAGCCTGCGCTATCCCGACCAGGGGAACTTGCGATTGGAGCTCACGTCGTGCTGAACCGCGTGGAGATCGCCGCCTTGCTGCCGCACGACGGCAGGATGGTCTTGCTGGATACGGTGGAGCGCTGGACCGAGCGGGAAATCACCTGTTCGACCCGGTCGCACCTGGCCGCCGACAACCCGCTGCGTCGCGGCGCCTTCTTGCCCGCGCTCTGTGGCATCGAATACGGCGCCCAGGCCATGGCGCTGCATGGCGCCCTGGTGTCGAACTCCGGCGCGGCGCGGGCCGGGGTCCTGGCTAGCCTGCGCAACGTGCGCTGCCGGGTCGGCCGCCTGGACGATATCGGCGGCGGCCTGTTCGTCGACGCCACGGCGGTGTTCGGCGACCGCCAGAGATTCATTTACGAATTCGCCCTGAGGTCCGCCGAGGCGGAGCTCGTGTCCGGGCAAGCGGCGGTTTTCCTGACATGACGGCGCGGCGCGCCTTGGTCACCGGCGGCGGCGGCGCGATCGGCCAAGCCGTGTGCCGGGCGCTGGCCCGCGACGGGGTTCACATCGTGGTCCATGGCAGCGGCCGCAACCGCCAGCCGGAACAGGTCATGGCGGAAATCGCCGGCGCCGGCGGTTCGGCGGAAACGGTTTATTTCGACGTGACGGACGGCGCCGCGGCGGCGGCGGCGTTGACCGGGTTGCTGGACGGCGGGCCGGTCCAGATCTTGGTCAACAACGCGGGGCTGCACCACGACGTGCCCCTGGCCGGGATGTCGGCGGCGCAATGGCACAGCGTCGTGAGCGTGGCTCTGGACGGCTTCTACAACGTCACGCAACCGCTTTTGATGCCGATGCTGCGGACCCGCTGGGGCCGCATCGTCAGTGTCTCTTCCCTGTCGGCGGTGCTCGGCAATCGCGGCCAGGTCAACTACGCCGCCGCCAAGGCCGGCCTACACGGTGCGACGAAATCCCTGGCGCTGGAATGCGCCAGTCGTGGCGTCACGGTGAATGCCGTCGCGCCGGGCGTCATCGACACGCCGGAGACGATGGCGGCCTTCCCCAAGGAACGGCTGGCCGCCCTGGTGCCGATGAAGCGCGCCGGCCGCGCCGAGGAGGTCGCCGACCTGGTCGCCTTCCTGGCCTCCGACCGGGCGAGCTACATCACCGGCCAGATCATCTCGATCGACGGGGGCATTAGTTGAGGACGGAGCCGCTAGCGGCCCCGCCGTCGTTTGCCGCACGGAACCTGGGTCAGATCACCGAGGCCTGGGCCAGGATCGCGTTGCGCAGCCTGACGATCCAGCCGTTGTAGTTATTGTGAATCTCGGTGCCGTCGTATTTGAGGTTGTGGCTGTCGCGATAGGTGATCGTAAAGGTCTTGGTATTGTATTTGATGTCGACCTCGGCGCGGTGGCTGCGCACGGAGAGCTTGCCGATCAGGTGTCCGGGCGCCTGGCTCGTCATCGCCCAGCCAAGGCCTGCGCCGGCCTGTTTGATCGCACTTGTCACCTCGGTCAGACTCGCGTTGGACGGTGCGCTGAGGCTTTCCGATTCAACGTTGTAGACGGGCGCCGTCCGGCAGGCCGCCAGAACCAGAAGAACCGCCAACGGCATGACGCGCAACATAGTCTTCATTACGAAAGTCTCCATTCTATGCTCTCGGATCCCCCAGTGGTCTTTGGTTGATAGGCTTCCCCAGGTCGGCCCGCTGGCGCGGTCGCGTGGCGGCCGCCCGGCGCTCGCGCAACATGCGAAACAACCCTTCCATGTACATCCCGCGTGAAAGAAGTTTGAGCGCCACCATGAGCACGATGCGCGGCACGTCCTTCAGCGGACGGAAATGGCTGGTCCGCCGAACCGTACCGGCATAGAGCGCGGGAATCGGAACCGCAACGCTTCGAAAGCCGGCGGCGGCCGCGTTGATCAGAACCTCGCTTTCGAACACGAATCTATGGCCACGGTGGTGCAGGGCATCCACCGACTCGAGGATTTTTCGTGGATAGAGCCGGAAGCCGCTCTGGCTGTCGTCGATCGCGTAGCCGCTCGCCCAGGAGATCCAGAAATCGGCGATCCGATTGCCGTGAAAGCGCACCGGCGGCGAACCCGCCCGGTCGGCGCGACGCGAACCGATGACGATGTTGTCCGGCTGCTTCTGGGCGAGCGCAAGAAGCCGCGGGATATCGCTTGGCCGGTGCTGGCCGTCGCCGTCCAGCGTCACGACCGCCTGGACATCGCGTTTCAACGCTTCGTCGAAGCCGGTCATGAGGCTGGCGCCCTTGCCCTGATTGACCCTATGGCGCAGAACAGTGACCGGCAGAGCGGCAAGCAGCTCGCCCGTACCGTCGTTCGAGGCATCGTCGACGACGATGACGTGCTGTGAATATGCCAGGATCTCATTTACCAGAACGGCGATCGTGGCCGCTTCGTTGAACGCCGGAACGACCACAGCGACGTCGGATCGACACTTCACCGAAGTCCCCCAAGATTGCTGTTTTTCGTACGCATCGGCCATTTTAGAAGCGCCAGCTCGCCTTGCAATCCGTTTCGGGAGAGGGCGGAACAAACCGGGAAGAACGAATCATCAAATCGCTAAAGAATGGTTTTCGGCGGTGGTCGAAGAAACCGGGCTAGCCGCCCGGCGGCGACAACGCCGAGCATATCACAGCTTCCAGTTCGAACCTAAGCTCGCTCCGGACGATATCCGCTGCAGGATAGAGCAAAGCGGCGTCAGCGCCCAGCTGTCGCTCGAGGCTCGCGCGGACCTCCGGCAAGTCATTCGGGTTTCGGACCAAAGCCTCGAGCAGGACGTTCGGACCGCGCGAGGGAACTCGACTCCGGCAACGCTTTCCGCGCTGTCGATCAGCGCCTGTAACCGCGTGGGGCGCAAGCGGCCAGGCCGCACCGACATGAGATCAAGGCGCGTTGTTGGCGGCCTTGGGGGCGAAGGCTCCGGCTTTCACCTTCTGCCGCAACTTGGTGACCAGGCCGGCCACGCTGCCGGCCTGTTTGATCGCCGACCGGTACTCCTGGCGCAGGGTCAGGGCCATGCTGAGGCCAGCCGCCGTAATATCCAGGATCTTGTACTGATCGTTGCGTTCGCGGAGCCGCCATACCAGGCGTATCGGCTCGCCCTGTTCGCGGGCCACGCGGACGCTGACGAAGACAAGCTCACTATTGTTCTTGTCGCGTCGCACCTCGACGACGTCAAAGCTCTTGCCGGCATACTCGTCGGATTGTCGCGTGAAAATCGGCAGGAAGCGCTGCAACGCAATATCCTCGAACACGGCGAGGAAATCGGCCCGCTCCTGCCTGCTCGCCTGGCGCCAATGGATGCCGAGAATGAACTTGGCGATCGCCGGCAGATCGACCGCCTCTTCGAACAGTTCGCGAAAGCGCTGCTCGCGCGCGGCGTCGCTCAGCGTTTCATCGTTCAGTTCCCGCACCGCGCGTTGGCCGAAGGAGATCAGGAACTGATCGGCGCTCTGCGCCGTTGACGCGAAGCCGGGAAGGGGCGCGGCGATGCCGAAAGTCGCGGCGAAACAGCAGGCGACAAAGCCAAAGACGGCCGGAGGTGTGCGGCGGCGCGAGAACATGGGTGTCGCTAACCAGTCCTTGCGCTCTTGATGTAAGCGCGGGCGCGGCGCACTTTGTCGATGCAGTTCGGATAGTGTTCGAACTCGTACTGCACCTTGGCGGCGCCGAGCAGACTGGCGGCCTTGGTCAAATCCACCGTGCCGCCGAAGCCGTCGGCCCGCGCGGCTCTGAGTTCCTCGTAAGCCGCGTCGAGTCCCTGGGAACACTGGCGTCCTTGCGCGCTGCTTCTGGGATTGCCCGTGCAACCGTCACCGAGCAAGAGAACGAGCGCCGAGGCGGCGATCAAGCAAACTCCCCGTGACATTTGGAACACTCCCAATCCATGAACACCAAAGCGGTTCGATTGGCCACTGGTTAGCAGATTCGCGATCGAAACCCTACAGGCATATGTCATCGTGGCGGCCGCACAGCCGCGTTTCGGGCCCACGGTCGAATGTGGCTGCAGCGATGTTCGCCGGCATCTCTATACGGTTGTGGCAGCGCTAGGGCAACGGCAAGGCCGTGTCGTCGAAACGCGGCAGCGAGAGCCGGACCGTCGCCACAGCGATCTTGGCGGCCTCGGATTTTCCGCTGGCGTTCCCCCGCGGCGGGTGTCTAGACTCCGCGGCGCATCGGGGCACAGCAGACAACCTGTGGGTTTGAAGAGGGACGGCCATGGCGATTGAGAAATCGGCGGCCGGGGCGGACGCAAAGCCGGACGCGGGTCTGCCGCCCCACCCGACATTGGAACGCTTCTACAAGCGGGACGCGGAACGGCCGGCCTATATCAGGGCACTGTTCGACGCCTCGGCCCGTCACTACGACCTGATCAGCTCGATGATGAGCTTCGGCACGGACAGGTACTACCGGCGATGGATCCTGCGGGACACCGGGCTGGCGCCGGGCATGAGCGTGCTCGATGTGGCTTGTGGCACAGGCATGGTCGCAGGTCCGGCTACGGAAATCGTCGGCCCGACCGGCCATGTCGTCGGTCTAGAGCCGAGCGCCGGCATGCTGGGCGAAGCGGTCCGCAAACGGCGGGTGAAGTGGGCCGTGCGCGGCGTTGCCGAGAATCTGCCCTTGGCCGACAACAGCTTCGATATGCTGACCATGGGTTTCGCGCTCCGGCATGTCGCCGATTTGCTGACCGCCTTTCGTGAGTATAAGCGGGTCCTCAAGCCGGGCGGCAAGGTATTGGTCCTGGAGATCACACGGCCCGCCCCGGGCATGACCTATCGCTGTTTCAAGTTCTTCATGAAATCGGTCATACCCGCGGCGACCCGGGTGACGACCTTCAATCGCCAGGCGCAGTCGCTGATGGACTACCATTGGGACACCGTCGAGTACTGCGTGCCGTCGAACCTGATCCTGGAAGCCATGGAGCAGGCCGGCTTCGAGCAGGTAACCCGGCGGATACAGGCGCGCGTCTGCTATGAGTACACCGGCATAAAGCCATAGCACTCGTCAGTCTCCCGCGCCGTTTGATCCGGGTCCCGTTGCTCGGATGGACCAGGCGGCGAGAAACCCGTGCCAAGCTCGGCATACCTTTATTGGGAAGGCGGCCTGCCGCTGACGGCCGTCCGGCCTGTTTCGAGCTGCCGAGGATATGACGAAGCAGAGCCTGATGCCGGCCAAACTCAAGTCTGCCAGACCGAGTGCCCGACCCAATGACGGCAGCCTTTTTGTTGTCGGGGTGCCACTACTGCCATCCTTACGGGATGCTAAGGTTCTTACCGCTACAAGGGCCCCGACCACGGCCGTCACAAACATTGGTACGGCCGCTATTGACGCAGCGATTTCGAACCTACCGCTGAACGCCGGCATCGATCCCGCCGAACTGGCCGATGCGCTAGACCGGCAATCGAATTCGCGCGCGCAGGCCGCCGTTCGGCGCGTCTTCCAGCACCACGTCGCCGCCGTGGCTGCGTACCACGTCGCGTGCGATGGTCAGGCCCAGGCCGGTGCCGCCGGTGTCCGGGCCGCGGGCAATGTCGAGCCTGTGGAACGGTTTGAAGACGTCCCGCCGCCGGTCCTCGGGGATTCCGGGCCCGTCGTCGTCGATGGTGATCTCGACGCTCTTCTTGCGTCGCCCGGCGCTGATCGCGACGTGTTTGGCATAGCGTTGGGAATTTACGATCAGGTTGGTCAGGCAGCGCCGCATCGCCTCCGGCCTGAGCGGCAGCTCCAGCTTCTGCTCCAGGTGCAGGTCGATCACCGCGTCCTTCCTGCGGCTGGTCTGGGCGACCACCTCGCGCAGCAGCTCGCTGAGATCGGTATCGACCGGCTGTTCCGTGCCTTCGCCGCGCGCGAAGGCGAGGTAGCCTTCGACCATCCGCTCCATTTCGGCGACATCGTTGGCTAGGCTTTGCGCTTCCGGGCTGTCGCCCAGCAGGGCGAGCTGCAGCTTCATGCGTGTCAGCGGCGTGCGCAGGTCATGGCTGACACCGGCCAGCATTTCGGTGCGCTGCCTGATCTGGCGCTTGATGCGTCCGCGCATCTGCATGAAGGCGGCGGCGGCGCGCCGCACCTCCGTTGCGCCCTCTGGCTTGAAGCCGGGAACATCGCGGCCCTTGCCGAAGCTGTCGGCGACCTGTGCCAGACGCCGGATCGGCCGTATCTGGTTGCGCATGAAGATCGTTGCGACGCCGAACAACACGATCGAGCTGCCAACCATCCACATGATGAAGATATAGGTGGTCGAGCTAAACAGGCGCTGGCGCGGCACCAACACTTCCAGCACGCCATCGGTCAACTGGACCTCGATACGCACCTTTTCTTCGAGCGACCTGGTATCGATCGTGAAGAGGTAGGGCAGGCGGCCTTGCAGGGCCTTGGTCAGCTTTTGTTCGATGATCGTGTCTTGCGCCGGCACAATGTCCTCCGGCAGCTGCGCTCCCTCGTGGAAGGACATGTCGAGCCACATGCTGACCTTGGCTAGCCGCAGGGCGTTGAAGCGGCTGCTGACGTCCGACTTCGGGCCCATGACTCGGATGACCGCCGCGACGTCGCCGGCAATGCCCTCGGCGAGCCGCTTGGTGATGGTGTCGTAGTGCCGGTCGTAGAAGGTCCAGGTGGCGATGACCTGAACCAGGACCAACGGCGTGACGATGATCAGCAGGGAGCGGCCGAACAAGGTCCGCGGCAGGACCCGCTTGATCAGGGAGGCCTTCTTTTTCGGCGTCTGTGCCGGGATCACCGCCATGGTGCCGCCTTAGGAGCCTGTCCGAGTTCAATCGGGCAAAAGGACGTAGCCGGTGCCGCGTACGGTCTGCAGGTAACGCGGGTACTTCGGATTGGTCTCGATTTTACGCCGCAAGCGGGTCATTTGCACGTCGATGGTTCGCGCGTTGCCGATGATCGGATTCTCCGCGGTCAGCGCCTCGCGCGACACCGGCACGCCGGGCTGCAGCGCCAGCGCCTTGAGCAACGAGATCTCGGCCGCGGTCAGGCGCACGAATTCGTCACCGTTGCGCAGCTCCCCGCGGGACAGGTCGAAGTGGAATTCGCCGAAAGTGATCTCGTCGACCGGTGACGCCGCCTTTTGCCCCGCGCGGCGCAGGATCGCCTTGACCCTGAGAACCAGCTCGCGCGGTTCGAACGGTTTGGCCAGGTAATCGTCCGCCCCGCAGTCGAGGCCGGCGATCCGATCCTCCGTCTCGCCCATGGCGGTCAGCAGCAGAACCGGCACGTCGCTGGTCTGGCGCAAGGCGCGGGTGAGTTCCAAGCCGGTCTCGCCGGGCATCATGATATCGAGCACCAGCAGATCGAAATCGAATGCGGTCATCTGGGCGCGCGCGCGCGCGGCGTCGCGTGCCGTGGTCACACGAAAACCCTGCTCGACGAGGTACCGCTGCAGCAGGTCGCGCAGGCGGGTATCGTCGTCGACCACCAGGATATGCGACGTCTCCTGGGCGATCATTTTGCTGCAGGCTTATCGAGGTTTTGTGACATGTCACGATGCTCAGCGGCGCGAGGCGACCTTGGCCGCCGCTTCGCCGGTCTCGAAGCGCGCCCGGTCGCGCGCGTCGATCAAGTTTCGCAGCACCGTGCGGAAGCCTTCAACCGATTCGGCGCCGGCGCTGCGATAGGCGCGCGCCATGCGTTGGCGTTGATTTTCGCTCAGTTGGCGCTCGAGATCCCGGCCGCGGTCGGTCAATTCGAGCAGGCGCCGCCGCCGGTCTCGCCGGTCCGAGCGTTGGATGATGAACCCCTCCCGAATCAGCTGACCGAGCACACGCGACAGGCTCTGCTTGGTGATCCCCAGGATGTCGAGCAATTCGCTCACCGTGATCGAGGGGTGGCGGCCGACGAAATAGATCACCCGGTGGTGCGCCCGGCCGAACTTGTAGCGGGCGAGAATCTGGTCCGGCTCCGCCGTGAAGTCCCGATAGGCGAAGAACAGAAGCTCCATGCCTTGGCGCAGTTCCTCCTCTCGGAGGAAGAGTGGATTGGGACCGCTTTTTAAGTCAGCCATGTTGACATATATGCGCAAGAATGTTACATCTTGCAACCCGTATTTGACCGATTTTTCCGGCGCTACGGGTCGGGCGAAGGCAACCAAAGCCGGGCAGACACGGTCCGGCGGACCCCTGGCTCGAAAAGTTCGAAACAAACCAAGAAGCTTCGAGGGTGGGGTAAAATCATGTCCATGCTTCCGTTCGACGACCGCGACGGTCAGATCTGGTTCGACGGCCGGCTGTTGCCTTGGCGCGAGGCCAAGGTACATGTGCTGACCCATGCGCTACATTATGCCAGCTCGGTGTTCGAGGGCGAGCGGGTTTACGGCCGGCGCATCTTCAAGATGACCGAGCATCACGAGCGGCTGCACAAGTCGGCCCGCGTCCTGGGCTTCGAAATCCCCTATGGCGTCGCCGAGATCGACGCGGCCTCCGAGCAGGTCGTGGCGGCCAACGGCATCGTCGACGGCTATGTCCGGCCGGTGGCCTGGCGCGGCAGCGAGATGATGGGCGTATCGGCGCAAAACAACACCATCCACCTGGCCATCGCGGCCTGGGAATGGCCGGCCTATTTCTCGCCTGAAGCGCGCCTCAAGGGCATCCGCATGACCCAGTCGGAATGGCGCCGGCCGTCGCCGACCACTGCGCCGACCCAGTCCAAGGCGGCCGGCCTCTATATGATCTGCACGCTGTCCAAGCACGCGGCGGAGGCCAAGGGCTACAACGACGCCCTGATGCTCGATTACCGCGGACAGATCGCCGAGGCAACCGGGGCCAATATCTTCCTGATTCAGGACGGCGTCCTCCACACCCCGACGCCGGATTGCTTTCTGGATGGCATCACCCGCCAAACGGTGATCGCGCTGGCCAAGGAACGCGGCTACACGGTGGTCGAACGGGCCATCATGCCCGATGAGCTGGCCAGGACCCAGGAGGTCTTCCTGACCGGCACGGCGGTCGAGGTGACGCCGGTCAGCGAGATCGACCAGTACCGCTTCACACCTGGCGAGATCACCCGCGATCTAATGACCGCGTACGCGGCGGCGGTGCAGCCCGAGAAAGCCACCGCCAGCGCCGCGTAGCCGCCGACTGAACCCCTTGGTGGGGGCGGTCACAATGGAAGGGCGCAAGCCATGAGCCGGGCATTCGTCAAGGAGCCGGACGGCGACGACAGCGTCGGCGAACTGCCGGACTTGCCGGTATCGCTGCATGCGAACTATGTGACGCCCGCGGGCCTGCGGCAGTTGCGCGATCGGCTGACCGGCCTCGAGGATGCGCGCCGGAAGCTGTCCGGCGAAACCGACGCCATGGCGGTCAAGCCCCAGCTCGCCAGAATCGCGCGCGAGCTCCGCTATCTGGAGGCCCGGCTCGAGCAGGCGATCCCGATCGATCCGGCCGGCCAGCCGCCCGGCCGAGTGGCCTTCGGCCTGCTGGTCAGCGTGGCCGAGGAGGACGACACCCGGCGGACCTATCAGATCGTCGGCGAGGACGAGGCCGATCCGAAAGCCGGCAAGATCAGCTGGGTCTCGCCGCTGGCCCGCGCCCTGCGGGATGCCGAGGTCGGCGACCTGGTGACTTGGCGCCGGCCGAGCGGCGATATGGAGCTGGAGGTCCTGGCGATCGACCGGCCACCCGCCTGACGGCGACCACGCCCATGAAAAGCGGCATCGGTCGGCCGACTTCGTGGTTAGCGACAACCGAACCTCACCCTGAGCCTTGTCGAAGGGCGAGGTTGACACCCGGTGGGGCGACCAAAGGCCCGCCGCTCGCATGCTTCGACGGGCTCGGCATGAGGTTCTACTGGTGGCGGGGATATTGACCACAGGCCGAGCTTCGCCCCGAGCCTAGACACCCTGGAATGACGTCGGCCGCGGCTACTCGGCGGCGTTGTCTTTGTCCGCCCAACGTTCCGCGGCGGTTTCGTCGCTGTCCCGCGAGGCGACCCATTTGGCACCGGCCGCGCCTTCCTCGAGCTTCCAGAACGGCGCCTTGGTCTTCAGCCAATCGATCAGGAAGTTGCAGGCCTCCAGCGCTGCCTGGCGGTGGGCGCTGGCACAGGCTACCAAGACAATCCGGTCGCCCGGCTCGAGCCGGCCGTAACGGTGGATCACCAGGCTGGCTTCGAGCGGCCAGCGGGCCTTGGCTTCCGCTTCGATCTCCGCCAGCAGCTTTTCGGTCATACCCGGGTAGTGCTCCAGGGTCATGGCGGCGACCGCGTCGCCGCCGGCCATGTCGCGCACCAGGCCGACGAAGACCGCGAGACCGCCGACTTTGTGGTTGCCGGCGGTGAGCGCCGCCAGCTCTCGGCCCAGGTCGAAGTCGTCGCGCTGGACGCGGATCATCGCCGGCTAGCCCCCGGTCACCGGCGGGAAGAGGGCGACCTCGTCGCCGGCCTTGATCGGGTGATCCGGGTCGGCATAGGCCTGGTTGACCGCGACCCGTATCACCTGAAGGTCGGCCAGGGCTTCGGCGTGGCCCGGGCCCCGGTCCTTGAGCCAGGCCAGGAGCTCGCCGACGTTGGTCACCTCGGCCGGCGGCGAGACCTCTTCCTCGGCGACGCCGGTCTTGGTTTTGAGCCAGGCAAAGTAGAGCAGCTTCATGTCGAGACCTCGCTGAACGGCAGAAAATCGACCAGGGTGCCGGCCTCCAGCCGGGTCACCCCTTCAGGCAGCTCGACCAGGCCGTCGGAGTCGACCAGGGACGAGAGGATGCCGGCGCCCTCGCGCGGGAACTTGACCGCCCGCCAGCCGCCCTCGCCGTCGCTCTCCAGGCGGGCGCGCACCCATTCGCGCCGATCCTTCTTCTTCTTATAGTCGAAAGCGGCCGGCACCCGAAAGTGGTGCGGTGTCAGATCGCTGCCGCCGATCATACGCAGGATCATCGGTCGGACCAGGTTGAGGAAGGTGACGACCACCGCGACCGGGTTGCCGGGCAGGCCGACGAACGGCACTCGGCCGATTTGGCCGAGCGCGATCGGCCGGCCCGGCTTGATCGCCAGACGCCAGGCGTGCAGATGGCCGAGCGCCTCGACCGCCTGCTTGACGTGGTCCTCCTCGCCGACCGAGACGCCGCCCGAGGTGACGACCAGGTCGTGCCCTTCGGCGGCCTCGGCGAGCGCCCGCTCGATCACCTCGTGGCGGTCGGCCAGGATCCCCAGGTCGCTGACCCGGCAGCCCAGGCCGCGCAGCAGCGCGTTCACGGTGAAGCGGTTGGAATCGTAGATCCGGCCCGGGGCCAGCACCTCGCCCGGTTCGCTGAGCTCGTCGCCGGTCGAAAAGAGCGCCACCCGGAGCGGCGCCGAGACCGTGAGCACCCGGCGTCCGACCGCGGCGGCCTGGCCGAGGTCCTGCGGGCGCAGGCGCATGCCCGCGTTCAACACGACCTGGCCGGCCCGGATGTCCTCGCCGCGCGCGCGCCGGTTGGCGCCGCGCTTGATGCCCGGGGCTATGACCACGGACTTGTCCTCCAGGCGGCAGTCCTCCTGCATCATGACGGTGTCGGGCCCCTCGGGCATGGCCGCGCCGGTGAAGATGCGGGTCGCCTCGCCGCGCCGCGCCGGCCGGTCGAGCGGATGGCCGGCCGCGGCGCGGCCGGTCACCGGCAGACGGGTTTCGCCCTCTGGGTCCAGATCGTCGAAGTAGACCGCAAAGCCGTCAACCGCCGAGTTGTCGGTGGGCGGCACGTCGGCGCCCGCGGTCAGGTTTTCCGCCAGGATGCGCCCCAGGCCGTCGTGCAGCGACACCTGCTCGGTCTCGGTCACCCGATCGACCTTCTCGGCCAGCAAGGCCAAGGCCTCCGCCGTGGTCATCAGGCGCCCGCCGTGGGCGAAGCAGTCGTCGCTCAATTGCGCCATGGCTCAGGCGGCTCCTTGGGCGGCGGCGGTCAGGCCGCAATGCGCGATGATGAAGCCGGCGATGGCGTCGACGTCGTCGAGTTCCAGTTGCGGCAGCGCCAGGTCCGGCACTGGCCCGTCGCAGGCGATCGCCACGATCTTAGGGTCGTCACGGCACAACAGGGGTTTGCCGAGCGCCGGGCGATGGACCTCGAGCTTCTCATGGTGTTGGGCCTTGAAGCCTTCGATCAGCAGCAGATCGACCGGCGTCATGTGCGCCATGAGCGCCTCGACCGTCGGTTCGGGCGCGCCGCGCAGCTCGCGCATCAGGGCCCAGCGATGGGTCGAGGTGATCATGACTTCGGTCGCCCCGGCGGTCCGGTGTTCGTAGGAATCCTTGCCCGGCTTATCGACATCGAAGCCGTGGTGGGCGTGTTTCATGGTTGAGACGCTGACCCCGCGGGCGACCAGCGCCGGGACCAGTTTGGTCATCAACGTCGTTTTGCCGCTGCCGCTCCAACCGGCCAGCCCGAATACCTTCATGAGTCGCCTTTCCCGCGCGCCTGGCGCGCAAGGCTCCAGTATAAGCCCTCGGACGCCGGGCGGGTACATCCGCGAGTCTCTTCCCTGAGCCCGCAGTCGCCGGGCGCGCGCACGGCATTTGAGGGCCAAACAACCAGACCCAAAAACCCCAAACCTACTCCGCCAGCATATGCTTGAGGCCGCGCTGGAGGTAGTCGTAGCCGGTGATGAAGGTCAAGAGGGCGGCGGCCCATAGGCCGGCCTCGCCGATCAGGCGGATCGGCAAGACCGCCGGCCCGGCCTCGCCGATGATCAGGAAGCCCAGGGCCAGCATCTGGATCACGGTCTTCCACTTGGCCAGCTTGCTGACCGGCATGGGCACGCGGATCTCGGCCAGGTACTCGCGCAGGCCGGAGACCAGGATCTCGCGGCACAGGATGACCAGGCCCGGCAGCAGCACCAGTCCGGAGATCCGTCCGTCGCCGGCCAGCATCAGGATGACCGCCGCGACCAGCAGCTTGTCGGCGATCGGGTCGAGGAAGCGGCCGAGCGGCGAAACCTCGTTGAAGTGGCGGGCCAGATAGCCGTCGAAATAGTCGGTGATGCAAGCGACGCTGTAGAGTCCGAGCGCGACCCAGCGCGCCAGCGCATAGTCGAAGTAAAGCACCGCCACGAGCCCGGGGATGATCAAGATCCGCAGCAGCGTCAGCAAGTTGGGTAGGCTGGTCAGCATTCCCCCGGTCTTCCGGCAGGTCCCGTCGTGCAAGGGCACGGATCCGGGCGGGCCCGGCGCCCCTTGTAGCACAAGCATGACAGAGGACTAGCCAAATTTGGTTAACGCCGGTCCGGCCCGAACGGCGGCACCGGCCTAGCTGGCCGGCCGATACCCGCTGTCCGAAAGGGTATCGGCCGCGGACCGTCCAAACAGAGGCACGCACCATGGACGCACCCTATCGGGCCGTCGCACAGGTACTGTCGACCTACCTCGGCGGCCTCTACGAAAGCGACACCGCGAAGCTGAAAGAGGTGTTGCACCCGCTGGCGCACTATGCGTCGGCGACCGACGGCGAGCTCCCGCACCTCGGCATGGACGCCCATTTTCCGATCGTCGAGCGGCGGCCTTCGCCGGCCAGCCGCGGCGAGGCGCGCAACGACCGGATCGAGTCGATCGAGTTCGCCGGCCCGGTGACCGCCTTCGCCCGGGTGAAGTGCACCATCGGGCCGAAGCGCTTCACCGACTTTCTCATCCTGATCTTCGTCGAGGGCCGGTGGCGGATCATCTCCAAGGTCTTTCACTATGACCTTCGCGGCGCGTGCCGAGCGAAGCAAACCGTAACTTGAGGCGCCCCCGATGCCCTACGTCAACATCAAGATCACCCGCGAGGGCGCGACGCCGGCGCAGAAGGCCGCGCTTATCCAGGGCGTGACCGATCTATTGGTCCGCGTGCTGGGCAAGACGCCGGCGACGACCGTCGTGGTGATCGACGAGGTGGAGATGGAGAGCTGGGGCATCGCCGGCCTTCCGGTCGAGGCGTTTCGTCGGCAAAACAGGAAATCGGACGCGGCGGCCGCCAAGTAGGCGGCCGCGCGATGCAATCGCAACGCCGTATCGTTGGCTGCGGTCCTTAAGCAATCAGGTGCCGAACCTTTCGGCGCGCGGTCATTTTCGCGTCTTTTCGGATCGCGCGACGAATTTGTTGTCCTCGGCGGAAAAATGCGCTGAGACTCGACCCTCTCATGCTGGACGGACCGCCATGCTGATGACCAAGGGCCCCAAAGCGGCCGAGCGCCCCACGGCGGATCTTGTCGACGCCCTGCGGCGCTGTGTGGCACCGGTCGAACAGGCCGCCTCCCTGCCGCCGGCCTGCTACCGCGACGCGGCGGTCCTGAAGGCGGAGCTCGAGACGATCTTCCGCCGCAGGTGGGTCGGCATCGGCCGGGCCGACCGCTTCAAGGCGCCAGGCGACTACGAGACCCTGGAGATCGGCGGCGTGCCGCTGATCGTGCTGCGCGACAAAGCGGGCGGACTCAGGGCCTTCGCCAACACCTGCCGTCACCGCGGCGCGCGCCTGCTAGCCCGCATTTCTCACACTGGCCACGGACAACGCCGCCCGCAGGGTCGCGCCCAGCCGGGTGTCGGCCGCGTCGAAGGCCTCGACCGGTGCTACGGCACCGCTTTTCGGCCTTCTCCTAGCCGAGCACGCCGCCTGAACGCGACGCAGGCCATGGCCAGTGTGAGAAATGCGGGCTAGAGGGCGCTGGCAACTGCCGCGGCATCAAGTGTCCGTTTCACGGCTGGACCTACAAGCTCGACGGCCGTTTGGCCGGCGCGCCGCGCATGGCGGCGGCGCGGGACTTCGACAAGGCCGACTACGGCCTGGTCCGGTTTCGCGCGGCCGAAAGCTGCGGCTTCGCCTACCTTTGCCTGGACGACGACGGCCCCGCGCTCGACCGGCAGCTGGGCGACTTCGCCCAGCGCCATGCGCCCTGGCCGCTCGACCGTCTGGTCTCGACGCGGCGCCGGGTCTTCGAGGTCGCCTGCAACTGGAAGGCCTTCCTGGAGGTCTTCAACGAGTACTACCACCTGCCGCGCGTGCATCCCGATTCAATCAACGGCCTCTACGACCTGCCCCAGCCCGCGGATGTCACCGGCGGCGCCTATGCCAGCCAGTTCGGCACCACGGGCGGGACCGGCGGGCTGCTCGAGGACCAGCAGGATCACGCGCTTCCGGCGATGCCGGGTTTGAGCGCCGAGGCCGCGGCCGGGGCGCGTTACACCTGGGTCTACCCGAACCTCACCTTCGCCGCGAGCCGCGACGCGCTTTGGGTCTACGAGGCCACGCCGCTGGCACCGGAGCGCTGCCGGGTGGCCCAGACGATCTGCTTTCCGCCGGAAACAGTCGCGCTGCCCGGATTCGCAGAGCGCGCCCGGCACTACTATCACCGCCTTGACGCCGCCTTGGCCGAGGACATACCGGCGCTCGAAAACCAGCATCGCGGCCTGGCCTCGCCCGCCGCCCGCCAAGGCCGCTTCGCGCCGCTCATGGAACCCAGCGTGGCCGCTTTCGCCAACTGGTACGCACGCCAGCTTCTGGCGGAAGATTCTCCTTAGACCAAGCGTCGCGGGCCGCGGGCGGCTTAGGGCCGACCGGGCGACTGTTGTTTTCAGGCTGATATTTGAGACAGATCAATGATCGGCGGGTCGAACTTGGGCACAGAGGGGTCCTTGGGAGGCTGCCAGATGTTCGAAATTCGCTTGCATGGCCGTGGCGGTCAGGGAGTCGTGACGGGGGCCGAGTTGCTCTCGGTCGCCGCATTCGACGAAGGCAAACACGCCCAGGCCTTTCCTAGCTTCGGCTCCGAGCGCATGGGGGCGCCCGTGGTCTCGTATTGCCGCATCGACGAGCAGGCGATCAGGCTGCGGGAGCCGATCGAGGAGCCCGATGCCCTGATCATCCAAGATCCGACTCTGCTGCACTCGCTGGATGTCTTCTCCGGATTGAAGCCGGAGGGCTATATCCTGATTAATTCCACCCGCAGCCTTGAGGAGCTTGGGATCGCCGAGTACGCGGAACGCTTCCCGCCCCGCCACGTATGCGACGTCGGGGCGACCGACCTCGCCATGAAGCATGTCGGACGCCCGGTCCCGAATGCAGCGCTGCTGGGTGGCTTCGCGGCGATTACCGGGCTGCTGGCCTTCGATTCTGTGGCGAAGGCAATACGCGAGAAGTTTCCGGGCGCGATCGGCGACGCCAACGTTGCGGCCGCCCGCGAAGCCTACGAGACCGCTTTGGCGGCCTGAGGAAGGGAATCCATGCTCAAGCAAATCGAAGGCTCGCAGGGCGTCGCCGAGGCGGTCGCCCTGTGCCGGCCCCAGGTGGTCTGCGCCTATCCGATCACGCCGCAGACCCACATCGTCGAAGGCGTCGGCGCCATGGTCAAGGACGGCCGGCTGGAAAACTGCGAGTTCATCAACGTGGAATCGGAATTCGCCGCCCTGTCGGTCGCGATCGGCGCCTCGGCGGTCGGCGCCCGGACCTACACGGCGACCGCGAGCCAGGGCCTGCTGTTCATGGCGGAAGCCGTCTATAACGCGGCCGGGCTGGGTCTGCCCATCGTCATGACCGTCGGCAACCGGGCCATCGGCGCGCCGATCAACATCTGGAACGACCATAGCGACAGCATGGCCCTGAAAGACGCCGGCTGGATCCAGCTGCACGCCGAGACCAACCAGGAAGCGGCGGACCTGCACATCCAGGCCTTCAGACTCGCCGAACGGCTCAGTTGTCCGGTCATGGTCTGCATGGACGGGTTTATCCTGACCCACGCCTTCGAGCGGATCGATGTCCCCGCCCGCGAGCAAGTCGACGAATTCCTGCCGCCGTTCGAGCCGGTACAGCAGCTGGATCCCGACAAACCCTACTCGATCGGCGCCATGGTGGGGCCGGATGCCTTCTCCGAGGTGCGCTATCTCTCCCATCAAAAGCAGATGGAGGCGCTGGACTGCATTCCGCCGATCGCCGCGGAGTTCGCCAGGATCTTCGGGCGCGAGTCCGGCGGCCTGGTCCGGCCCTATCGCACCGAAGGCGCGGAGACCATTGTCGTCGCGCTCGGATCGGTCAACGGAACGATCAAGGATGTCGTCGATCAAGGGCGTGAGGCGGGCGCCAAGATCGGCAGTGTCTCTATCTGCTCCTTCCGGCCTTTTCCCCTGGTCGCGCTGTGCGACCTCTTGGCCGGCGCGAAGCGGGTCGTCTGTGTCGAGAAAAGTCTCGCACCAGGGCTCGGTGGCGTGCTGGCCTCGAACGTGCGCATGGCGCTGCGCGGCCACACCACGCCGGTCTATACCGTCATTGCCGGTCTGGGCGGCCGGCCGATCACACGCAAGTCGCTGGCCGAAGTGTTGGGCCGGGCCGCGCGCGACAACCTCGACGATGTCACCTTTCTCGACCTCAATTGGGAGGTGGTGCACGAGCAGTTGGCCCATGCCCGCGAAACCCGCGAATCCGGCCCGATCGCCGAAAACCTGCTGAAGGCGCTCAATCCCGGCTTGGTGCGGCGGGTCTCGTGAGCAAGGAGAAGATCGCATGACAGAGCGGCCCGCCGTCCAGAAGGTCAAGTTCTATCAGACCGGCACCCATACCATCGGCAACCGGCTGATGGACGGGAACCAGCGCACGGTCCAGGCCTCGATGGAGCGCTCTAACGCCATTACCTCCGGGCATCGGGCCTGCCAAGGCTGCGGCGAGGCCTTGGGCGCCCGCTACGCCCTCGACGCCGCCATGCGCGCGGCCGGCGGCAAGCTTGTCGCGGTCAACGCGACCGGCTGCCTCGAGGTCTTCACCACGCCCTATCCCGAGACCTCGTGGCAGATCCCCTGGCTCCATTCCCTGTTCGGCAACGCACCGGCTGTGGCGGCCGGCGTTGCCGCCGGGCTCAGGATGCGCGGCCTGGACGCGGTCAAGGTGGTGGCTCAGGGCGGCGACGGCGGCACGGTCGACATCGGCTTCGGCTGTCTTTCCGGCATGTTCGAGCGCAACGATGACGTGCTCTACCTCTGCTACGACAACGAGGCTTACATGAACACCGGCGTCCAACGCTCCTCGGCGACGCCGCCGGCGGCGCGAACCGCGACCACGCCGGCGCTGGGCGATGCGCCGGGCAACGTTTTCGGCACTGGCAAGAACCTGCCGCAGATCGCCATGGCCCATAATATCCCCTATGTGGCGACCGCGAGCGTCGCCGACTTGCACGATCTGGAAGCCAAGGTCACCAAGGCGATGACGATCCGCGGCGCCAGGTACATCCACATCATGGTGCCCTGCCCGCTCGGCTGGGGCTCCGCTGCGGAGGACACGATCCGGGTCGCCCGCCTGGCCGTCGAAAGCGGACTGTTTCCCTTGTTCGAGGCCGAACACGGCGCGGTCGTCTCGGTCAGCAAGATCCGCCGCCGGATTCCGGTCGAGGACTACCTGCGCCTGCAGCGGCGCTTTGCCCACCTGTTCAAGAAGGGCGCGGAGGACCGGGAGCGAATCGATGCCATCCAGCGCATGGCGGACGCGAACATCGAGAAGTACGGACTGCTGGCCGAGGAGAAACGGCCATGACCGACAACGATCTTCCTTTCGCCATCACCCTCGATCCCGGCACGAGTTTGGCCAATGAGACCGGAACCTGGCGCTCGTTGCGGCCCGAATACCTGGACCGTCTGCCGCCCTGCAACAACGCCTGTCCGGCCGGCGAGAACATCCAGAAATGGCTTTATCATGCCGAGGAAGGCGACTACGAGGCGGCGTGGCAGAGCTTGATCGAAGACAACCCGCTACCTGCCGTGATGGGTCGGGTCTGCTACCATCCTTGCGAGGACGCCTGCAACCGGGGCCGGTTGGACGAATCGGTCGGCATTCATGCCGTCGAGCGTTTTCTCGGCGACTTCGCCATCGAGAAGGGCCTCGCCCCGCGCTACGAGGCCGTGCCCAGCGGCAAGAAGGTACTGGTCGTCGGCGCCGGGCCCAGCGGGCTTTCCGCGGCCTACCACCTGACTCGCCTGGGCCACCAGGTGACCGTTCGCGAGGCCGGACCCATGGCCGGCGGCATGATGCGCTTCGGCATCCCGAAGTATCGCCTGCCGCGCGCGGTGCTCGATGCGGAGATCGGCCGGATCGTGGCCATGGGCGTCGCGCTGGAGCTGAACAGCAAGGTCGAGGACATCGAAGCGGCCTTCGGCGGAGAAGGCTTCGATGCGGTCTTCGTCGCGGTCGGCGCCCACCTGGCGAAACGCACCGAGATCCCGGCTCATGCCGCCGGCAAGATCCTCGATGCGGTCTCCGTTTTGCGCGACGTGGAACTCGGCGCCGAGCCGCCGCGGCTTGGTCGACGGGTCATCGTCTATGGCGGCGGCAACACGGCCATGGATGTCGCGCGTACGGCCAAGCGGCTGGGCGCCGACCAGGCCATGATCGTCTATCGCCGGTCACGAAAGGAGATGCCGGCCCACGACTTCGAGGCTCAGGAGGCCGAGGAGGAAGGCGTCTTGATCCACTGGCTGAGAACCATCAAGCAGATCGACGATACCAGCTTCACCGTGGAGAAGATGGTGATCGACGAGAACGGCCGGCCGCAGCCGACCGGCGAGCTCGAGACCCTGGAGGCGGACAGCCTGATCCTGGCCCTCGGTCAGGAGGTGGACACCGGGTTCCTGACCCAGGTTCCCGGTGTGGATATCGCCAAGGACGGTGTCGTCCAGGTCGACGACCGGATGATGACCGGGCGCGCGGGGCTGTTCGCGGGCGGTGATATGGTGCCGGCCGAACGGACCGTCACCGTCGCCATCGGCCATGGCAAGAAGGCGGCCCGCCATATCGATGCGTGGCTTCGCGGGCAGCGCCACGAAAAACCGCCGAAGCACGAGTTGGCCGCCTTCGAAAATCTCAACACCTGGTACTACGATGACGCGCCCAGACGCGTGCAGGACCAGCTTTCTTCCCTGCGCCGGCAATCGGGCTTCGAAGAGGTGCAGAAGGGCCTGAGCGAAGAAAACGCGCTGTTCGAGGCGCGGCGCTGTCTTTCCTGCGGTAATTGCTTCGAATGCGACAACTGCTATGGCGTTTGCCCCGACAATGCCGTGATCAAGCTCGGTCCGGGCAAGCGGTTCCGCTTCAACTACGACTATTGCAAGGGCTGCGGCATCTGTGCCGCGGAATGTCCCTGCGGCGCGATCAAAATGACGCCGGAGGTGGTCTAGGATTTGCACAGGGACAGGCGCCGATCGCGCGTCGCGGTAAGACCGCGACGACGGCTATGTCCCTTGAACTCCGCCGGACCTCTCGAGCTGCCGTCACACGGAAGCCCGGGCCAGGCGTCGTCTGTGACGGGTTGGCCCTAATCTTTTCTCTGTCTTGGGAAATCGACCAGGCTGTGTGCTGCGATGAAGATTCGGGTGGAGTGTTACGCGGGCCATCGCGGTGAAGAAAGGCCGCGTCGCCTGTTGTTCGACGATCGATCGATCGAGGTCATCGAGGTGATCGATCGCTGGTTCGGCCCCGACCATAGATATTTCAAGGTCCGAGGCTCGGACCGGGCGATTTACATCATTCGCCAAGACGTCCCGAAGCGCCGCTGGGAATTGACCATGTATCAGACCCCCTCCCTGACCAATGAGCGGGGCGCTTGAGCCATTCCAGTAATTCCCCAAGGCTGATGACCAAGTGGTCTAAATCAGACATATGGTACCCCTAGGACGGTCTTCCGAGGTCATCCGGCTAGGCGCGTGGCGCGGCGTGATGCCTGGCGCATCACAAGCGCCGCGCAACGACGCCGGGGAGCTCGCAAGGCCGCCCGAAGGGTCGCCTTTGCCGCTTCCTCGGGGCGTCAGACACGCTTGACGATG
>JBFJPL010000035.1:0-38304 GCA_041617155.1 Kiloniellales bacterium
CATGTCATTCCGGAACTCTATTATACAGCGACCGGCACCAACTCCTGCGCCTCGGCGCATCGCTGGCTGCGAGACACCTTCTATGCCCCGGCAGAGGACTTCGATGCCATGGACGCGCTTGCCGCAAAGGCGCCGGCCGGCGCCGATGGATTGATCTTCCACCCCTACCTCCAGGGCGAACGCGGCCCCTATTGGGACCCTTACCTGCGGGCCGATTTTATCGGCGTGACCTTCGGCCACGGTCGCGGGCACTTCGTTCGTGCACTCTATGAAGGCATTGCCTTTTCCATCCGCGATCTTCTCGAGGCCTCGCCGGCCGAATGCCGGCGGTTTAGCGAGATCCGCATCCTGGGCGGCGGCGCGCGGAGTTCGCTGTGGCGCCAGATCGTCAGTGACGTGCTCGGCCTAGAGATCTGCTTACCGGCCAATGGTGAGGCTTCCTATGGCGCGGCGCTGGTTGCCGGTGTCGGTGTCGGCCTCTTCGAGTCGGAACTGCAGGCCGCGTCGCTCTGTGCGCCGGTGATCGAAAGCCATCGGCCCGATCCCGCGCGCCACGCTCTCTATGGCGAGCTCTTCGCCGTCTATAAGGACGCCCAGAACAGCCTGGCTCCACTGAATCATCGTTTGCGCGCGCTGTTCCGCGGGTGACGGCCATGGCGGAAGAGTCCGACAGATGACCGAGCGACCAGGCAAGCCGGAGCGGCACCGCCGCATCATCGCCGAGCTACGCGCCAACCCTACCGTGCGTATTTCCGACCTGGCAGACGAGTTCAGTGTTTCGACCGAAACGGTGCGCCGGGATATCGACGATTTGAGCAGCCAAGGTCTGGTCAACCGAACCTACGGCGGTGCGGCCGCCACCTCCATGGGGCGCGAACCGGCGGTGCACGAGCGCGGCGACACCATGGTCGCCGAGCGCGATCGCATAGCCCGCCGGGCCGTCACCATGATCCAGCCGGGCGACGTGGTGATGGTCGATGCCGGTTCTACCACGATCCGCTTCGCCCAACGCCTGGCGGTCGAGGGTATTGAGGCGACCGTCATCACCAATGCGCTGGGTGTGGCAAGTGCATTGGCCAACACGGAATCGATCAAAGTGATACTGGCGCCGGGTGAGTACGTTGGACGCGAGCACGCCGTCTATGGCCAGGAAACATCGGATTTCCTCGCCGGGTTTCACGCCGATCACGCGATCATCGGCGCCAGCGGCTTGACGATCGAGGGCGTGACCGACGTGGATTCCCATGCGAGCTGGGTAAAGCGTGCCATGTTGGCGCGAGCCGAACGGCGCATCCTGCTGGTCGACCACGGCAAATTCGACCATAGATCCCTGCAGGTCGTCTGTCCGCTCGGCCGCCTTGATATACTGATCTGCGACGTCACTCCGCCGCCAGCCTTGGCCGAAAACTTGCGGCGGGCGGGTGTTCAGGTCACGCTTGCCTGAGGTTGTCAATTGCCGCCGGGTTGCCATCTGCGTCGCACAGGAGTGTCCGCACCATGAAGATCACAAAGATTTCGATGTATCAGGTCGATCTGCCACTTCATGAAGGCAGCTACAACTGGTCGGGCGGGAAATCGGTCGAAGTCTTCGATTCGACCGTGGTGCGGGTCGAGACCGATGCGGGCGTAACGGGTCACGGCGAAGTCTGTCCACTCGGACCGGCCTACCTGCCGTCCTACGCGGCGGGGGCTCGGACCGGCATCGCAGAGTTGGCGCCAAAGCTGATCGGTCAGGATCCGCGCGAGGTCCATGTGATCGAGCGCCTGATGGACGCGGCGCTCAAGGGGCACCCCTATGTCAAGTCGGCGCTCGATATGGCCTGCTGGGACATCTTGGGCCAAGCAACCGGTCTGCCGCTCGTCACGCTGTTGGGTGGGCGATTCGGCGAGGACGTGGCGCTTTACCGTGCCATCTCCCAGGAGAGCCCGGAGGCCATGGCCGGCAAGGTGGTCGGCTATCGCGCCGAGGGCTACCGGCGCTTTCAGCTCAAGGTTGGCGGCGACCCCGATACGGACATCGCCCGCATAGAGCTGGTGGCGGACAAGCTGCAGCCGGGGGATGTGTTGATTGCTGACGCCAATACCGGCTGGCTGATGCACGAGGCCTTGCGGGTGGTTCAAGCGGTCAAGAACCTCGACGTCTATATCGAGCAGCCCTGTGAAAGCTACGAAGAGTGTCTGACCGTGCGCCGGCACACGGACCGTCCCTTCGTGCTCGATGAATCGATCGACGGCCTCGGGATGCTGCTGCGCGGCCATGCCGACCGGGCGATGGACGTGGTCAACCTCAAGATCGGCAAGCTCGGCGGTCTGACCAAGGCACGCCGGGCGCGTGATCTCTGTGTCGAACTGGGCATCGCGCTGACCATCGAGGATACGTGGGGTGGCGACATCGCCACGGCCGCCATCGCCCATCTGGCCCACTCGACACCCGAGCGCCACCGCTTCACCGCCACCGACTTCAACAGCTACGTTACCAAGACCATTGCCGAAGGCGCCCCTCTGCGCAAGGACGGCCGCATGGCCGCTTCGCGGGCACCGGGATTGGGCGTGGCCCCCCGGGTGGAGGTGCTGGGTCAAGCCGTCATGGAACTGGGTTAGGGTTCTAAATCAGACATACGGTAGCTAGCACGGCCTTCCGAGTTCATCCGGCAAGGCGCGTGGCGCGGCGTGATGTTGGTGCATCACAAGCGCGGCGCAACGACGCCGGGGTTTCGGAGGACCGCCCAGGAGGGGCGCCTTTGCCGCTTCCTCCGGGCGTCAGGCACGCTTGACGATGCGCAAGGCATCGCCCGCGCGCCTTGCTGCCGAGGAAACGGCAAAGGCGATCCTAGGGGAATCGCATGTGTGATTTGGACCACTAGGAGTCAGCCTTGCCTTAAATCCGGACCGGTCGTATAGGATACCCACGTGCTTCCGGGCTGCCGCGAGGCGGGCCCACGAACGGCAGGAGGGGTAGGTCATGGCAATCGACTGGCAGGGTGTGTTTCCGGCGGCGACGACGCAGTTTACCGCCGATCAGGCGCTCGATCTGGAAGCCACGGCGCGGCATGTCGACGCTTTGATTGGGGCCGGGGTGCATGGCTTGGTCATGCTCGGCACGGTGGGCGAGAACTGCTCGCTGTTGGCCGAAGAAAAGCGTGCCGTGTTGAAAGCGACGGTGGAAGCCGCCGCCGGCCGTGTTCCGGTGCTTTCGGGGGTTGCCGAATGCTCGACGGCCCTGGCCTGCCGTTTCGCCGAAGATGCCGAGAAGATCGGCCTTGATGGCCTGATGGTTTTGCCGGCGATGGTCTACAAGTCGGACGGGCGCGAGACGATGGCTCACTTCCGCGCCGTCGCGCAAGCCAGCGACCTGCCGATCATGTGCTACAACAACCCGGTCACCTACGGCATCGACGTCACGCCGGATATGTTCGCGGAGCTGGCGGACGAGCCGACCCTGGTGGCGATCAAGGAGTCCTCCGACGATGTGCGCCGTATCACGGATCTGGTGAACCGTTGCGGCGAGCGCTACATCCTGTTCTGCGGCGTCGACGACTTAATTGTTGAGTCCCTGCTTTTGGGTGCGACCGGCTGGGTCGCAGGCTTGGTCAATGCATTTCCAGTGGAATCGGTGCGACTCTACGACCTGGCGCGGGCCGGGCGTTGGGAGGAGGCGCGCAGCCTCTACCGCTGGTTCATGCCGCTTCTGCATCTCGATTGCCATGTCAAACTCGTGCAGTACATCAAGCTGGCCCAAGCCATGGCCGGGTTGGGTTCGGAGACCCTGCGCGCGCCGCGGCTCGCGCTCGAGGGCGAGGAGCGCCAGCGCATCATGGCGATCATCCAAGCCGGTCTCGATGCCCGTCCGCGTCTCGCCGCCGAGTAGCCGGGCAACCCCATCGAGATTTCGGACGGCTCGAAAAGCCCCCTAACAATTCTTGCCGGATTACGACGAGCGGCGATCGAGGGCTTTTTGTCGCCTATCGGGCGGTCGGTCATGCACTGACCCGGGTCGACGGTGAATGCCGAGAGAAACACCTAGCTGTGGGGCCGGCGGGCGGAGGCCTCGAGGTGTATGCGGGACTGCTTTTCCATTGTCCCGTAGCCGGCGGCCTGTTGGGCAACCCGTCGCCGGCACGTGACGACAGTATGGCCTTTATCAAGGACCGCCAGGCGGTACGGTCACGCGCCGCGGCTTACGAGATGCCGCCCGAGATGGCCAAAGTCTCGTTGCCGATTTCCTCCAGGCCCGGGATGCGCCAGCGTCCGGAGGGGTCCTGGCAGGCGGCGCCGGGATAGCGGTGTCTGCCGCCGCTGCCGGCCCAGGTCTGCAGGAAGGAACGGCAGCGTCTGCCGTCGAGCTCGCGAAACCCCGAGGTCGGTTTGATTGTCACGCGGGTCGTGACGCCCGAGGATGTCCAGGGCCTTTCCTCGCCGTTCTTGGCCGAGTTGAGCGCCTGCTCCACCGCCCGCCCTAGGGCTGCACGGGCGATTGGTGGCCAAGTTTCACCGCTTGGCCTAATCGCCACCAGGTCTGTTTGCTGTTTTTTCCGGCTACCAGAAGAGGCATCCGTGACCCGGACGTAGTGGCCGATGTCGGGGGCGTAATGCCAAGTGCGCTCGAGCGCCGGCCGAGAATCTGTCGCGTCACGTGAACAGGTCAATTTGACCGTCTCGAAGCGCCCGGCGACGACCGTCACCTGCTCCGACCCCCGGAATCGGCAGCGCCAGACCTCGGTCCAGTCGGCGAGGCTGTCCGAACCAGCGGACTTCTGAACCATCGTCTTGATTGAAAACCTGTGTTCCCGGCCGGTCCGGCGCGGCCAAAGAACCTCGGGCTCGCCCGCCAGCGTGGCGGTTCCGCTTTCCGCCTCGGATTGCCAATAGTACCAGGGCAAGAGGAAATTGCGGTGGGCGGTAAACTTGGTGCCGTCGTTCCGAATCCAGCGCACCAAATCGCCTTTTAGGCCGGCCACCGTATCGACCCGACCGTCGGAGTAGACGAAGGTGCTGCCGACCTCATAAGACGGCGGGGACGCATCGTGTCGACCTACCGCCTTCGCAGCCGGCGGCAATTCGCCCGCGGCGTCTTCGATGTGCTCGACCAAATCGCGGGACACCATCCCGTCGACCCTAAGGCCGGCCTTTTTCTGATAGGCGCGGATTGCGGCGCTCGTCTTGCGACCGGGAACCCCATCGGCCGGGCCGGGCCGGTAGCCGAGCGCGACAAGCCCACGCTGTGCCCGGGCCGCAAGGGACCTTTTTGTTGAAGCAGCAATCCGTTCGGGATCCGACGCCGTATCCGGATTTTGCCAGGGAAAGTTTAGCGATTCGAGCGTCTCGCAACCGCTCAATAGCCCAATTGCCGCCAAAGCTAGAACGCCGAACAGCGGCGCGTGGTATCGTGACACCTGGCCGCCACAGCGACCCCGATGCAGCGAAAAGCCAAGCCCGACGTCGATGAGCGGTGCGCGCTTCGTATTCACGTGGAAACCCATGGTACTTTGTTCTATTCGGCTCTACTCGCATCACCCGTGAGCGGCAATTGCGATTGCATGGCAGTGTGCTGACAGAATCCAAAAAGCCTAGGGTTGGTGGGTTAATAATCTATTTAGGAGTGGCTGAAGACTTAGAGTAATCGGCCTTACAATGGCTAATAAAGCGGAAAAACAAGCCAATTTATACGCCCATAGATTGCTATCTAACAGAAATTCGCGAATGTTTTGCCGATTTGTAGGGGTTTTTGGGCGTGCGTTTCTTTTGGGCCGGCTTCTGATCTGGAATGATTCTGTCGGGCTCTAGGGTTATTTCCACCTTGGTGCCAGACCCCAAAGTGCTGTGGATCTGCATGCGTCCGTCGTGCATTTCGACCAACCGTTGGGTGAGCGGCAGGCCGAGACCGGTGCCTTCGTACTTGCGCGCCAGCGAACTGTCGACCTGCTTGAAGGGCTGCAGGACTGCCTCCAGGTCCCGTTCGGAAATGCCGATTCCCGTATCGTCCACGCTCAGGACGAAGCAACCTTGATCGTTGATTTCGGCCTTGACGATGATCTGTCCGCCTTCAGGCGTGAATTTGACCGCATTGGACAACAGGTTGATCAGGATCTGGCGGAACGCACGACCGTCGGCGCGCAGTCGGGGCAGGGTTTCGGGCACTTCGTCCTTGAGGCTGAGTTCGGCGGCGGCGACGTTGTCTTGCAGGATCGAACGCACCGCACGCCAGGTTTCGGCGATGTCGACCACATCGTCGTTCAGTTCGAGCTGGTTTGCCTCGATCTTCGACAGGTCCAGGATGTCATTGATCAGGCTCAGCAGATGTGAGCCGCTCATATGGATATCTTCGGCGTAGCGGCGATATTTTTCACTGCCGATCGGCCCGAAGAACTCCTCGGACATAACCTCGGCAAAGCCAATCACGGCGTTGAGCGGAGTGCGCAGCTCATGGCTCATCATCGCCAGAAATTCAGATTTGGCCCGGTTGGCGATTTCGGCTTGTTCCTTGGACGCGCGCAGCTCTTTCTCAACCCGTTTGCGTTCGGCGATCTCGGATTGCAGGGCTGCTGTGCGCTCGTCCACTGAACGTTCGATCTCTCTGGTGCGGGTTTGCGACGAGATCAACAACTGTTCGAGTAGAGCGGTTACCAGGATCGTCAAGGCAACGAAAACCCAAGCCGCACTGTCTATGTTCTGGGTGAAGTGGCTGGGCACGGGCTTGACCACGATTGACCACCGCCAGTCGGCAAAAGTGTAGAGTTTGGAGATCGATAGACCCTGGCTGGCGGCACGCTCCGACAAGGGGTTGGGTACACTGCGACGAAGCGGCGAGGGATGAAAGTAGACCAAGCGATTGTCTGTTTTGGCCAATTGATCGAACAGGTAGATGTCGAGGCCGGGCGGAGCCGTCAGGCCTGGAAGCGCGGCCTCTATCATACCGCCGATTCGAAACACGCCACGTATGTAACCAATCAGTTTTTGCCGCCGCTCTGCAACCGTGAATGGGACAATTTCGCTCTGGAACACGGGCTGCACCACAACGATCTGCGCCATGCCCCGCGGATTGCCGGATCGTGATGCCCCGCGGTCGGCCACCCTAATCCCTTCGTCCCGTGCCCTTTCGAGGACGGCGAGGGCCGCCGGATCTGCGCCCAGGTCTGTGCCAAGGGCATCGCCGCCGTCCTTGAAGGGCTCGACGTAGTAGACCGGCAGATAGAAGTCCCGTTTCGCGGCCTCCAGGATCTGCCCCGAGCTATCGATTTCGGTAAAGCGAAAGTCAAAAAGACCGTCGTCGAACGCGCGTTTTTCATAGGCTTTGCGTTCTTTCTCCGGCACCACCGGAATCCATTCCAAGGCCCGGATGCCCGGATAGTCGGCCAGACTCTCGCCGACGAATTCCTGAAATTTCCAGCGGTCGGCGTTTTCCGTGTTGTTGAACCAGACGCTGACGGACTGGACAAATTCCAGATATCGGTCGAATTTGTTACTGAGGATCGCGGTGAACTCGGCAGCCGGCCCCTCAAACTCGCTTTGCGCCGCCGTTCGGAGCAGGCTCTTGATCGTCAACCCTCCGCCTATCGCCACCGTCAGGCCGAAAACGAGAACCATCACGGTGAGGAACTGCTCGCGCAGCGGGGTGCCGGTACGGTAGTTCCTGATATCCTGGACAATACGTCGGATCATCCGCGAGCCAAACCCGCGGAGAACCTTAAGATCGAATTTGTCTAGAAGGCCTTTGATTTCCATGGAGCTCCCGCGAGACTTTTGGCCTCGCCGTCTTATGAGCTGTGGGAAGTTCATAGCCTTGCTGGGGGGCCACCCTGAATCAGGTCAAAATTATGCTGTATGTTGAATTAACACGGTTTTAAATCCGCTTAACAAATCGCTCTTTTGGAGCGAGTCGGAAGGCCGCTAACTCGCCAGTTTCACTTGCTTCGGTGCTCTGGCCCGGACCCTCACGACACACCGTCGGAGACCGCCAGAGACCCGTCCTTGCCATATTCCAGCCCTGGAACCTTCCAGCGTCCAAAGCTGTCGCGGCAGGCGGTCCCGGGGTAGCTCCGCCGTTGCTTTTCGGTCTGCCAGGTTTGCATGAAGGTACGACACTGTTTGCCGTCGCCACGCTCGAAGCGCTTGCCCATTCTTATATTGACCCGAACATCGACACCGGAACTGCTCCATTGGGTGGCCGCGCCGTCACGCAGGTTTTCTAGTGCATCTTCCAGCGCCCAACCCAAACCGGCGCGCGCTGCCGGTGGCCAATTTGGTGCGCCGGGCCGTACGGTAACCAATTCCACGTGCCGATCGGAGTCGGCGACGTTGTAGAAGTCGTTCATGCGCACGATTCGGCCAACACCGGGGGCGTAGTACCAGACCCTGGTGAGCGCGGGCGACCGGTCGTCCATTTCGCGGTTGCAGGTTACTATCAGGGTGCTGAAAACCCCCGCAACGACCGATATGCGGGCCATACCTTCGACCTTGCAGTCCCAGGTTTCCAGAGTTTTCCGGACGTTCTCCGGCTGGTCTTTTCGGCGGAACCGGGTTTGGACCGTAAATGAAGCCTCTTGACCGACCTTCAGGGGCCAGAGCGATTCCGGCTGCCCTTGAACGAGCCGTTCACCGCTGCGTCCGTCGGAGTACCAGGAAAGCCACGGAACGACGAAATTGCGGTCGGCCGTAAAGGTATCGCCACGGTTGTTTCGCCAACGGGCTCTCTGACCGTCGAGGCCGATGACCGTTTCAACAATCCCGTCGGAGTATACGAAGGTGCTGCCCAGCTCATAGGTTGGCAGCTCGGCGCCATTGACATGGTCGGTCCCGCCTATTCCTCTGTCGACGTCTACGGCAATTGCCAGGCGCTTAAGCAGGGCGGGCGAGACTTCGCCATCTTCGGGCATATGGCTATCGGCTTGAAACTGGCGGATCGCTTCGCGCGTCTTTGGGCCGGCAAGACCATCGGCTTCGCCCGGTTGATAGCCCAGGTCAGTCAGAATCCTCTGAGCTTGGGCGGTCATCTTTTGCTGTTCTTCGGTCGGTGCCGATGCGCCGCCGAACCTCATGCCTTTGTCGAAGATGCCCGCGGGAAGTAGAGTGCCGCATCCGGCAACCAGCAGAAGCGATGCTACCAGTGCTGCGCCAAACAGAGCCGAGCCACGACGCGGTAAAACCGGAAGTAGCAAAGCCAATCCTACTGGCTGCCGTCGGTCCGAAACCATGATCGGCCAAACAGCTCTTCGGCCGTCAAAGCAATCGGAACGATCTTTGGGCATTGGGTCTCTATGGCCTCGATCGCCTTGGAGGTTCGATGGGTACTCTGCATCGTAGCTGCCGAGCTCACGCTGTGCGGTGCGATGGGCCACAGCGCCAGGCTCGCGGTGCCCGGCAGACATCAACCGCAATTCGTCCCGCGTGGACACACCTTTTCGGCCGATAACTTGGGCGTCAAAGGTTAACAATTTGTGCAATTCCGCCTCCGGCCGGGTGTTGCTGCACGATTTAGCTGGTCGCGCCGGCCGTCCGTTCAGTCGCTCGCCACGCGCCGGGTCACCTTATCGGATGGCTTGCCAGGCGCGGATAGCAGGGGCGTCACTTTGTTGCTCCAGCGGTCGGAGGCTTCGAGGATTCTTTCCTTCGGAAAAACCAAACTAACAGTTGTGCCGACGCCCAGCGTGCTTTCGATCTCCAGACGCCCGCCGTGCAGTTCGACCAGCCGTTTGGTCAGGGGAAGGCCCAAGCCGGTACCCTCGTATTTGCGAGCCAGCGAGCTGTCGACCTGATCGAACGGCAGCAACACGGTCTTTAGGTTCTCTTCGGCGATCCCAATGCCGTTATCACGCACAGATACCACGAAGCCGCCCTCTTCCTGGACCGCCACCTGGAAGGTGATGAGCCCACCCTCCGGGGTGAACTTGATCGAATTGGACAATAGGTTGATCAGCATCTGCCTGATCGCCCGACGGTCAGCTCGAAGTCCATACATGGGATTGGGAAGATCGGCCCTGAACTCCAGCTTGGTGGCATCCATCCGTTCCTGGATGATCGGGAAGATGCTGTGTAGCGCTTCGATGAGATCGACGTTTTCTTCGTGCAATTCGAATCGATTTGCTTCGACCTTCGAAAGGTCGAGTATGTCGTTGATCAAACTCAGCAGGTGTGTGCCGCTTGATCGGATGTCCTTGGCGTAGCCGCGATACTGGCTGTTGCCGATCGGCCCTAGGGTCTGCTCGGACAGGATCTCCGAGAAGCCGATAATGGCATTGAGCGGCGTCCTCAGTTCATGGCTCATCATGGCCAGGAACTCGGACTTGGCTCGGTTTGCCACCTCAGCCTGTTCCTTCGCCGTGCGCAGTTCCTGCTCGACGCGCGTGCGCTCCGTGATCTCCAGTTCCAGTGCCGCATTGGCTGCGGAAAGCTCGGCGGTTCGTTCCCGCACCGAGCGTTCGATCGTTTCGGTGCGGGTCTGCGACGAGACCATGTATTGCACCCAAACGGCAGTGACGAGCAGGACGATCGCCCAAACGCCCCAGGCGATGGTTTCTCCGTTATAGGTGAAGTGACTCGGTACCGGTTTGACCAGGATCGACCAATGCCAACCGGCAATGTCGTGACTGACCGCTGTGTGGAGCCCATGCGCCGCCTGCTCCTCGGTCAATGGTTCCACGCGGTCCTGGCGCAGGGGCGAGGGATGATAGTAGAGCAAGCGTTCGCCGCGAACCGCACCTTGGTCGTAGATGTAGATGTCCAGCCCGGGCGGCGCGGTCAGCTCTGGCAGCGCGGCCTTGACCAAGTTATCTACGCGGAAGTGGCCGCGTGCGAAGCCAACGAGCAATCGACTCCGTTCGAGGACCGTGTCGGCTACCCGATTACCCCGGAAGATCGGCAGAACGACGGCGAATTCAGGGTGCGCCGAGTTGGCTGGGGCGGTGCGGGTCGCAACCATGGCGCCAATGTCACGGGCTAGATAGAGAATTTGCAGCTCGCTACGGTCGGCGGCCAGATCGATGCCCAGAAGGTCCGCGTTGTCTTCGAACGGCTCAAAATAGTAGATCGGGTAGTATTCGGCGCGCCGGTCTGCCGTGACCAAGTTTCCCGCGGCATCGTGCTGCGTAAAGCGAAATCCATGCAAACCGTCCTTCTCGGCCGCTCGTTCATAGGCCGCGCGGTTCTTGTCCGCGACCCGGGGAATCCATTGGATGGCGCGGATCCCGGGATAGCGTTTGATGGTCTCACGGGTAAAGTCGAAGAATCGCCAGCGGTCGTCCAGGTCGTCCGGATCGGTCGTGTCATCCGACGTGATTTGGTTGGTCGTGGACGCGGTGAAGAAGGCACCGGCTGATATGGCCGCTTCGATGTGGCGATCGATCTCCTCGGTCAGGGCGGCAATGAAGAGAGTCGCAGGACCATCGAACTCCTGCTGCGCCTTGGTCTGGTAGTAGTGCTGGACAGCAAAGAATGTGGAGGTCGCCACTACGATGCCGGTGATGAAGACCGATAGCGTAAGGAGGCGGTCACGGCGCGGCGCCCCGGTACGGTAAAATTCGGCCGCCTCGATGATGCGCAATACGAGCCGTCCGCCCAGCCAGGCGGCGACTTTAAGAGTAGATTTGCCGAGAAACCTCCCTAACCGCGCGCGATTTCCCGACGGCCTTGCTGGGCTCGGAGTCTTGGGTCGTAAGACCTTCATTTTCCTGCCGGAATCTACCTAGCGACCGGCGCGCATTATGGCGATTCCAGCGTTAAGAAGTTCCTAAAAACCGACAACACTTAATTGAAGTATAGATAATTTATTACTCTACTTATTACAATGTATCTTCATGTCGCCAATTAACCAGAAGCTCCGCAACTACGGCGTTATTGGGCAAGGCAATGACCATCGCGACCAGTTCCGCAAGATCTTCGGGCTGGATCATGTCTTCGGGCACTGGATTCTCGACTTCGGCGACCATGTCCGTGGCGACATAGCCGGGGCACAGGGCGGTGACCCGAACGCCGTCATGCCAGCCGACGCGGCGCGTCGCGTGACTGAGCGCGACCACCGCGAACTTGCTCATTGGATAGCCGGCGTTGTCACCGGCGACGCGCTTTCCCGACAGCGAGGCAACATTGACGATACGCCCGTTGCCGGCCGCCCTAAGATGTGGCAGCGCCAAGCGGGTCAGGCGCAGCGGGCCCATCACGTTGACCGCCCACAGGTCGTTGTAGCGCGCCTCGGCATCCTCCTCGATGCCGACCGGTAACAGAATTCCGGCGGCGTTCACCAAGCCGTCTAGCCGCCCGAAGCGATCGACGGTGGCCGCGACCCAGGCTTCGTTCAGCGCCCGGTCGCGCGCTTCGTGCCGGTGAGCCATGACGCGCATGGTATCGAAACTGCCTTTGGCCGCCTCGATCGCCGTCGCGTCGCGTATGCCGAGGCTGAGGCAGTAGCCCTTGTCGTGGAGACATCGCGCGATCGCCCGGCCGATGCCCCGGTTGGCACCGGAGACCATGATGACTCGATCTCGCGGGTCAAGCATGCCTCGCACCCTGCGCTCGGTCGGGACCGCGGGTCGCTAGAATCGCATTCGCCAGCTCGGCAAAACCAGCACCAGCCCGCGCCTGGGTGACATAGGCCGGAAGAGCGGATAGGCGGTCGCAAAAGTCCAGCACATTGGCCACGCCGACCGCGTTGGGAAAAAATCGAAACATCGGTGCGTCGTTGGGCGAATCGCCGACGAAAACGAACGCATCGCGTTGTATGTCCAGGTCGATGGAGAAAGCTTCGGCAAACAGTCGCCGCGTCATGGTCAGCTTGTCGTAACGACCGAACCAACCATTGACGTGAATCGAGGAGACCTTTGCCGTGGCGCCGGCCTTCTGGAAGATTTCGACGATCCGCTGAACGGCTTCGCCGGACAGGGGTGAGACATCCTCACAAACATCTATCGCCAGATCTGCCTCGCGAAACCGTTGATCTGAGGCCAGGGCAGCGCCGGGGACGGCCGCAAGGATCTGCCGCTCCAGGTCTTTCAGGCGCTGGCGGTGGGCCGCGCGTTGCTCTTCTCCGTCCATGAACCTGCGGATCAATTTCTTCCGCTGCCGGTCGTAGCGAAAATAAAAGGCACCGTTTTCGCCGACCACGGCGTCGACCGGCCACATGCGGGCAATATGGTCGCACCAACCGGCCGGCCGGCCGGTGATCGGGATGACCAGCAGTCCGGCGTCCTGTAGGCGCTCGAGGGCGCCATAGGCGCTGGCGGTCAGGCGACCGTCGGTGGTCAGGGTGTCGTCGATGTCGGCCAGGACACCGCGCACCGCCGCGCGCGACGTTGCCGCGAATTCGGCAAGCGGACGAAGGAAGCTGTTCGGCGCGGCTTCGGTCATGGCGTTGGAGCCTAGCCCGACGGATTTGGTAATTCCAACATTTTGCGTTGTACCATCCATATCCCGCTCGTTAGATTTATTGGCCGGGTTTCGAGAGCCGCTTTCCGCGGTGCGCAACCGGCCCGAAACAAAGAGCCAGCTGGCCACAGGACGGGGAGCGACAAGATGGCGGCATCCGATCCCATTGCCGATATGATCGGCGATCTCAAGGCCAAGAACATTCGCTATTTGCGGTTCGAACTGCCCGATCTTCACGGCGTCAGCCGCAATAAGGTGGTGCCCATCGACAAGGTCGAGGGCTATGCGCGCAAGGGCCTTAACTTCTATGGCGGCACCGTCGGCCTGGACAGTTCGTCCGGTGTGGTCGGCGGTTCGGGCCTGCACGAGGAGGTCAACTACCGCGACCAGAAGCTCTTCCCCGACCCCTCGACCGTGCAGGTTATCCCCTGGCTCGACGGCACGGCCAAAGTGATCTGCGATGCCTATTGGGCGCCGGGCGAGCCGATCAAATCGACCCCCCGCACGGTGCTCAAGATGCTGCTCGACCAGGCCGCGGAGATGGGTTTCGACGTGCTCATGGGGCATGAATTCGAGTTCTATCTGCTCGATGCCGAGACCCGGAAGCCCTTGTTCGGCGGTGTCCACATCTTCAACAACGTGCGCAATCAGTATGTCCCTTTCCTGGATAGTCTGCTCGATGACCTGCAGGGTGTCGGTATCGATGTCATCACGCACAACTGCGAGTATTCACCCTCACAGTTCGAGACCAACTTCGGTCCGGGTCTCGGCTTGGCCGGGGCGGACAAGGCCTTCACCTTCAAGAATGCAGTCAAGGAGTTGGCGCACCGTGCCGGCTATCTGGCGACTTTCATGTCCAAGCCGGCGAGCGACATGGCCGGCTGCGGTTGCCACGTGCACATCAGCTTGCTGCACCGCGACAGCGGCAAGAGCGCGTTCGCCAAGGACGGCACGAGCGACGGCCTGCCCGAAACGTTGGCACACTTCACGGAGGGCGTTCTGGCCCATGCCAAGGGACTGATGCCGCTGATCGGGCCGAGCCCGAACTGCTATCGCCGACTCAGGCCGCACACCTTTGCGCCGTCCAACATCTCTTGGGGCGCTGAGGATCGCACCGCGATGGTGCGCCTCAAGGACGTCGACGATGGCAATGCGCACGTCGAGATGCGCGCCGCGTCGGGCCTCTCGAACCCCTATCTGACGGCGGCCGGCGTGCTGGCGGCGGGGCTGCTGGGGATCCGCTCAGGCGGGGCGCTGCGTTCGGCAGTCGAAGGCCCTTGTGAAGAGGACGAGTCCTTGGAAAAGCTGCCGGCCAATCTGGAACGCGCGCTGGCCGGGCTCGAGGCAGACGGCGAGATGTGCGAGATGTTGGGAAAGGATTTCGTTCATCTCTTCACGTCGGTCAAGCGCTTCGAACTGGACCGCTTCAACAACCATGTAACCGATTGGGAGCGCGACGAATACATGGAGGTATTCTGAGCCGCTCGCCAAGACGCCGGTGCCCGTGGACAGGAGCGCATTAAATGTCGCGATGCAAAGATCTTGAAACGCGCTGCAACAATTGGTGATTTGCGCGCGGCATTTGCCTCGTGGCAACGTCGTTTTAACCTTGTCTGACTAAGTCTTGCCGTAATTGGGGCCTATAGACGCGAGGCCTATGACTTCGTTCTGTCCTGTATTGCCCGCCGCTAGATCCGCGCGAGGCCGCCGTCCATGACGACGAGCAAGCTCGCCGTGGTCGTCCTCGCCGCCGGCAAGGGCGTGCGTATGGCGTCGGATACACCCAAGGTGCTGCACCAGGTGGCCGGCAAGGCCATGCTGCACCACGTGCTCGATGCCGTTACCCCACTGAGCCCGGAGCGGGTCGTCGTGGTGGTCGGTCCAGGCATGGATCAGGTGGCTCTGGCGGCACGCCCGCATCGCAGTTTGGTCCAGCAACCGCAACGAGGTACCGGCCACGCGGTCCTGATGGCCAAGCCGGCGCTCGACGGTTACCACGGCGGGGCTGGCGAGGGCGATATCCTGGTGCTCTTCGGCGACACGCCTCTTGTGACAACGGCTACGCTGGAACGTATGCTTGCGCTCAGGCGCGAAATCGATGGGCCGACCCTGATCGCGCTTGGATTCCGCTCGCGGCAACCGGGCAACTACGGTCGCATGGTTCTTGATCCGGATGACAACCGCTTGGTCAGGGTGGTCGAGGCGGCCGATGCAAGCGAGGCGGAGTTGGCGATCGATCTGTGCAACGGCGGCCTGTTGCTGGGCCATGGCCCAAGTCTCTTTGCGCTGATCGACAAGATCGGCAATGACAATGCCAAAGGCGAATATTACCTGACCGACGTATACGGGCTGGCCGAGCGGAACGGCCAGACGACCCGGGTAATCGAAACCAGTGAAGACGAGGTGATGGGGGTCAATTCGCGGAGCGAATTGGCGGTCGCCGAGGCCGTCTTTCAGCGCCACCTGCGCGACAAGGCGTTGGCCGCCGGGGCCACGCTGATCGATCCCATGACCGTGTGGTTCAGCCACGACACCCGGTTGGGCAGGGATGTGGTGGTCGAGCCCGGCGTGTTCTTCGGGCCTGGGGTCAGCGTCGGCGACGGCGCCCGCATCCGTGCGTTCAGCCATCTTGAGGGAGCCGAGGTCGGTGCGGGTACCGTCGTTGGTCCCTTCGCCCGTCTGCGGCCCGGAGCCCGTCTGGAGCAAGGAGCGCGGGTTGGCAACTTCGTCGAGGTCAAGAACGCGACCCTCGGACCGGGTGCGAAGGCCAATCACCTGACCTATCTGGGTGACGCCGCGGTCGGCGCCGGGGCGAACATCGGGGCAGGGACGATCACCTGCAATTACGATGGATTCACCAAGCACCGCACCGAGATCGGCGAGGGCGCCTTCATCGGCTCGAACACGGCCTTGGTCGCCCCCGTTACGGTGGGGGCGAACGCGATGGTCGGCGCCGGCAGTACGATCAGCAAGAGCGTAGCGGCCGACGCCTTGGCCGTGACCCGCGGCCCCCAGCGGGCGATCGAGGGCGGCGCTGCCGCCCTTCGTGCCAAAAAGCAAAGAAAAAAAGCTTAAGGAGGCATCAGATCATGTGCGGCATCATCGGCATCCTTGGCAAGGCACCAGTCGCGCCCTTGCTGCTCGAGGGGCTCAAGCGCCTGGAATACCGCGGCTACGACTCGGCTGGTGTGGCGACCCTCGTCAATGGCGCGATCGAGCGGCGTCGCGCCGAGGGAAAGCTCAGCAAGCTGGCCGCCCGCATGGAAGCCGAACCGGTGTCCGGCACCATCGGGATCGGCCATACCCGTTGGGCGACCCACGGCCGTCCAAACGAGGCCAACGCCCACCCCCATGCGGACGATCGCGTGGCCGTCGTACACAACGGGATAATCGAAAATTTTCAGGAGTTGCGCCAGGAACTGGAACAGGCCGGGCACAGCTTCGAGACGGAGACCGATACCGAGGTCGTGGTGCACCTCCTGACCAGCCATCTGAAACAGCAGAAGACGCCTCAACAGGCTGTGGCAGAGACCCTTGGGCGCCTGGAGGGAGCCTTCGCGCTCGCCATCATCTTTGCCGGCCGTCACGACCTGATGATCGGCGCTCGGCGTGGCAGCCCGCTCGCGGTCGGTTATGGCGACGGCGAGATGTACTTGGGGTCCGATGCGCTCGCCCTGGCGCCGCTGACAGACCGTATTTGCTATCTGGAAGAGGGCGACTGGGCCGAACTCACCGGCAACGGAGCGGTGGTGCACGACTCTAACAACGCGGTGGTCGAGCGCGCGATCAAGCAGACTGCACTCTCCGGCGCCCTGATCGGCAAGGGCCAATACCGCCACTTCATGCAGAAGGAGATCTTCGAACAGCCGGCGGTGATCGGCGACACCCTGCATGCCTTCGTAAATCCGTTGTCCCGCAAGGTCGAGCTCCCGGCGCTGCCGTTTGATCTGGGCCGGCTGCCGCGCATTACCATCAGTGCCTGTGGCACGGCCTATCTGGCCGGTATGGTCGCCAAATACTGGTTCGAGCAGTTGGCGCGCCAGCCGGTCGAGCTCGATATCGCTTCCGAGTTTCGCTATCGTGAAGCGCCCTTGCCCGAGGGTGGCCTCAGCCTCTTCATCTCCCAGTCGGGCGAGACCATCGACACGCTGGCGGCACTACGCTACGCCCGCGGACAGGGGCAGAAAATCCTCTCGGTGGTCAACGTGCCGGAGAGCGCCATCGCGCGGGAGTCCGATGCCGTGCTGCAGACGTTGGCGGGACCCGAGATCGGCGTGGCTTCGACCAAGGCCTTCACCACCCAACTTACGGTGCTCGCCTGTCTGGCGCTTGCGACCGCGCGGGCCCGGGGCGCCATCGACCAGGCTCGCGAGGCGGAACTCTCGGCAGCCCTGACCGAAGTACCGGCGCGCGCCGCCGAGGTGCTGAACCACGACCAGGCGATCGAACGCATCGCGCACGGGCTTGCCGAGGCGCGGGACGTGCTCTACTTGGGCCGGGGTACCAGCTACCCGTTGGCTCTGGAAGGAGCACTGAAACTCAAAGAAATCAGCTATATACATGCGGAAGGTTACGCCGCAGGCGAGATGAAGCACGGTCCGATCGCGTTGATCGACGAAGACGTTCCAGTGATCGTCTGTGCGCCCTCCGGGCCACTGTTCGACAAAACCGCCTCCAACGTGCAAGAGGTCATCGCCCGCGGCGGGCAGGTGATATTCATCTCGGATCGAACGGGCATCGAAAAGCTCGGTCGGCAGGCTACGCCGGCCCACACCATCGAAATTCCGCGGGTCGACCCCTTCGTCGCCCCCCTGCTTTACGCCATTCCCGTGCAGCTGCTGGCCTACCACACGGCGGTCTTCAAGGGCACCGACGTCGACCAACCCCGCAACCTCGCCAAGGCAGTGACGGTGGAGTAGATGCCTAACTCAATGCCGAAACATAGTTGATCGGCGCGTGGTCGGTCAGCTCGCGAGGCAGGGTTTGGCCAAAGCGCTGGGCAAGCTGCTGCCGGCCGGTCGATAATGCGCTCACGAGGAACTGGTGAAGACCCCTGTCGTTCGGCCGGCGCTGTGCGACGTTGCCATCACGGTCGATCAAGTAGGACACGCCAACGTGGCGGTAACCCAGGGACACCGGCGGTATACGACATACGACGTCGCGGTGGTTCACATAGCGCTCGGCACTGCCGGGTCTGTCGGCCATTGCGGCGCGAAAGGCGCTGTCGCCCACGCGCGGCGATCCAAAGGTATAGAGTGCCGCCTCAGGCACGAGACTGGCCGCCAGTGTAGCCAACGCCGCGCCTAAACTGTGCCCCGTGAACAGCAGGGGATCGCGGGTTTGTGCCACTGCTGCGGCGACATCGGCCCAAACCAGATCCAAGGCCTCTGCAAAGCCGCGATGTGTTTTTCCGCCGCCGCGCCAGGGTGCGGGTATCACATCCAAATTCGTTTGCCAGGCAGCAAAATCGTCGGAGCCGCGAAAGGTCAACACGGCGAAATTCGGGCCCCGCGCCAGGAAGGCCTGGGTGCCGTCCCTATCGAAGGGGTCGGCAAGCAAATCGAAACCAACCGTCCCTAACCCGGGGATCAACATCGTGCTAAAATCGGTGTAGGCCAGCCGCGAGAATTCCGCGCACCAAGCTGCTTTGGATTCCGGTTGGTGGAGTTGGAAAAAGTTGCCGGCGCGACCCGGTTCGGTCAGCGCCTCCAAGCTGGCGTCGTAGGCGATGCCGGTGGCTTGTTCTCGTGTCATGACGTACCGCCGCACTTTCCGATCTAGATCCCAGTACCACTATATCGGCCGGGCCTTGTCATGCACGCGCCCAACCGCCAAGGACCCCTTTCGCCGGGCCTGTCAGTCCAGCTATAATCGTCGGCAAATTTCGACACCGAACAACCCACACTGCGGAGGAGTCCCCCTATGACCGCGCAAATACACGCGATTGCCGGCAACGGCGCACCCAACCTCAAGGATCCCCGGCTGTTCCGCCAACAGTGCTACATCGACGGCGCCTGGGCCGATGCCGATTCCGGTGCCACGATCGAGGTGACAAACCCGGCCAGTGGCGATCCGCTCGGAACGATTCCCAAGATGGGTACGGATGAGACGCGCCGCGCCATCGAGGCGGCAGATCGCGCGTGGCCCGCGTGGCGCGCCATGCTGGCCAAGGAGCGGGGTGCCGTCATGCGCCGCTGGTTCGATCTGATCCTGGAGAACCAGGAGGATCTTGCCGTGCTTATGACCCTCGAGCAGGGCAAGCCCCTGGCCGAAGCCAAGGGCGAGATTGTCTATGGCGCCAGCTTCATCGAATGGTTCGCCGAGGAAGCCAAGCGGATCTACGGCGATACCATCCCGCAACACCAGGCCGACAAGCGCATCGTCGTGATCAAGCAGCCGATCGGCGTGGTCGCCGCGATCACGCCGTGGAACTTCCCCAATGCCATGATCACACGCAAGTGCGCCCCGGCCTTGGCGGCGGGCTGTCCGGTTGTGATCAAGCCGGCGACCCAGACGCCCTACTCGGCACTCGCTTTGGCCGAGCTGGCCGAGCGGGCCGGAATACCGGCCGGCGTGCTCAATGTCGTTACCGGGTCTGCCCGGGACATCGGCGGCGAGCTAACCGGCAATCCAATCGTGCGCAAGCTATCGTTCACCGGCTCGACCGAGGTCGGCAAGCTGCTCATGCAGCAGTGCGCCGCAACGGTTAAGAAGATCAGCCTGGAGCTTGGCGGAAATGCGCCGTTCCTGGTGTTCGACGATGCCGACCTCGATGCCGCGGTCGAAGGCGCGATGATGAGCAAGTTCCGTAACGCTGGCCAGACCTGCGTCTGTGCCAACCGCATCCTGGTACAGGATGGAGTCTACGATGCCTTCGCCGCGAAACTGGCCAAGGCGGTCAAGACCCTCAAGGTCGGACCCGGCATGGACGAGGGTGTCAATCAGGGGCCGCTGATCGATATAGCCGGGCTCAAGAAAGTCGAGGAGCACGTCGCCGACGCCAAGGCCAAGGGCGCCAAGATCGTCGTCGGCGGCTCGCGGCACGACCTGGGAGGTTCGTTCTTTCAGCCAACCGTGCTGATTGACGTCACCACCAAAATGAAGGTCACCCGTGAGGAAACCTTCGGGCCGGTCGCTCCCTTATTCCGCTTCAAGACCGAGGAAGAGGGCATTGCCATGGCCAACGACACGGAGTTCGGCTTGGCGTCCTACTTCTACGCCCGTGACCTTGGCCGGGTATGGCGTGTCGGCGAGAGCCTGGAAAGCGGTATTGTCGGCATCAACACCGGCATCATCTCGAACGAGGTGGCGCCGTTCGGTGGCGTTAAGGAATCTGGCATTGGCCGCGAAGGCTCCAAGTACGGCATGGACGATTTTCTGGAGATCAAATACCTTTGCATGGGCGGCGTCTGAGGCCGTTTCACCGAAGGTCGAGAGCCACAATGATTGCGGCCCGCGTGAGGGCGCGGGCCGCTCGGGCAGTTGGGACGGATTGGGGCCGGGTTGGCTAGGCGGCGGAGCCGACCGCCGCATCGCCGGCTGGCGAGCGGGCCGAGATGACCCGTTCGGCTGGCAGTGTGACTGTCGCGGCCGTACCCTTGCCCAGTTCGCTTTCCAGCTCCAACTTGCCACCGTGTAGTTCCGCCATGGTGACCACGAAAGGCAGCCCCAGGCCGGTACCCTGAAAATCGCGGCAGGCCTGGCTGTCGATCCGACCGAACTGCTCCAGGGCCTTCGGGATGTCGCCCGGGGCCATGCCGATACCGGTGTCGCAGACCTCGATACTGAAGCTGCCGTCGTTCTCCTGGCGCATGGTCAGCTTGATCTTGCCTTTGTCGGGCGTGAATTTGACCGCGTTGGTCAGCAGGTTGAGCAGGATCTGTTTGAGTTGCCGCTCGTCGCCCCAGATCATCGGCGGATTCTCGGGCATCTCGATTTCCATTTGAAGGTCATCGGCGCTCATGGTGCGTTGGACAAGGCGCATCACCGTGGACACTAGGTCATTGATGTCGACCTTTTCCTCGTTCAGCTCGAGCCGGCCAACCTTGGCCTTCGCCAGGTCGTGGGCGTAGCTGATGATGCCGAGCAGGCGGGTGGCACCCTCGCGAATGGCTTTGGCGTGTTCGACGTAGCGCTCCTCACCCAGCTTGGGCATCGCCTCATCGATCAGGATGTTCGACGACCCGATGATCGTGTTGACCGGGCTGCGCAGTTCCTTGCTCATGGTGGTAAGGAACTCGCCCTGTGATTTGGTCGCCGCCTCCGCCGCGTCCTTGGCGATCTGCAGTGCCTCGAAAGCCGCCTGGGTTTCCTGCTCGAGGCGGAACTTGTCGAGGCAACGGTCGAGGATCGAGAACAGCTCGTTAGGGTGCAGCGGTTTGGTCATATAGTCGTAGGCACCGTTGCGCAGCGCCGTGATGGCCGATTCCTTGTCGGCGTTACCGGTTATCACCACGCAGTAGATATTCGGCCGGTGTTCCTTGAGAATTGAGATCAGGTCCAGACCGTTGGTCTTGCCGAGGCGGATGTCGAGCAGGGCCACCTGGGCGTCGAAATCCTGGATGATCTTCTTAGCGTCGTCGGCGTTGTTGGCGGTCTGGACCGTATATCCATGGGTGTCGAGAACTTCGGCCAAACCCTCGACCATATCGACATCGTCGTCCACCGCCAGGATGCGGCCGCGCCGGCTGAGCTTCGTGCTGCTCGTGCGCGACGCGATCGGGCCCGTTTGGCCGGCCGGCTGGGTCGGAGTCGCGGGGGCAGGGGGGGCCGCCGGTTGCGGCGCCCTGGCGGGCTGCGGCGGACCACTCGGCTGCGGGGCCGAAGCGGGCGACGCCGCTGGTGCCGGCGCGGGCTTGGCTGTGGGTGCCGGCCGCGACGCCGGTTCCGGTGCTGGCGTGGGCCTTGCGGCCGGCGCCTGCTGTGCCACGGGCTTGGGGCCAGGTGCCGGTTGCGCTTTCTGCTCGGCCGGCGTTTGGCGAGTCGGCTGCGGCGCTGCTTGGCGCGCATCTGGCTTTTTTGCCATCCCGGGTTTGCCTCCGGGCATGATGTTGCCGAGCGCCGTCAACAGCTGGCCCGAATCGAACGGCTTGGTCAGGATTCCGGTGGCCGAAAGGCTACGCAGGGAGTCGAGAGCTTCGACATGGGCGTCGTCGTAGCCGGTCACAACGATAGTCGGCAAAGCGCGGCCGCGCTGTTGCAGCTGCATATAGACCTCGAGACCGCTGATCACCGGGAGCTGGAGATCGAGAATCAGGATGTCGATGCCGCCGGCCAATGCGGTGTCGAGCGCCTGCTTGCCGGTCCGCGCTCGCGAGACCCGATAGCCGTGTTTCTCCAGAACATCTTTGATGTTGCTGGCAAAGTCGGGGTCGTCGTCGGCGACCAGTACCATGCCCTGGGAATTGACCCTCTCCAGCGCCTCGAGGACGTCGTCCATGCCGACCGGTTTGTGCAGCACGCCATAGGCGCCGTTTTCGATCGCCTGATCCAGAAGCTGCTCGACGCTATAGCCGGTCATCATGATGACCTTGGCGTCGGGCTTGATCTTGCGGATTTCGAGAAAGCTTTCGACGCCGTTCATCCCCGGCATCATCACGTCCATGAATGCGATGTCGAAGTCCTGCTCGCGAAAAATTCGGATCGCCTGCTCGCCATTGAACGCGACTTCCACCTCGTGACCATGCAGCCTGAGCACGTCCGCCAAGCCCTCGGCGATGTCGCGGTGGTCATCGACGACAAAGATTCTCATTGGGTATCTCCGTCAGAGCGTTGCGCGGTCATCAAGCCGCCTGCTCGTCGGCGCGGTTGATCGGCAGCCAAAGCAAGACAGATGTGCCCTGTCCGAGTTGACTGGTAATTTCGATTCCGCCCTCGTGCTGCTCCATGATCTGCCTGACCGTGGGCAGGCCCAGACCGACGCCGAAGCTCTTGGTGCTGAAAAGCGGCTCCCAGATCTTTTGCAGAGCCTCGGGCGCGATGCCCGGACCGTTGTCGCGGAACAGCACCTCAAGGCGATTGTCCACCGTGCGGGTGCTGATCGTCAGGGCGTAGTTCTTGTCGGTGTTGCCGTTTTCCGCGTCCTCGGCCATCGCCTCGCAGGCATTGCTGAACAGGTTGATGATGACACGGCGCAGCCGGTCATCGTCGAACGGAACCTCCAGACCCGGTGTCGCCAACTCGTTTCGGATGGTGACGCCTTCAGGGGGATTCTGTTCGTCGATCACCCTTTCGAGCCATTCATCGAATGGTACGGATTCAAGGGCCAGATCGGTCTGACGCGTGAAGTCGAGCAGCTCGGTAATGATATTGTCGCAACGGGTGATGCTGCGATCGGCGCGCTCAAGAGCGCTCTCGACGCCGAGTCCCTGATCCTTGGTCCGGCCTGAGATCAGGTAGATGGCTGTCCGGATCGCACCCAGTGGGTTCCGCAATTCATGACTCACCGTGGCGGTCAACTGACCGAGCGCAGCGAGACGCTCACTGCGCAGCAGTTCGCCCTGCGCTTCACGCAATTCGGCGGTACGCTCGTCGACGCGCTGCTCCAGCTCTTGGTTCAGTTTGGTAATGTTCTCGTTGGCCAGGGTGATTTCCTGAGTACGCTCTTCAACGCGCTTTTCCAGGTCCTGGTTCAACTTGGTAATGCGTTCGTTCGCGGAGTGAAGCTCAGCCGTACGCTCTTCAACGCGCTTTTCCAGGTCCTGGTTCAGTTTGCGTACGCTTTCGTTGGCGGCGTGCAACTGCGATGTGCGCTCTTCAACGCGCTGCTCCAGCTGCTCGTTCAGCTTGGTCATGGCCTCGTTGACCTTGGTGATGCTGTCGTTGGCCTTGAGTAGCTGCTGGGTACGCTCTTCGACGCGCTGCTCCAGTTCTTGGTTCAGCCGGCTGATACGCTCGTTGGCGGCCTCCGCCTCGGCGGTGCGATCGTGAACGCGCTGCTCCAGGTCCTGGTTCAGCTTGGCGACCTGCTCCTCCGCTCTGGCCATGGATTCGTGGGCCCTGGTGATAGTCTGCAGTTCACGGTTTCGCGCCCGGATGTTGTTGACGATAACGATGCCGCTGCCGACGACGAGAAATGCCAGCAGGCCCAGCAGGCCCAATTGGGCCCTGTTGACTTCCTGCCGAAACGAATTGGCCTGCGCGGTGTTATCGACGTAGACCTCGATCGCGCCCTTGAAACGGCCGCCTTCCATGAGCGGGACGTAGGCCTCGGCGACGGTCAATCGCTCGGTTCGGCCGCTCAGTTCGGAGAAAGCCTCTTCCTCCTCGATCTTGACGTAATTGTTGCCTTGCTGAACGACGCTGCTGAAATAGGGCTTGGTGTTCTTCTTGCCCAGGTCGTCGAGGCGCGAGGCCAGCACGATGATGCCGTCCTGGTTGAAGAACTTGTAGCGAAAAACGCCGCCGGCCTGGGCGACCAGGCTGATCAGCTCCTGGTCTTCCTCGCTGATCTTGCCGTAAGAAAAGGTGGCGTCGATGTCGCTCAGGTTCTCGCGGACGAAGTTACCCCATTTGATCGCGTCTTTCTCAGCCTGCTGGATCAGCATCTGGTTGACGAAATGACGCGCGCCGAACGAACTGGCGACCAGGGCCAAGATGGTAAAGATCATCAAGATGATGACGAGACCCGCGTCTCTCTTATGCATTCTCCCGAACATGGCTTATGGTCCCCTTCGTGGCGTCTCAACTGTCCGTTTTGGGTACAGATCTCCGGCGGCGCGACCGTGATTTAGGCGTGCCGCCTGAGCGGCTGTTGAGCCTTAACCATCCGGTCTGTTGTCATTTGGGTTATATGCGCACCAACCAGTAAATTGGCCGTTAACACAAAACACAAAAAATTTAAATGCCGCGGAAAGCAGTTAACATTAATATTTTATAAATAATCTAGCATTACTCGAATTTCATGATTTTTGGCTAGGTGGAAAAATATTTACAATTGGAGAATTGTATTAATCGTTTATTTGGCGAATGGGGTGTACACCGCACTCGTTCGAGGAATCGATCGTGGCCGTTCCATGTTTTGTACGTCATGGATCGGTCCCAGGGCAAAAATCGGCCGCTGGTTTTGAAGGTCTAGGTCGGAAAAGCCGGGAGAAGACAATGGCGCAGCCCCAAGGAACCGATAAGCGATCAATTGTGATGACCGCGAAATCCGCTTCGGATCTTGAGCGGGGCAACTGGTACTATGGATTTCTGTGCTCGAACTGCTCCGGGCAACTCGCCTTGCTGGACGACCACAGCATGGGCAAGAAGCCGGCCGCTATGTCCGGTGAAGCAATTTTTCGCGTTGTCTGCCCGCATTGCGCCACCGAGCGGGCCTACGAGTCTTCCACGATCGAGCAGTTCCAGGCCGCTAAGAAGTAGTGGATTACGGGCAGTCTTCGCCCGGCCGGTCTATGCTGCCGAACATTTGGGTCGCTTCCATGTCAGGTGACAGTGGCAAGGGGTAGTCGGTTGCCGACGGCCGGCCAGTTCGTTCGGCGGCCCCATCGGGTCGCCCCTATGTCGCCATGATGCTGCCGACTAGATGCGGCTCCACTGTCCCCGGCCGCAGAGAAGATATTAACCAAATTTGTTAACTTTATTATGTCGTTAACATTGTCTAAACTTACCAACAAGGGGTACTGGAACAGTCGCCTTAAAGAACAATAGTTCAAGGCAGGGAACTTGGGGGAGGCGACCGCTTGCCGGACGCCGATAAGGGACACGAAGGTTCTCCGGGGAAATTCTGTGCCCGGACGATCGGGGTCGTGTAACAGAGCTTCCTGCTTCGCTCGCACGAGGGAGGCTGGGCATGCGACGGCTGGGATGGGTTGTTGTGGTCGCCGGGGCTGTTTTCGGTGCCACGGGGTCGCCAGCGTTTGCTGGTCTGACGGTCGGTGACGGCTGGTTCGAGCGCCAAAGCTTCGAGGAGGCGATCCGCCACTTCTCGCGCATCATACACTCGGGCGCAGCCTCCAAGAAAGAACTGGGCGGCGCCTTTTACAATCGCGGCAATGCTTTCTATGAGCTCGGCAGTTTCGATCTTGCAATCAAGGACTATTCACGGGCCCTGAGCCTCAACCCGGTCGATGTCGATGCCTACTACAATCGTGGCAACATCTACTTCGATCTGGGTGACCTGGACCGTGCCATCCAAGACTACACGGATGCCATCCGGCTGCAGCCAGCGCATGATTTTGCCTACTTCAATCGGGCCAATTGCTATCTTCGCCAGGGCAAAATGAAACCGGCGACGGCAGACTACAAGAAAGCCTATTCACTCAAGCCGGACGACCCGGTCTACGAGGAAATGTTGCGCGAACTGGAACTATTGAAGTGATGCCGCTGAAGTGATGCCGCGCCCGATCCTCAGAGCAAGATAGCCGTCCGAACTTGCTTGAGCTTTAGGTCCTGTCAAGGTTCTTTATGTATTTGGGGAACCCAACCCACTTGCCATACTCGGCCTATGGCAACGCGCGCTCCCGTGGCGGCACAGGCCAATGACCGCAACCAAGATCGAACCAAACAGGGTGACATGAAGCCCGTTAAACCGGCCAGTGGCGATCATTCAGCGGAAGAATCGCGTGCCATTGAACGCCGCGCTATTGAAATCGTCGAACGGCATCACTGGCCCGACGGTCCGGTTTGTCCCCACTGTGGGACTGGCAAAAAGATCTACCGGATCACAGGCCGAACCGCCCGTCTTGGTCTGCTCAAATGTGGGCTCTGCCGCAAGCAATTCACGGTGCGCGTGGGAACGCTGTTCGAAGGGTCGCACATACCGCTATGGAAATGGCTGATTGCCATCTACATGATGTGTTCTTATTCCAAGGGTGTGACGGCAAGTCAGCTGCAACGCAGCCTGGATATATCCTACAAAAGCGCCTGGTCGCTGTGCCAGCGAATTCGCCATGCCATGGCACAGGAACCTTTGGCCAGCCGACTTGGCCGGCCGAATGGAGCCGACGAAACCTAGCCTTGTGTTGATACCCTCCGGTCGCCGCTGGAACTTTCGTCCTCGGTTTTCAGATCCTTTGGCGGTTCAACTTTCAACAACGCGGTGATCGCTTCCTTGAAGGACAGCGGATAGAGGCTGATGGGTTTCTTGCCGGTCGAGGCTTTGGGCACCGTCGGTCTCCGCTTCGTTTCGCCTGTCCCGCTGTTCTGGAGCCGCTCAGCAGCCGCCCTTGCATTTGTCGCTGCACTCGGGCGCGTTGCCCGTTGTGGTCTCGAGGTCGTCCTTCATGACCCTCAGGCAACCCGACGACTTGAAGTGAACGCAAACTGTTATGCCGTTGTCCTTGCAGACGCGGCCAATTTCCCCCTTGGCGCCTGTGTCGACAAATTTTACAATATCCCCGACCGCGATCGCCATCTCTACGACATCCTCCTTTACTTCGCCGCCGGCCTCCTAGACGGAGTTGGCTTTAGTTCGCGCGTTGCTTTGGTAAGCTGGACTGTGCTCATCTCCGGATTTCGAGCTGTCACGTTCGGGGCATTTCGCTGCTTCCCACAAGCGACTTGGCGCACCACCAACTTCTTGTAGTGCGCAACTTAGCCGGTAAAAGTTAGTTAGCTCTAAAGGCATCTTATATACTTTACAAACCCATCTCACATTTTCGAGGAATGCAGCGAAAAGTAGCAGTATCGAGTGGGGACCAGCCACCGACCTTTCAAATCCCGGTCCGGCTGCCTAGATTGACCTCGGGGCGGTTGGCACGGAATAGCGAGCATGGCGAAGTTCGACCTTGACCTTTTTGTGATCGGCGGCGGCTCGGGCGGCGTGCGAGGCGCGCGCATGGCGGCTGCGACCGGTGCGCAGGTAGCGGTTGCCGAAGAGTACCGTTACGGCGGTACTTGCGTTATCCGAGGCTGCGTGCCCAAGAAACTGCTGGTCTATGCCAGTCACTTTCATGAGGATTTCGCCGACGCGGCGGGCTATGGGTGGAGCGTCGATGGCGGGACTTTCGATTGGTCGAGGCTGATCGCCAACAAGGATCGCGAGATAGTCCGACTTGAAGCGGTCTATGAGCGGTTGCTGAACGACGCGGGAGTCACGGTACTGCGCGGTCACGCCCGAATGCTCGATCCCCATACCGTCGAGGTCGGCGGTAAGCGCTATACCTCCGAGACGATTTTGGTCGCGACCGGGGGCCACCCGGTCTTTCCGCCTGGTCATGGTTGGGAACTCGCCATTTCGTCCAACGAGGCGTTCCATCTAGAGACCTTGCCTGAACGGATGGTGGTCTACGGCGGCGGCTATATCGCAGTCGAGTTTGCGGGCATTTTCAATGGTATGGGCGCGCAAGTCACACAGATCTATCGTGGCCCCCAGATCCTCCGTGGCTTTGACGATGATGTCCGAAACACCTTGGCCGGTGAACTGGTCAAGAAGGGAATCGACCTCAGGGTCGAGACACTGATCGACCGCATCGAAGCCGCGGCCGCCGGCAAAGTCGTGCACCTGTCGGACGGCAGCACGTTGGAGTGCGATCTGGTAATGGCTGCGACCGGCCGCCGTCCGAATACCAGCAACCTGGGGCTGGACGCCGCCGGGGTCGAACTCGATGACAAGGGCGCGATCAGGGTCGATGCGTTTTCCCGCAGCAGCCAACCGCATATCTACGCCGTCGGCGACGTGACCGACCGGATTGCGCTGACACCGGTCGCAATCCAGGAGGCCATGGCTTTCGTCGACACGGTCTACAAAGACCGGCCCAGGGCAATGGACCACGAGAACGTCCCTTCCGCCGTGTTTAGCCAGCCGCCGGTCGCCACCGTGGGGCTGACCGAGGCCCAAGCGCGCACTCGCCATGTCGCGATCGACGTCTATTGCTCGACCTTCCGGCCCCTGAAGCACACGCTCTCGGGCCGGGACGAGAAGACCATGATGAAGCTGATCGTCGAACGGGCCGGGCAGAAGGTGGTCGGCGCCCATATGGTCGGAATGGACGCACCGGAAATCATCCAGGGCCTGGCCATCGCCATCAAAGCCGGTGCCACCAAGGCGGATTTCGACGCCACCGTGGGCATCCACCCGACCGCGGCCGAGGAATTCGTCACCATGCGCGAGCCGCTGCCCGAACCGGAGAAACAGGCGGCGGAATAGCCACCCTCAGCGGGCGCCGCCGATCAGTATCCAGCCCTCGATCCGATTCGCCTTGGGCGCAACATCAACGAAATATCCTTCTAGCGCATCGACGTGGAGGCGGACCCGCAGGGCGCCGTCGCTGGCTTCAAGTGTCATGTCGGATTCCAGTGGGCTGCCGGTGTTGCGGTGTCGGAGCCGTGCCGCCAGGGCGTTGAGATCGAAGCTCACCCGATCTTTTTGCGGACCGGCCACGGTGAAATGGCCGTTTTCGTAGGACAGCGGATAGATTTCCTTGGATGTGCTGTCTTTCAGGTCGGTTTGCCAAACCTTGAGGCCAGGCGAGGTGGTGATCCGGGCGATAACCGAGAACCCGCGCACATCGAAAGTCTCCTCCCCCCAATTCCGGGCGACCCTAAAGGTGAAGCTGTTCGAATCGTTCCACTCGGGCACGTACTCTTGACCCATGGCGCCGAGGATATCGACCGGTCTCGGCCCTTGGTCGAAGTCCAGTTCGGTGTTTGCAAACCAAGGCTCTATGGCCGCCAGCTTGTGCGTGTTCTGGAGGTAGTGGACGATGGAACCGATGCGCTTGAGGTCGTCCCGCGAAACGCCGGCGACGTTTGACACGATACGGCCGTCGGCCAGCATTCCGTTGGCGGTTAGCAAGGCCTCCAGCCGAGAGGTCTGGCTGTGGGTCGAGAGGCCGGTCGCGCCCAGGGGGCCAAAAGACGAAACGATGAGCATCAGAGCTAGGCTCAACGAGGCCGCGACCAAGCCCCGTCCACCGCGCAGGGTATAGAACACTGCGATGCCGGCCATCCAGACGGCGAAAAGCACCAGCAGATAACGACTTTCGGTAACGCCATAGTGGTCGATGCGGGTGCCGACCACCAAGGCCAGCAGAGCCACCGGCGCGAAGAGCGCCAGGAAGAAGAAGCGTTGAAAGAGACGAACCAGGAGATTGCCGGTCGTCCTCAACGGATGACTGATCAGGTAGGCGGTGATACCGAAGCCCGCGTAGCCGCAGACCAGATAGGCGACCTGGCCCCGGGGCAGTTCCCAGGTGAGAAGTATCTTGGCCATGTAGGCATAGAGGATGGCGAGATAGAGGATCACCAGCGGCACGAGGAAGTAACTGGCCAAGAAGGTTACCCAGCGGGGGCAATACCCATCGGCCGGCGCCTCGAACCGATCGGGAATCCTGGAAAGGGCATAGAGGGGCCAGACCACGCTGGCACACAGAATCCAGGTTACGCCGTAGAAATCACCTGGCACGTTGATGTCCAATAGCGTGTCGATCGCCAGATAGGCCGCCGACAAACCGGACCCGAGGACAACCATGACCAAAAGGCCGAAGGCGGCACCCAGCCAGCTCGCCCGGTTGAAGTCCCACAGTGCCGAATCGGCCTGTTCGGCCCGAACAAAGGGCGCCACGGTGACCAGCAGGATGAAACCCGGCAACAGGAGCATGTAGACCGGATTTGTATCCGGGCTGAAGGCCTCGGGACCGGTGAGGACCCGAAGCGCCACGAGAGCCAGTCCGGCGAACGCGAGCGCGAGCTGGGGAATGGTCGGCCAGCCCTGGCGTTCGGCAAACAGTTGGACTGCGAGGGTTAGAAAGAAGCCCGGAAGGAGTACGGCTTGCAGGCTCTCGCTGTCGAAAATTCCGTTTCTGGGCAAGAAGTCATGGGTTGCGCCGGTGGTGACAACGGCCCAGGCAAGCGCACAGCCCATGGGCAGGGGGAAGCGCGCCAGCGTTCGGAGCAGCCCGGCCACGGCGGCGGTCGGCGAGAGAAATCCCAGGCGGCCGCCCGACGGGAATTCGCTATCGGTTGGGCTCATAGCCAAGACCTTCGCGCGCTATTAAAATGGCGCGTCAGCTCTAAGCGCACCTGGTGGAGATAGACTTAACGCCATGGCCGGGATAAGGCCCTGGGCCGGCCGGAATGTGACCAAGAAACGCCGGTGATTGGCGGCCGGTTGCGGTCTGTTGCAGCGCGACGAAGCTTAGTCTTCGGACGCCGTCGGCTCGGCGGCTGCTTCGCTGCTCCCATCAGCCACGTCGAAAAGTTCGTCGGACTTGCCGTTTATGGTCAGGTGTAGGGCAATATTGTCGCCGACCGCCTCGACCGATTTGTCGGCGCCTCGCGGGATCGGAATCTTCTCGCTCTTGCACCATTTGATGATCGAAGCCCCGATGTAGGCCGCCTTCAAATCTATGTTGTAGCGCTTGTCGGTGCTGATGTCGCAGATTTCCAGGCTGACCATCAGGGCCTGGCCGTCCTTGACCGTGCAGGAGACGAACTGGCCCGCCGGAAGCTTCTGCTTCGCCGCCCTGTTGTATAGCGCAATGGCGTCCATCAATTCATCGTTGGTCAGGACGATCTGCCGAAACTCAGTAGCCATGGTTCAAAACTGCTCTACATTCGTTAAAAATCACCGCTAGGTCGGACCGTTTCCCACATTCGCTGCAAGTCCGAAAGGCGGGCTATTCTGCTTGCATCGACATCACATCGCAAAGGAGTGTAGTACCGAGATAGGATTTAGCTGGGCACGGCTTTTCCTGTGGAAAACACGGGCTTGGGCCGGTACAACCCTCTTTCCCCTAGACTTCGGGTCAATGACAGGGAACGAGGTTCGCCATGACAAGCAAGTGGACGCCGCACAGCTGGCGCGGCATGCCGATTCGCCAGGTGCCCGATTATCCGGATCAGGCAGCCTTGAGTCGGGTTGAGAAAACTCTCGCTCAATACCCGCCTTTGGTGTTTGCTGGCGAGGCGAGGCAACTCAGGACGCAGCTTGGCCAGGTGGCGGAAGGCCAGGCTTTTTTGCTGCAGGGCGGCGACTGTGCCGAGAGCTTTGCGGAGTTCCACGCGAACAACATCCGCGATACCTTCCGCGTCTTGCTTCAGATGGCGGTGGTGCTGACCTTTGGGGCGGCTTGTCCGGTGGTCAAGGTGGGCCGCATGGCCGGCCAGTTCGCCAAGCCGCGCTCGGCCCCGACCGAGGTGGTGGAAGGCGTCGAACTGCCGAGCTACCGCGGTGATATCGTCAACGGCATCGAATTCGATGAGTCAGCCCGGGTGCCCGACCCGGAGCGCCTGCTGCGCGCCTACAACCAAGCTGCGGCAACCTTGAACCTGTTGCGCGCCTTCGCCCAGGGCGGCTTCGCCGACCTGCACAAGGTGCACCGCTGGAACCTGGAGTTCGTCGCCGGCAGCCCACAGGGCGAACGCTATGACGAGTTGGCGGGTCGTATCGACGAGGCCCTGGCTTTTATGGCCGCCTGTGGCATCAGTCCCGACAAGGTGCCGCAGCTCCACGAGACCGACTTCTTCACCAGCCACGAGGCGCTGCTGACCAACTACGAGGAGGCGCTGACTCGGGTAGATAGCCTGACCGGCCGCTGGTACGACTGTTCGGCCCACTTCCTGTGGATTGGCGAGCGCACCCGCCAGATTGACGGCGCCCATGTCGAATTCCTGCGTGGCGTTTGCAACCCGATCGGCATGAAATGCGGCCCGACCCTCGATCCGGACGACCTGTTGCGCCTGATCGACGTGCTCAATCCCGAAAACGAGGCCGGCCGATTGACTCTGATCAGCCGCATGGGTGCCGATCAGATCGAAGCCAAGCTGCCGCCACTTGTGCGGGCCGTACAAGGGGCCGGGCGCAAGGTGGTCTGGGCCTGCGATCCCATGCATGGGAACACCATCAAATCGTCGACCGGCTACAAGACGCGGCCGTTCGATCGCATCCTGTCCGAGGTGAAGGGCTTTTTCGCCGTACACCTGGCCGAGGGCAGCCATGCCGGTGGCGTCCACTTCGAAATGACCGGCCAGGACGTGACCGAATGTATCGGCGGGGCCCAGGCGATCGGCGAAGACCGGCTCGGCGACCGCTACCATACCCATTGCGATCCACGTTTGAACGCCAACCAGGCTCTTGAGCTGGCATTCCTGATTGCCGAGCATCTCAAGGCCGAACGCTTGGCACGAGGCACTTGGCCTAGCCGCGTCGCCGCGGCTTCCTAGGGTTGAATCGCCGGGCACTGCGCGCTCTAAGCGGCAGCGATGCTGGGAAAGGCGGGCTCCATGTCGGTTAAGTCGTTAAGGCCGGGTACACGGGTTGGCCGTTCGGCGCCTTCGACGACCGAATGGCCGGGCACCGACGCCGAAATCGACGCCTGGACCGATCACTACTTCAAGCGAACAAAGCAGGCGGTCGCAAGGTTCGGCGATCAGCCTGTCACCTACGCGGTCTTTCTGCGGCGCCCGGTGATCTCGGCGCCCCGGTTGGCCCTTGGCTGGCTTGATCATGTCGCCAAGCAACGCGGCGTCACTTTCGACGTGGACCTGCGCTACCAGGAGGGGCGCTGGGTTGGTGCCGGCGAGCCGATGATCTACGTGACCGGATCCTTCGAGAATCTGGTCGATCTCGAAACCTTGCTGCTGCAGAAGCTGGGGCCGGCCTGTGTAGCGGCCTACAATGCCTACACCATGTGTGCCGACCTGCCCAAGGTCGCCTTTTTGGCCATGGATGCTCGTCACTGCGGCGGCACCGAGATGGCCGAACTCATGGCCTATGCGGCTTCGGTCGGCTCCGCCCGCGCCAAGCGCAAGGTTGGTGCCGTCGGCTTCATCGGCAACGCGACCGACGCGACCGCGCACTACTTCGACACCGACGGCGGCAAGGGCACCATGCCCCACGCCTTGATCGGTTATGCCGGTTCCACCTTGCGGGCGGCCGAAATGTTCGACGAGTGTTTCCCGACCGAGCCCATGACCGTGCTGGTCGACTACTTCGCCCGTGAACTGACCGACTCGCTGACCGTGTGCCGTCGGTTTCCCGGGCGCGCCGCCAAGGGCGAACTCGCCATGCGCATCGATACCCCCGGCGGGCGCTTCGTCGAGGGGCTGGACCCGGCGGCTTCCTATGCAGTGCTCGAGCGCAATGTGCCCGGCACGATCCGCGGCTACCGGAACGAGCAGGAACTACGCTACCTGGTCGGACCCGGTGTATCGGCGGCGGCTATATGGCACCTTCGCGAGGCACTGGACCGAGAGGGCTTCCACAAGGTCAAGATCGTCGCATCCTCTGGTTTCAACCCGGCCAAGTGCAAGTTGATGGCCGAAGCCGACGCGCCGGTCGACATGATCGGCACCGGCTCCTACCTGCCGGAACGCTGGTCGGAGACCTATGCCACCGCCGACATCATCGAGTACGACGGCGTAGCCCGCGTCAAGGTGGGCCGCGAGTTCTTGCTCAGAAAATAGTGCGCTGTGTTGGAAAGAACCAATTAACCAGTCCTTTTCCAATGCGCCGCATCATCCTCTCCCGCCGCCGCTGGTAGGTCCGGTGCCGTCCAAGGTCTCAGGAGATGTTTGCCGATGATAACCTCGACACTCGAGTCCGTGCCTGGTCGGGCTATCACCACCCACTTGGGAATCGTCCAGGGCAGCACCGTTCGCGCCAAGCATATCGGCCGGGATATCGCTGCAAGCTTCAAGAACATCGTTGGCGGCGAGCTCAGGGGCTACAGCGAGTTGTTGAGCGAGGCCCGGCGGGAGGCCTTCGAGCGCATGGTGCAGCAGGCCGAGGCCAAGGGTGCCAACGCGGTGTTGAATGTGCGCTTTACAACCTCATCGGTGGCGCAAGGTGCGTCTGAAATACTGGCCTACGGCAGTGCCGTCGTGGTCGAGTGATGCATGCAGTACCTTTCGGAGTTCGCCAACCTTCTCATCCCGCTGCTGCTGCTGTTGGCCGGCTATGGCGCCGGACGCCTGGCGGAGCGGCGGCACTACAGGTCGATCCTCCGACGCGAGGAAGAGTTAAGCGACTTGATCATCGTGATATGCAAGACCCTGCCAGCGTCCATGCCGGCTTCGGACACCCGTCTGGTCATGGGTAGCGTCGTTGTCTCGGTCGACTACTTCAAACGCTTTGTCGCGCAGCTGCGTATGATCTTCGGCGGCCGTGTTCATACCTACGAGAGCCTTCTCGATCGGGGGCGGCGCGAGGCCTTGCTGCGCATGCAGAAGCAAGCCAGGGCGCTGGGGGCGGCGGCAATTTTCAACACCCGGTTTGAAACCAGTTCGATTTCCAAAGGCGCCAAGAACAACATAGGATCGGTCGAGGTTCTGGCTTACGGGACGGCTGTGATTCCTTGACGGGATCGGGCCACAACGCCGCTGCAATGAAATTCAAGAACGTCAAGGTGCCGGAAGGCATCAACGTCAGCCGCCATAGTCCGGTCGCGGATTTCTTTATTCTGTCTACCGGCATTGTGGTGGGTTTCGCCGCGCTCGCCGCCGGCCTCTTGTATTTCGGGGCGGCGCTGGCACGCCATACACCGGTGTCATGGGAGAATGCTTTGGCCGGCGCGCTATTCGAGGGCCGGGATCCGGCGGTTAATGTCCGCACGACAGAGATCGTCGAAGAGCTACAGGCGCTGGCAGACCGGCTATCCATTTACATCGATCTGCCCGAAGGGATGACGGTCACGGTCCACTATTGGGACGACGATCAAATCAACGCCTTCGCCACTCTTGGCGGCCATGTATTCATTGCGCGTGGACTTCTGGAGCGCATGCCCAACGAGAACTCCCTCGCCATGGTCATGGCCCACGAGATCGCCCACGTGGCCCATCGGGATCCGGTGGCGGCGCTTGGCGGCGTGGTGTTATTGCAACTCTTGCTTGCGGTCGCTCTGGATACGGCGCCGACCTCGCTGGAACAGTTGGTCACCGGGCCCAACGCTCTGTTGCTGAGCGGCTTCAGCCGCGAGACGGAACGGCAAGCGGATACCGCAGGACTGCACGCGGTTGCCGCACTCTACGGCCATGTCGCCGAGACCAGCACGATCTTCGAGGTATTCCTGAAGCAGCCCGAACCGCCGGAACTTCTGAGCACGCATCCGCTCAGCCGGGATAGGATCGACCGGATCGCTGCATTGGCCCGCACCGAGGGCTGGGCGCTCGACGGCCCGCGCACACCGCTTGCATCGCCGCTTGTGAAGCCGCCGGCTGCGGTCAGGTGACCGACTTGCCAGCTTGGGGCTGCGGGCGTAAGTAACCTCTATGACCGACCGTCTTGCCATAGCTCTGGCCCAGCTCAACCCGACTATGGGGGCGATCGAGGCCAATGCCGAGCTGGTCCGCGAGGCGCGGGCCAAGGCGGCGGCACTCGGTGCCGATCTGGTGGTCGGCACCGAACTCTGTATCACCGGCTATCCGCCCGAGGATCTGGTCCTCAAACCAGCCTTTCTCGAGCAGGCGCGCAAGGCGGTGGAGGCGTTGGCGGCCGAGACCGGTGATGGCGGCCCGGCGATTCTGGTGGGCGCGCCCTGGCGTGAGGAAGGCGTGGTTAGCGGAACCCTGCGCCACCACGTTCATAACGCGGCCATCCTAATGGACGGCGGCGAGATCGGCGCATTGCGCTTCAAGCACGACCTTCCAAACTACAGCGTGTTCGACGAGAAGCGGATATTCAAGGCAGGGCTGATGCCTGGCCCGGTCAACTTTCGCGGTGTCCGCCTGGGCATACCGATCTGCGAGGATATCTGGACACCCGATGTGGTCGAATGCCTGGTCGAGTCAGGTGCCGAGGTCCTAGTCGTGCCGAACGGCAGTCCTTATGAAATGGACAAGAACGACGTACGCCTGCAGCTTGCCATCTCCCGGGTTACGGAGAGCGGTCTGCCGTTGATCTTCGTGAATCAGGTTGGCGGTCAGGATGAGCTTGTTTTCGACGGCGCCTCCTTCGTACTTGACGCCAACTGCCGTCTGCGCGCCCAGTTGCCGGCCTTCGAAGAGGCGCTGCTGGTCACCCATTGGCGACGCGGGGCGGACGATGTCTGGACTTGCGAGGACGCTGCGGTGACTCCGCCGGAAAACGGCATGGAGTCGGTCTATGGCGCTTTGGTGCTGGGGTTGCGCGACTATGTGGGCAAGAACGGTTTCCCCGGCGTGGTGATCGGCCTGTCCGGCGGGATCGATTCGGCGCTCACGGCGGCCGTGGCGGTCGACGCGTTGGGTCCGAAACGGGTGCACTGCGTGATGATGCCGTCGCCCTATACCAGCCAGGACAGCCTCGACGATGCGGCCGAGGCGGCACGCCTGCTCGGCGTGCGGCTGGACCAGATCGCCATCGAGCCGGCGATGCAGGCCTTCGAGACCATGCTGCGGCCGATGTTCGACGGTCGCGAGGCGGACATCACCGAGGAGAACATACAGGCCCGGGCGCGCGGCCTGACGTTGATGGCGATCTCCAACAAGCTCGGCCATATGGTGCTCTCGACCGGCAACAAGTCGGAGATGTCGGTCGGCTATGCCACGCTTTACGGCGACATGTGCGGCGGCTTCAACGTGCTGAAGGACGTCTACAAGACCACGGTCTACAAGCTTTCCAGTTGGCGCAATCAGGCCATGCCGAAGGGCGGTCTGGGCCCGGCCGGGCGGGTTATTCCGGAGCGGATCATCACCAAGGCTCCCTCGGCAGAACTCAAGCCCAATCAGACCGACCAGGATTCCCTGCCGCCGTACGACCGGCTGGATGATATGCTGCACTGCCTGATCGAAGAGGAGCGGTCGGTCGCCGAAATCGTTATGCGCGGTCACGATCGGGCAACGGTCAACCGGGTCTGGCGCCTGCTGGAGAACGCCGAATACAAGCGCCGCCAAGCGCCGCCCGGCGTCAAGATCACCGCTCGCGCCTTCGGCCGCGACCGCCGCTATCCGATCACCAACGCGTTCAAGGGCCCGCTGTAGGCGGCCGCTTGACGGCCTTGCAAGGCCGGCCTAGAACAAGGCCCATGTTCTGGCTCGACCCACGATGTATGGCACGCTGAAGGGCTTTGCCCGCTAGACTTTCCGCACCCC
>JBFJPL010000036.1:0-36692 GCA_041617155.1 Kiloniellales bacterium
AGCGCGACGCGCCGCAGGGCAAATCCGCCCCACCGGAGGCCGCGCCCGCCCGCTCGCTCGCCGCGTCGCGGGCCGCTTGTGGTGGTCGGCACCACGGCGCGGCCCACTCCTGACGAGCGAGCGGCACTGTGCGGTGAAATAGGCCAATATCATCGAGACTTGGTATGGAAGAGGTGAAGCGCAGGGCGTCAAGCCGCCTCTGCCGTCATTTGAGGTGCCAGAGGGTGCGCCAGGCGGCCGTGCCGCCGGCCACGGCGAGCGACGGGCGCCGACGGCGCAGCCACTGCCGCGCCAGCTTGACGACGTTGCCGCTGCCGTCGAGCAGGCCGGGCACGACGACATCGGCCGGCAAGGCCTGCTGCGGCAAGTTGCGCAGCGCCGTGGCCATGACCTGCGCGTCCCGCACGCCGTCGTCCGGCAGCACGCTGACCAGCCCCAGCTGGGCGGCCTGGCTGGCGCGAATGTACTGCTCCATGCGCGGTTCGGTGCGCGGCACCACGAGCGCCCGCTTGTTGAACGAGAGGATCTCGCAGAATGTATTGTAACCGCCCATGCACACCACGCCGAGCGCCCGGTCCATCAGGCTTTCCATGCGCGCCTCGAAGGTGATCGCTTCGATGTTGGGCAGGCGGTTGGCGCGCTGCAGGAAGTCGGCCTGCAGTTCCGAAGCCATGAAAGGCCCCAGAACCAGGAGCGCCGGGTAGGGCAGATTGGGATCGCTTTCGTAGGCGCGCAGAACCCAGTCTATGATCTGTTCGCCGTCGCCGCCGCCGCCGACCGTGATCAGGAGATAGGGCTCGGCGATCTTCTCCAGCGACAACTGCGGCGTGGCCTGCGGCACGCTGCGCTGCAGATAGCCGGTATAGGTCACCTTCTTCTGCACCGAGTCCGGCAGGTTCACGCCCTCCAGGGGATCGTAGATCTGCGGCAGGCCGTAGATCCAGATGTCGTCGTAGTATTTGACCAGGGCCGGGACGGCCTGCTTGCGCTCCCATTCGGGCACCAGCAAGGCCGGCTCGTCCAGAACGTCGCGCAGGCCCAGGACGCAGGGCGTGCCCCGGGCGTTCAGCATGGCGAGCGTGCCCTCCACCTCGGCGCGCAGGCCGAGCGGCTCCTTGTCGACCACGAACAGGTCCGGGTCATAGATCTTGGCGGTGTGCTCGATGATCGAGGCGCGCATCGCCATGGTCTGCTCGATATCGATGTGCAGCTTGAGTGGGGTGTAGTCACCATTGCGCAGCTTGATGACGCCGGGAATCCGCACGAAATCCACCCGCGCCCTGAAGTCGAAGCTGCCGATGATCGGCGATCCGGAGAGAATCAGGACCGAAAGGTTCCGTTCGGCCTCGACCAAGGCGTGCGCGATTTCGCGGCAACGGCGCAGGTGACCGAGACCGAAACTGTCATGACTGTAGATAAGAACCCGCTTGTCCCGGCGGACACCGGCCATTTCAAGCCCCTCGAATACCGCGGAACCCCCGCCCCCGTGCCGAAGGTCAAGCTGCCCAACCTTCAGGCGTCTAGGACTAGATCATGCCACAGGGCCGTACTATCTGAAAATAGTTTGCGTTTGTGCGCTATCCTGGCCGACAACCGCCGCGCGCGCGTTTACCACCCGCGGTCATTTGGTTAATCTGACACGGCCGTTGCGGGATCGATCTCTCGGAGCGGAGAACCCGTACGATCGTCCGACAGCCCATGGAACCGAACCTTTTCAAATATATCTGGCGATACAGCCGGCGCGACCAGCTCGGAATCCTGCTCCTGGTGCTGCTTTCGATGCCGTTCTACTTCATATCGCTCGACCTGCCGAAATCGATCGTCAACAAGGGTATCCAAGGCGAGGGCTTCGAGGGACCGGCCTCGACCCAGCCGCTAATGCGCTTCGAGCTGCCCTACGGCGAGGCGCTGACCGGCGGCCCAGTGGTGCTGTTCGACGGCTTCGACCTGCAACAGAGCGGGCTGTTGCTGGCCCTCAGTTTCGCCTTCCTGGGGTTCGTGCTCGTCAACGGGATCTTCAAGTTCGTCATCAACACCCTGAAGGGGCGTCTTGGCGAGCGCATGTTGCGCCGGTTGCGCTACGCGTTGAGCGACCGGATCCTGCGCTTTCCCGCCTCCTACAGCCGCCGCATCAAGCAGGCCGAGGTGGCGACCATGATCAAGGACGAGGTCGAGCCGCTCGGCGGATTCATCGGCGATTCCTTCGTGACTCCGGCCTTCCTCGGCGGGCAGGCCATCACCGCCATGGTCTTCATCATGATTCAGAGCGTTTGGCTGGGCCTGGTGGCCGCGGCCATCGTACTGGTTCAGGCCTTCCTGATCCCGAAGCTGCGCAAGCGCATCCTGCAGCTCGGCAAGGAGCGCCAGCTCACCGCCCGGCAATTGGCCGGGCGGGTCGCCGAGTTGGTCGAGGGCGCGGTGGAAATTCACGCCCACGACACCTCCAACCTGGAGCGCGCCGATATCAGCACGCGCCTGGGACGGATTTTCGATATTCGCTTCGAGATTTTCCAGCGCAAGTTCTTCGTCAAGTTCCTGAACAACTTCCTGGCCCAGCTTACGCCGTTCGTTTTCTATTCGGTCGGCGGCCTGCTGGCGATCAGCGGCCGCCTCGACATCGGTGCCCTGGTGGCGGTGATCGCCGCCTACAAGGATCTGCCCGCGCCGATCAAGGAGCTGATCGACTGGGACCAACAGCGCCTCGACGTTCAGATCAAGTACGATCAGGTGATCGAGCAATTCCAGCCGCCGGAGATCCTCGACCCGGCGAAACAGGACATCGCCGCGGATCCCGGTCCGCCGCTGGACGGCGACCTGGTCTGCAAGACGGTCACGCTGCTCGACGATTCCAACACCAAACTGGTCGACTCGGTCAGTTTCAAGACACCTGTCACGGCGCATCTCGCAATCGTCGGCAACAGCAGCAGCGGAAAAGACCACCTGGGCCTGCTGCTGGCCAACCTGACCCGGCCGACATCGGGGTCGATCTCCGTGGGTGGCCGCGATATCAACAACCTGCCCCAGGCCGTGACCGGCCGGCGCGTCTCCTATGTCGGCCCAGATGCCTATCTGTTCCCAACGTCGGTGTTGGAAAATCTGATCTACGGTCTCAAGCACCGGCCACTCCGAGATGCCGACCATGACGCCGCGGGCCAAAAGCTTCGCGCCCGTTACGTAGCGGAATGCCGGCGCAGCGGCAACCCGACTTTCGACACTGCGGCGGATTGGGTCGACTACGCGGCGGCGGGCGCCGCGGACATGGATTCCCTGCAGGCCCACATCGTTCAGACGCTGGCCCTGGTCGACATGGAGGAGGACGTCTATCAGTTCGGGCTGACCGGCAGCATTGATCCGCAGCAGCGGCCGGCCGTGGCCGAAGGCATCCTCAAGGCGCGCGCCGCTCTGATCGAGCGGTTGGCGAAAGAGGGCGCGCGCGATCTGGTCGTCTGGTTCGAACCGGAACAGTACAATCCGAACGCGACGCTGGCGGAAAACCTGCTGTTCGGCACGCCGACCAAACCGGCGTTCAAAGACGAAGCCTTGGCCGAGAACCCGATCATCCTGAAGTTCTTGCGCGAAGAAGGCGTGTCGGACAACCTGCTCAAGATGGGCGAGACCATCGCCCGGACCATGGTCGAGCTGTTCGCGGACCTGCCCTCCGGCCATCCCTTCTTCGAACAGTTCGGATTTATCGAAGAGGACGAGCTGCCGGACTTTCGCGCCTTGCTGGGCCGGGTCGACAAGACCGGCATCGAAGCGCTTTCACCGGGCGATCAGCTGAAGCTGCGCCGCCTGCCGTTCAAGTACGTCGAAGGCCGTCACCGCCTTGGCCTGATCGACGAGGACCAGGCCGCGCGCATCGTCTCCGCCCGGCAGCGCATCGCCAAGCTTCTGGAGGAAAGCGATCCCGGCGCGGTCGAGTTCTATCGGCCGGACAGCTACAACGCCGCAGCGTCGCTCCAGGACAACATCCTGTTCGGCCGCCTAGCCTATGGCCGGGCCCGCGCCGAAGAAATCGTCGGCCGCATGATGACCGAGGTCCTGGAAAGCCTCGATTTGAGACAAACCGTTCTGGCGGTCGGCCTCGACTACCAGGTGGGCGTCGCCGGTCGGCGGCTGACCGGCATACAGCGCCAGAAACTGGCGGTCGCGCGCGCCTTATTGAAGCAGCCCGACCTGTTGATCGTCAACGAGGCGGTGGCGGCGATGGACAGCGCGAGCCAGCAGAGGATCCAAGAGCGGGTTCTCGAGGCGCGGCGCGGGCGTGGGGTGATCTGGACGCTGCACCGGCCGGCGGCCGCGGCCCATTTCGAGCGCGTGCTGGTGATGCGCAGCGGCCGCATTGTCGAGCAAGGCACCTTCAAAGAACTGAACGGGCCCGGATCCGCCCTGGGCGAGCTAGTCGCGGCGGGTTAAAGCGCCACGAGACGGGAGGAGAGAGATGAGTCTGGATCAGGAAGTCGAAATCCTTCGGCAGATCCCGCTGTTCGCCAATATCGATACGGCAAAGCTGAAACTCATGTGCTTCGCCAGCCAGCGCTTGACCTTCAAGCCGGGCGAAGCGCTGTGCCGCCAAGGCGAGCCGGGTGACGCCGCCTTTGTCATCGTCGAGGGCGAGGCCGAGGTGACCGTCGACACCGGCGGCGGCCCGGTCAAGGTGGCCGTGTTGACGCGCAACGACATCGTCGGCGAGATCGCCATTCTGTGCGACGTTCCTCGTACCGCCACGGTAACCGCGGGCAGCGAGCTGGTCACCCTCAAGGTGACCAAGGACCTGTTCTTCCAACTCATCACCGACTTCCCGGAAATGGGCGTCGAAGTCATGCGCGTCCTGGCGCACCGGCTGGAGCAGACCACGGCCCAGCTGCTCGAAGCCCGCGCCGCCGCCGGCACCTGAGCGGCCAAAGTTCGTGAGTCGCCTGGACAGCTTTATTCGTCGGCTCGAAGCGCAACGCGCCTGTCTCGAAAGAGCGGTCGAACTGGTCCGGGACCTGCCCGGACCGGTGCTCGAGCTCGGTCTCGGCAACGGCCGAACCTACGATCACCTGCGCCAACTTTGTCCCGAGCGCGAGATCCATGTGTTCGAGCGCCGAGTGGCCGCCCACCCGGACTGCATCCCGGATGCCGCGCGGCTTTTTCTGGGCGACATTCACGAGACCCTGCCGCGTGCGGTTGAAATCTTCGGTGGCCGGGTGCCGCTGATCCATTCCGACATGGGTTCGGGCGACGCCGAGTCCAACAAGCGCATCGCCGCCTTCATCGCCGAGCTGTTGCCGCGCCTGTTGGTCGCCGGCGGCGTCGTGATCGCCGATCAGGATGTCGCCTTTGCCGGTGCCGAGCCGCTGGGCCTACCGAATGGAATCAAGCCGGGGCGCTATTTCCTCTACCGTATGCCGTGACCGCGCTAAATGATATCGACCACGACCGGGACATGGTCCGACGGCTTTTCCCAGGTGCGCGTTTGCTTGACCACCTGGAAGTTCGTGAGACTGGGCAACAGTGGCGGGCTTGCCCAGAGATGATCCAAACGCCAGCCGTAGTTTTTTTCGACTGACTGCGCGAAGCGGTAACCCCACCAGGTGTAGAGCGGTTCGCTCGGCGGCACGAAGTGGCGCGCGGCGTCGACCAGCCCGGAGTCTGCCAGCACCTTGGCCATGTGCGCGGACTCGACCGGTGTGTGGCCGACGCTACGTAAGAGGCGCTTGTGGTTCCAGACGTCGGTATCCAACGGCGCCACGTTGAGGTCGCCGACCAACATCAACCGGCGCCCGGCCACGCCCTCGCGCTTGCCCCACGCCGCCATCTCGTTGAGGAACTGGAGCTTGTGAGCGAACTTGTCGTTGGCCTCCGGATCAGGCGTCGGCCCGCCGGAGGGGACGTAGAAGTTGTGCAGCTCGATGCCGCCGGGCAGCCGCACGTAAGCATGGCGCCGGTCGTCACGTCCGCACCAGTTCGACGCGCCCATGCCCTCAAAGCGGGCGCGCGAAACGATGGCGACTCCGTTGTAGCTCTTCTGGCCCCGGATCACCTGGTGTTCGTAGCCGAGATCGCTGAGGTGCCTGGCGGGAAAGTCGTCGTCGCGCACCTTGGTTTCCTGCAGGCAGATAACGTCGGGCCGCACTTCGTTGCTGAAGCGCGTCAAATGATCGAGGCGTTGGCGGATCGAATTGATGTTCCAGGTGGCCAGCCGAAGCGTCATGGCGCGCGCCCCGCGCCGATCGTGCCCCATGGCCCAGACGGACGGAACGCCCGGTCGGGGGGGAGCCGGGCGTTCCTCTTCTCCGCGGAGAGGTGGAGGTACGGCAGGGGACCGTAGTCTCCACAGGGGCCGGCGGTCTTTGCGACGCCGGCTCTTATACTATTATCTAGGTCCTTATCCGCTGGTTGCAATATTCGTTTCCGCTGCCAGTATGCATTTGAGACATGGCTGATGCCGCTGCGCTGCAATCCTTGCATGGAAACGTTCAGACCGGGATCGGCGCGGCGGGCTCGAAAGGTGTTTGCAATCGTCCGCTGGCGCGGGCTTCGGCGCGCCGTTGCGCGGCCTCGCCGAAGGCGGCGAACAGCTTGGTCGAGAAACCGTTGTCGAGCACCTTGTACTCGGGATGCCACTGCACACCGAGCGCGAAGTTCTTCGTATCCTTGACGCTGACCGCCTCGATCGTGCCGTCGGGCGCAGTCGCTTCGATATGGAGTCGCGGCGCGACCCGGTCGAGGCCCTGCCAATGCAGCGAGTTGACGGTCAGCTCGTCGGCGCCGGCCAGCTGCTGGAACGCGCCGCCCGGTGTCAGGGCGATCTGGTGGCGTGGGCCATACTGCACGTCCGGGTCGTCGTGGTTCGGCCGCCGGTGGTCGAAGCGGTCGGGCAGCTCGTGGACCCGGGCGTAGAGCGTGCCGCCTAGCGCCACGTTGAGTTCCTGCATGCCCCGGCAGATCGCCAGCATCGGCACCGCCTGGGTCAACGCCTCACGGATCAGCGGCAGGGTGGTCTCGTCCCGCTCCTGGTCGTGCGGCTCGGTCTCCGGGGTCGGCAAGACATCGTAGTGTGACGGGTGGACGTTGGACGGGCTACCGGTCAGCAGGACGCCGTCGAGGCGGTGGACCAGTTCCGGCAGGTCGTAGAGTTTACCGAATGCCGGGATCACCAGCGGCACGGCGTTGGTCGCCAGCATGATGGCGCGCAGATACTTGTCGCCGACCGCGTGGAACGGGTGCCCGTCGATCTGACGCACGTCGGCCGAGACGCCGACCAGCGGTTTGATGGAGAATCTTTTCATGGACCCTTAGCTAAGCCAGCTTCAAGTCCTGTGCAAGGGTCGGATGCTTGTGTCCAACGGCCGCGTCGGCCATATCAAACGGTGATGATCGAGACCACCGATAGCCTGCTTGCCTGGAAGGGCGCCGCGGTCCTCGTCTGGCTGGTGATTTTCTTTGTCGCCGAAAGAATGTTCCCGGCGGCCGCGGAGCCCACGGGGTCCGACGACCCCGCCCCCGCGGGCGGTTGGCGCCGGCTGGCTCGGAACCTGGCGCTCTGGCTGGCCAACGTCGGTTTGTCGCCCATCGTGGTGCTGCCGCTGTCCTACTGGGCGACCGGTTTTCACCTGGGCTGGCGGCCCGACTGGTGGAGCGGCTGGCCCGGCCTGCTGCTCGACATCGTGCTGCTCGACCTGCTGATCTACTGGTGGCACCGGGCCAATCACGAGCTGCCCTTGCTGTGGCGCTTCCACGAGATCCACCACCTCGACCGCTTCCTCGACAGCACCTCTGCGCTTAGGTTCCATTTCGGCGAGGTCCTGCTCTCGGCGCTGGCCAGGGCGCTGATGATCGTCGTCTTCGATCTGCCGATCCTGTCGATCCTGGTCTTCGAGACTCTGTTGCTCGCGGCAACGATCTTTCACCATTCCAACTTGCGCCTGCCGGCGCGGCTCGAGGCGACGCTGTCGCGCCTGGTCATCACGCCGTCGATCCATTGGGTGCACCACCACGCCGTGCGTTCCGACACGGACTCCAATTACGGCACGCTGTTCAGCTTTTGGGACCGGATCTTCGCGACGCGCAGCCCGCACCGGCGAAAACCCGACATGACGATCGGCGTCGAGGGCCGCGCCGAGCGGCGGTTTGTCGAACTGTTGTACCGGCCGTTCTTGAGCGCGGCGATGCGGGATGTCGCGTAGCTTTAGCGCGAGTCCTGCCGGCCCTTCAGGCCGTAGAGGTCGAGGTCGCCGTATTCGAATACCTCGTCCTTGACCTTTACGTCGAAGGCCGGATTGAGCAGCGAGACCGTGGTGCTGATACCCTGGGCGTCGGTCACTTCCCACTTGCGCAAGACGAAGGGCCGGTCGCTGAACACCAAGGTGACCGCGCCGTTCTCGCTGTTGTCGCCCTCTTGCACCGTCATGCGCACGGCGCCGTCGTCCCGCGCGACGTCGGTCACCCGGACATCGCCCGACAGCTCGACCTTCTTGCGCAGCAGAAACCACAGTGGCGTTTCCCACAAGGGGATGAAGGTCGCCTGCTTCAGTTCCTTGTCGTAGTAGAGCAGGTTGATCCCGTCGGCGATCAGCAGAACCGGATGGGGCGGATCGTATTCAAAACGCATCCGACCCGGCCGCCGCACGGTCACCTCGCCCTCTGCATAGCTGCCGTTCGAGGCGATCTGGACGAACCGCGCGCGCATCGTGGTGATCCGGTTGAGATAGCGCTCGGCCAGGAGCACCGCTTCGGCGTCGGCGCCTTGGAGTGCGGCGCCGGCACGGCTCAGCCCCGCGAACAACGCGGTGGCGGCGAGCGGCATTCCGAGGATCGAGCGGCGTGTCAGCATGTTCCGTCCCATCTTGCTACGATTCCATGTACGCTTCATGCTACGGTCGCGCTGCCTCAGGCATCCCCGGGTCCGAGCACCAGCACTTCGCGCTTGCCCACGTGGTTGGCCGGGCTGACGATGCCCTCGGCCTCCATCTTCTCGATGATCCGCGCCGCCCGGTTGTAGCCGATCTGCAGGTGGCGCTGGACGAAGCTGGTCGAGGCCTTGCGGTGCTGGCAGACGATCGCGACCGCCTTGTCGTAGAGCTCGTCGCCGCTGCCGCCGCCGTTCATGCCGTCGAACGCCGGTTCGTCCTCCTCCTGGGTCACCGCCTCGATGTAGGCGGGCTCGCCCTGGCGCTTCAGGTGGTTAACCACCTGCTCGACCTCCTGGTCGGAGACGAAGGGGCCGTGCACGCGGGTGACCCGGCCGCCCTGGGCCATGTAGAGCATGTCGCCCTGGCCGAGCAGCTGTTCGGCGCCCATGTCGCCCAGAATCGTGCGGCTGTCGATCTTCGAGGTCACGTGGAATGAGATACGGGTCGGGAAGTTGGCCTTGATCGTGCCGGTAATGACGTCGACCGAGGGCCGCTGGGTGGCCATGATCAGGTGGATGCCGGCGGCCCGTGCCATCTGCGATAGGCGCTGCACGGCGGTTTCGATCTCCTTGCCGGCGACCAGCATCAGGTCGGCCATCTCGTCGACCACCACGACGATTTGCGGCAAGGGCTCGAGGTCGAACGGCTCCTCCTCGGTGATCGGCTGGCCGGTGTCCGGGTCGAACCCGGTCTGCACGCGCCGGGTCAGCACCTCGCCGCTCTTGCGGGCCTGCTGGATGCGCGCGTTGTAGCCGTCGATATTGCGCACGCCGAGCCGCGACATATTGCGATAGCGCTCTTCCATTTCGCGCACGGTCCACTTGAGCGCGACCACGGCCTTTTTCGGTTCGGTGACCACTGGGGTCAGGAGGTGCGGGATACCCTCGTAGACCGAAAGCTCGAGCATCTTCGGATCGATCAGGATCAGCCGGCAGCTGTCCGGCGACAGGCGGTAGAGCAGCGAGAGAATCAGCACGTTGATCGAGACCGACTTGCCGGAGCCCGTGGTGCCGGCGATCAAAAGGTGCGGCATGCGCCCCAGATCGACGATGATCGGCGCGCCGCTGATGTCCTTGCCCAGAATCAGCGGCAGCTTGCCGCTGTTCCGGTCGAAGCTGTCCGATCCCAGAAGCTCGCGCAGAAAGACCGTCTCGCGCCGCACGTTGGGCAGCTCGATGCCGATCGCGCTCGACCCGGGCACCACGGCGACGCGCACGGCGACCGCGCTCATCGAGCGGGCGATGTCGTCGGCCAGTCCGACCACGCGGCTGGTCTTGGTGCCGGGCGCCGGCTCCAGCTCGTAGCGGGTCACCACCGGTCCCGGCCGGACCTTGACGATCTCGCCCTTGACGCCGAAGTCCTGCAGCACCGATTCCAGCAAGCGGGCGTTCTTTTCCAGGGCGTCGCGATTGATATCCGCGTCGCTGCGGCTGCTGCCCGACGGCGTGGTCAGCAGATCCAGCGCCGGCGGCTCGTAGTCGCCGGCGCCGCCCAGAGCTAGGCGGCCCTGCCGCCCGTCGCGACTGCGTTTGCCGGGCCGCGTCTTGGCTTTGGCCTCGACCTCGACCGTTGCGCCGGCCGGGTCCGGTCCGCTGGCGACCTCCGGCTCGAGGCTTGCGCTGCCCGCGGACGCGAGATTCGGGCGCGCCGGTATCGGCGCCTCGGCCCCGGCCGGCATGGCTTCCGCGGCCTGGCGCCGGGCGGCCCCCAAGAGCCATTTGAGGCTGCGCCCCGTGGCGCCCCATTCGTCGCGGGTCAATGACAGGACGTAGAGGAAAAGGATCGTGCCGAACAAGCCGAGGCTGACGGCACGCGGCCCGGTTCCGAACGGCAAAAAAGCGTCCGACCGTTCGAACAACAGTTCGCCGAGGGCGCCACCCGGGGTGCCGGAGACCGGCCAAAAGCCGGGCTTGGGCAGGATCGAAAGAGCCGCGCCGATCAGCATCAGCGTCGGCGCCAGCAGCAGCGCCCGCCACCACCAGCCGAGCAATGAACGGTCGCGCAAGACCCGCCAGCCCCAGCCGGCCAGCAGCAGGGGGGCTAGCGTGGCCGCCATGCCGAGGTTCTGCAGCAGCAGATCCGCTGCGATCGCGCCCGGGGTTCCCAGCAGGTTCTGGGTCGCGCCGCGCGCGGCCCGGTTCCAAGACGGATCGCCCGAATCGTAGGTGGCCAGCGCCAGGACCAGCGCGACGGCCAGTCCGACCAGCGCCAGACCGGCCAAGCGAACCAGACCGCCGCTCAGCAATCCGGCGGTGCCGCTGGGCAGCAAACCAGGCTGGGCCGCGGTCGCGCGACGGCTTACCGTGCCGTTCTTTGTCGCCATGGCAACCCGATCATCACTGGTGAGTCTCCATTACAAAAGCGCGCCGAGGCGACCAAGGGTCACGTCGGTCAACTCCGGATCGTAGACCAGCGCCACCCGGATATAGGCCGCCCCCGGGTTCCGGCCGGATTCGTCCTGGGCACACATATAAGCACCCGGCAGCACCTTAATACCCCCCTGGCGCCATAATTCCAGGGCCGCGGCCTCGCCGTCGCCGACCTCGAGCCATAGAAAGAACCCGCCAGCCGGGGCTTTATACCCGAAACGCTTGGCGAAATGTCGTTCGGCGACAGCGAAGTTGGCCTGGTAGCGGGCCCGATTGGCCACGACGTGCTCTTCTTCCCGCCACAACCGGGTGCCGGCGGCCAGCACCGGCAGCGGTACGCCCGCGCCGCCGACCCGCAAGATACCGTCCAGCGCGTCGATCAGACCGGGGGCGCCGGCCACGAAACCGCAGCGCAGACCGGGCGCGCTGGAGCGCTTGCTGAGCGAATGGAACACCAGCATGTGGTCCAGCGACCCGTCCCCTGCTCCGGTCAGTTTCTGCGCGGCCTGCAGCGCGCCCGCCGGCGGCCGGTCGTTGTAAAGCTCGGCATAGCACTCGTCGAAGGCGACCACGAAGTCGTGGCGCCGGGCCGTTTCGATCAAGGCCTTGAGCTGCGTGAGGTCGGCCACGGCGCCCTGCGGATTGGACGGTGAACAGAGGAAGCACAGAACCGCGCGGTCCAGGATTTCCGGTTCCAGCGCGGTGAAGTCGGGCAGGAAGCCGCCTTCCCGGGTCGCCGGCACGAAGACTGGCTCGGCCCCGGCGGCGGCGGCCGCGCCGGCATAGACGTGGTAGAAGGGGTTGGGGATCAACACCACGGGCGTCCTGCCCTCCGCCACCGGCGGGACCACGGCGAGCGCGGTAAAGAACAGGCCCTCGCGGGTTCCCGGCAGCGGCAGCAGGCACCGCGCCGGGTCGATCATGCCGCCCGGCGCGCCGGCGCTCTCCGGCAGTCCGTAGCGGCGGCTCAGCCAGGCGGCGGCGGCTTCCAGATAGGCCGGCGTCCCGCGCGCCGGCGGATAGCGCGACCATTGGGCGGCGTGGCGCGTGAGCTCTTCCGCCACGAAGGCGGGCGGCTGGTTCTGCGGCTCGCCGACCGAGAGCAGGATTGGCGCGCCGTCCGGCCGCGGCGATGGCCCCGGGGCGACACCGTCGAGCAGCCGATTGAGGCGGGCAAAGGGGTGGAAGCTCTGCAGTCTGCGGCGTTCCGTCACGCGTCCTGGTCCGGCAAGCTCGATTGAATTCTGACGTGAGGATTGGCAAACCCCTTCGGGGCCGGGGCAGGACCGGTACAAACCATAAACAATTCTAACGAATGCCGAATCCCGGAGCAAGCCGGCCGACGGCATCCGGCAAGCGGTGGCAAAAAAGTGGCCGGGACAGCGGCTGCGGCTGTCCGGGCCAGTTAGGCGGGAATACTAGGTCGCGGTCAAATGCTCTGCGAACCCGTGCCGAATTCGGGATAGGCCTCCATACCGAGCTCGGTCTTGTCGAGGCCCAGTTCCTCCTCCTCCTCGTCGACCCTGATGCCGATGGTGTACTTGAGGGCGAGCCACAGGCAGGTGCTGGTGATCACCATGAAGGCGCCAACCGCGATCACGCCGATCAACTGGGTCAGCAGGCTGCCGCTGCCGAAGATGCCGACCGCCAGCGTGCCCCAGATGCCGGCCACCAGGTGGGCCGAGATGGCGCCGACCACATCATCGATCCTGAGCTTGTCCATGAGCGGTACGGCGAAGACCACCAGGCCGCCGCCGATACCGCCGACGATGATCGACAGCAGGTGGTTCTGCAGGTCGGGCCCCGCGGTGATCGCCACCAGGCCGCCGATGGCGCCGTTCAGGGCCATGGTCAGATCGATCTTCTTGTAGATGATTTGGGTCAGCGCTGTGGCGGCGACCACGCCGGCGGCCGCAGCCAGGTTGGTGTTCACATAGACGATCGCGATCGCCGAGGCGTCGAGCGCCGAACCGAGCGCGAGCTGCGAGCCGCCGTTGAAGCCGAACCAACCGAACCACAGAATGAAGGTGCCGAGCGTGGCGAGCGGCAGGTTGGCGCCCGGCAGCGGATGCACGCGGCCGTCGGGGCCGTACTTGCCCTTGCGCGCGCCCAAGACGATCGCCCCGGTCAGCGCCGCCCAGCCGCCCACCGAATGCACGATGGTCGAACCGGCGAAATCGGAGAATCCCATCTCCGACAGCCAGCCACCGCCCCAGGTCCAGGAGCCCTGGATCGGGTAGAGCACGCCGGTCAGCACCACGACGAAGATCAGGAATGGCCAGACCTTGATGCGCTCAGCCAGGGTGCCCGAGACGATCGAGGCCGCCGTGGCGACGAAAACCATCTGGAAGAACCAGTCGGACATGCTGGAGTAGCCGTTGTCGGTGACCGCCTTGACCGTCTCTGTTGTGGCTTGTTCGGCGTTGATCAGCGCGAGCTCGGCCTCGTTCGGGTTGTAGAGCAGGTTGAGCGAACCGATGTAGCCGCTGACGTCGACGTACATCAGGCTGTAGCCGATCAGATAATAGAGCAGGCCGGCGATCGCGTAGAGCAGCATGTTCTTGAGGCAGATCGCCGCCGTGTTCTTGGTGCGCACCAGGCCCGATTCGAGCATCGCGAAGCCGGCGGCCATGAACATCACCAGGACGCCGTGCACCAAAAACGAAAAGGTGTTGAAGACGAACTGAGCCTCGGCCGTCACCTCGGCATGGGCCGGCCCGGCCAAGGCCAGGCTGCCAAATCCAGCCGCCGCCGCGGCCACCGTGAAAATCCTGAATACCCGCATCGCTAATCTCCCACCAGTGCTGGTTCCCTGAGGGGCCGCCCAGCGAGCCGACGCAAATGCCCCCGGAGCGGCGCCGCGCGCCGCCGTCGGCCCCACAGTTTCAAGTTCCGTGCCACAATCGCTGCACTGCAGCAAATGGCTGGGGACAAGAACTTTGGCTTTCCGCGGGGAGCCGTCCTAGAGATCAGAAAGCCTATTTTTTATACAAAAGGCCAAAGACGCCTAAAATATAGGCATATTTCTTTCACCGCCGGATCTGGACAAAGCGCCGCCGAGGGCTGATCTTGAGGCCATGGTGGACAAGGCTTCCAGAGCGCTCCAATGCGAGGTGCTGGTGGTCGGCGGTGGGATGGTCGGCCTGACGCTCGGCCTGACCCTGGCCGGCGCCGGCGTCGAGGTGGTCGTGGTCGACCGCGAGGATCCGGCGACGGTCCAGGGGGCGGCCTTTGACGGACGCGCCTCGGCGATCGCGCGGGGCTCGCAGCAGGCGCTCGAGGGCGCCGGCCTGTGGCCGACCATGGCCGCGGCGGCTCAGCCGATTCTCGACATCCGCGTCTCCGACGGCCGGGTCGGGCTGGGCACCTCCTCGCTTTTCCTGCACTACGACCACCGCGACCTCGACGGCGTCCCGCTTGGCGCGATCATCGAGAACCGGGCGGTCCGCCGCGCGCTCCACGCCGAGGTCGTCCGGCGCCGCACGCTGAAGCTCGTGGCCCCCGCCGCCATCGGCGGCCTAGAGCGCGATGCCGGCTTCATCGAGGCCAAGCTGACCGACGGCCGGGCGGTCCGCGCGCGCCTGGCGGTGGCGGCCGACGGCCGCAACTCGACGGTCAGGCAGGCGGCCGGCATCCGGACCACCGCCTGGAACTACCCGCAGGCCGGCATCGTTTGCACCGTGGCCCACGACAAGCCGCACAACGGCGTGGCGCACGAGCACTTCCTGCCGTCCGGGCCCTTCGCCATGCTGCCGATGACCGACGGCGAGGACGGCCGCCACCGCTCCTCGATCGTCTGGACCGAGCGGCGCGACCTGGCGCCGGCCATGATCGAACTGAACCCGGCCGCCTTCGCCGCCGAGATCGCCCGGCGCTTCGGCGACAGCTTGGGGCGGCTGGAGGCGATCGGCGGGCGCTGGAGCTATCCGCTGTCGCTGCTGCACGCCGCCAGCTATCACGGCCTACGGTTGGCGCTGATCGGCGACGCGGCCCACGCCATCCACCCGATCGCCGGCCAGGGCCTCAACCTCGGCCTGCGCGACGTGGCGGCCCTGGCCGAGGCGGTGGTCGACGCCCGGCGCCTCGGCCTGGACGTCGGCTCGGCCGGCGTGCTGGAACGCTACGAGCGCTGGCGCCGCTTCGACAACTTGATGCTGATCGCCGCGACCGACGGCTTGAACCGGCTGTTCTCCAACGACCTGCCGCCGCTCCGCCTGGCCCGAGACCTGGGGCTGGCCGCGGTCAACCGTTTGCCGCCGCTGAAGCGCTTCTTCATGCGCCACGCCATGGGCCTGATCGGCGACCTGCCACGCCTGATCCGCGGCGAGGCGCTTTGAAGTCCATTCCGGCCGCAGAGCGCCGGTCCGTGAGTTGATCATGGGCCTGGTATCTTCTAGTCTCGCCTTCCAAACAAACGCCGCCTCTTTCGGGAAGGGAAAACTTAATGCCAAGGTTGCTACGTGCTGGGCTGTTGGTTGCCGCCGGCTGGGTGTTAGCCATGCCCGCGTTCGCCGACACGCTCGCCAAGATCAAGAAGAGCGAAAAGATCGCGATTGGATTTCGCGAAGACGCTCGACCCTTCTCCTTCCGCGATGACGGCGGGGCGGCGGCCGGCTATTCGATAGAGCTGTGTGAGCGGATCGCGACTGCGGTGAAGGCTGAACTGGGGCTGAAAAAGCTCGCCATCGACTATGTTCCGGTCAGTTCCAAGACACGCTTTGAACTGCTTGAGGACGGCAAGATCGACATCGAATGCGGCTCGACGACAAACACGCTTGCCCGTCAGGAACGCGCGACCTTCACGTTGCTCACTTTCGTCACCGGGGCCGAGATGTTGGTGCGCGCGGATTCTGGGATCGCCGATCTCGCCGACACGCAGGGCAAGAAGCTGGGAGTTCTCGGCAACACGACGACGGAAACGGGTCTGAAGGACGGCCTCAAGAGCCGGTTCATCGATGCCGAGATTGTCCTGGTGAACAACCACGAAGAGGGCCTTGCCGCTCTCGAGGCCGGCAAGATCGATGCCTATTTCGCCGACCGAATTCTTCTGTTTGGGCTCGCCGACAAGGCGTCGAATCCCTCGAAGCTCAAACTTTCCGGCAAGTTCTACTCCTACGAACCCTATGCCCTGATGGTCCGCCGCGGCGACGACGCGTTCCGCCTTGTCGCCGACCGCACCCTGGCGGGTCTCTACCGGGACCGCGAGATCAGGTCGATCTACCGCAAGTGGTTCGGCAAGACCGAACCCAGCGACCTGCTCAAGGCGCTCTATGTGCTGCAGGGGTTGCCAAAGGAATAGCGCCAGGCCACGGCCGGTCCGCGAAACCGGCCGGGGCTCATGGGCGGTGGCTAAATCTCGCGCCCCAACAGGTCGTCCTCGAAGGGGTAGGTCGATAGCAGTTCGGCGCCGTTCTCGGTGATCAGCACCTGCTGCTCCAGCTTGACCCCCTCGTCGCCGCCGACCTCGCCCATGTAGCTCTCGACGCAGAGCGTTTGGCCCGGCTCCAGGGTGCTGTCATAGCCGCTCTTTTCGAAGTCTTCCAGATGGGGGCAGCGCGGGAATTCGTCGCACAGCCCGACGCCGTGCAGGAGCGATCCGTAGCGGTTGGGCCGATAGCGCTCTGGGATCTCGAATGCCTGCTCGCCGAGCTCGCGGAAGCCAACGCCGGGCTTCAACAGCGCCGTGTTGTGCTGGATCTGATCGTGGGCCAGGCGGTAGAGGCGGCACTGCGCCTCGGACGGCCTGCCGGGACCGCAAAAATAGCTGCGCGAGATGTCCGCGCAATAGCCGAAGGGTCCGATCAGGTCGGTGTCGAAGGACACCAGGTCGCCGGACTCGATGACCCGGTCGCTCGACTCCTGGAACCAGGGATTGGTCCGCCCGCCGGAGGCCAGCAGACGGGTCTCGATCCACTCGCCGCCGAGCGCGATATTCGCGTGGTGCAGGATGGCCCAGAGCTGGTTCTCGGTCATGCCCGGCTCGAGTGCTTCGCGCATGCGCGCCATGCCGATCTCGCAAGCCTCGATGGCGGCCGCCATGCAGGCCAGCTCGTCCGCCGACTTGATGTGGCGGGCGTGCTCCAGAATCTCCTGACCCTCGTGGACCTCGACATTGTGGCCGGCCAGCGCGGCGGCACCCAGCGGGTCGCAATGGTCGAGCGCCAGGCGCCGGTTGCCGCCGCCGTGGGCGGTCACCAGATCGGCCACCTCGGCGGCCCAGGCCGCCGCCTTCTCGGCCAGCCGGGGGCCGGCCGCGAAAAAGAACCAGCTGGTCGCCGGCCTGACCTCGTCGATCGTCTCCAGCCCGTCCGACATGAATTCGCAGTTGCGGTAGTCGAACAGGACGACCGGCCCTTCGGTCGGGACGAAGCAGTAGCGCGCCGCGTTGTGCAGGGTCCAGACCGCCATGTTGCGGCTGTCGGTGGCGTAGCGGATGTTGATCGGATCGAACAGCAGGGCGCCGGCGTAGTCGTGCCGCCGCAACTGCGCGCGCACGCGCGCGAGCCGATAGGCCCTGAGGCGCTTCATGTCGATCTGCTTCGCCCGGTCCGTGAGCGCCGCCGGCATGGCGCGGCGCGGCGCACTGCTGTCAGGGGCCATGATGTGGCGGTCTCCCGTTGCCAATTCAGATCCAGCGTGACGGCAGCAGCTCATCCTCGAAGGGGTGGCGGGACAAGAGCCTTGCCCCGGTTTCGGTGATCAGGACCTGCTGCTCCAGCTTGACGCCCTCGCCACCGCCCTTCTCGCCCATGTAGCTCTCGACGCAGACCGTCATGCCGGCCTCCAGCGTACCGTCGTAGCCGCCGGTCTCGAAGTCCTCGAGGTAGACGCAAGCCGGATACTCGTCGCACAGACCGACGCCGTGCACGACCACGGAATAGCGGTTCGGCTGGCAGCTTTCGGGAAGCTTCCAGGCCTTCTCCGCCAACTCGCGGAAGCCCAAACCCGGCTTGATCAGGGCCATGTTGCTTTCGATCTGCTCGCGGGCCAGGCCATAGAGCCGGCGCTGTTCGTCCGACGGCCGGCCGGCCCCGCAGAAGAAGCTGCGCGAGATGTCGGCGCAATAGCCGAAGGGGCCGATCAGGTCACAATCGAAGCTGACCAGCTCGCCCGACTGGATGACCCGGTTGCTGGACTCCTGGAACCATGGGTTGGTCCGCGTGCCGGATGCCAGCAGCCGGGTTTCGATCCATTCGCCGCCCATGGCGGCGTTGACCTGGTTGAGGATCGCCCACAGCTGGTTCTCGGTCATGCCGGGCGTCAACGCCTCGCGCATCTTGGCCATGGCGGTCTGGCAGACCGCGATCGAGGCTTCCATGCAGAGCAGTTCGTCGGCCGATTTGACCGCGCGGGCCAGCTCCATCACCTCCTGGCCGTTGGCGATCTCGATGCCGTGGCCGGCCAGGGCGGCGACGCCCTCGGGATCGAGGCGGTCGGCTGCCAAACGCCGGTTGCCGCCGCCGTGCGCCGCCATCAGGTCGGCGATCTCGGCGGCCCACGCCAGGGCCCGCTCGTCCAGGCGCGGGCCGGATCCGAAATAGTACCAAGCGGTCGCCGGGCGCACCTCATGGATTGTTTCCAGATGGGCCGAGAGATGCCCACAGTTGTGAAAGTCGAACAGGGTGATCGGTCCCTCGGTCGGCAGGAAGCAGTAGCGCACCGCGTTGTGCATGGTCCAGACCGACATGTTGCGGCTGTCGGTGGCGTAGCGGATGTTGATCGGGTCGTAGAGCAGGATGCCGGCGTAGTCCAGGCGCTGCAGCTGTTCGCGCACCCGGCCCAGGCGGTAGGCGCGCAGGCGGCTCAGGTCGACCCGGGCCTCGTAGGCCTCGACCAAGGCCGGTCCGGCCTTTGAGGACGGCGTCACGATGCTGTCTGGCGGCAAGGCGCGGCTCCCGCTTCGAATGGGCTTCGATCGGCTTCAGTCTGCCGAAACCCACCGCGTTGTCTAACCGGGATACGACCTAAACAAGCCGTTTTCCGAGCAGGCTCCTATTGGTCTGAATCAGACATATGGTACCCCTAGCGACGCCTGCCGGGATCGCGCGACAGGCCGCGTTTTTCCAGCTCGGCCAGATAGGCGGCCCAGATCCCGCTCTGCTCATCGCCCAGCTTGTAGAGGTAGGCCCAGGAGAAGATGCCGGTGTCGTGCAGGTCGTCGAACTTGATCTTGATCGCGTAGTTGCCGACCGGCTCGATCTCCAGGATGCCGACGTGGCGGCGGCCGGCCAGGATCTGCTTTTGGCTCGGGCCATGGCCCTGAACCTCGGCGGAGGGGCTTTCGACCCGCAGATACTCGGCCGGGTAGGAGAAGTGAACCCCGTTGTCGAAATCGATCTCCAGGCGCTTCTCGGCCGCGACGTAGCGGATCTCGGTCGGCCGGTGCTTGCTGCCGCCGGGGTCGGTGGAGAAGTGTTCCTCAGTCGCCATGGCCGCCGGCTCAGTCTTCCAGCGGCCGCGCTTCGTCCGCCAGCATGATCGGGATGCCGTCGCGGATCGGGAAGGCGAGTCCGGCCTGGCGGCTGATCAACTCCTTCGCCTCGGCGTCATATTCCAGCGGCCCCTTGGTGAGCGGGCACACCAGGATCTCCAGAAGCTTGGGATCGACGCCCGATTTGCCTTCGGTCATTAGTCTCTCCTCCATTTCGTCCGCGCGTCGCGCAAGCGGTTCAGTGCCGGGCCGGTTCGTCGTCCGAATCGTGCGCCGACATCCGCAGTATGGTGGTCATGGTCTCGGCCCGCTCCGGCAGCGTGGCGGCTTCCAGCAGGGCCTGCTTCTCAGGCGGTTCGAAGGGGCAGACCATGGCCAGCGAAGTCACCAGGCGTTCGTCCGGCGTCTCCTCGATGGCGTCCCAATCGCCTTGGATTCCGTTGCAGTCGAAATAGGCGCTGAGCGCTTGCAGCAGCTTGGCCCGGTCGATCTCGCTCGGGTCCTCGTCCAGGTCGCCGCGGAACTTCGTGAAATCCGGCACGACTCGGCGGTAGCCGTGAACGGCCGGCAACTCGCTTGCGACCGCGAAGCGGATCAGGCCCGACAGGGTGATCAGATAGCGGCCGTCGTCGGTTTCGTTGAACGCGGTTATCCGTCCCGCGCATCCGGTCCGGTAGATCTCGGCGTTGCCTTGTTCTTCGCTTTCGACGCAGGGCTGGACCATGCCGATCAGACGGTCGCCGGCCAGGGCGTCGCGCACCATGTTGAGGTAGCGGGGCTCGAAGATGTTGAGCGGGAGGCGGCCGCCGGGCAGCAGCAACGCGCCCTGCAGCGGAAAGACCGGCAAGGTCCGCGGCAGGTCATCGAAGCTCGGATCGAGGGTCGATCGGGTCATGAAAACAGCAGCGATGATAGACGTCGGCGCGCCTGCAGGGTCAACGGATTGGTCGGCCCCCAGGCCTCGAAGAACTTGACCAGCTGTTTGCGCGCGCCCTCGTCGTTCCAGGTCCGGTCGCGCCGGATGATTTCCAGAAGCTCGTCCGCCGCGGCTTCGGGCTTGTTCGCGGCATAGAGCGCCATGGCCAGGTCGAACCGCGCCTGGTGGTTGCCGTGGTCGTGGGCCACCTGCTCCATCAGCGCCGGGATCTCGCCAGCGTTTTCGGCCGCTTCGGCGAGCTCCAGCGCGGCGGCGACCGAGGCGAACTCCGGCTGGCCGCGCAGATCGTCGGTCAGGCCGTCGAACATCTGCTTCGCCCCGGCGCGGTCGCCGGACGCCATGGCGCAGCGGATCGTGCCGGCGAGCGCCCGGCCGTTGTCCGGCTCGTGCTGCAGGACCTGGCCGAACAGCGCCGAGGCGGCGCCGGCCTGACCCGCTTCGAGCGCGGCTTCGGCCTGTTCGATCGCCTGCTCGATCGGGTCCGGACCGCCCGCCCCGCCCGCCTGGCCGGCCAGCCGATCGACGAAGCTCTTGATCTGGCTTTCCGGCAAGGCGCCCTGGAAACCATCGACCGGCCGTCCCTGAAAGAAGGCATAGACGGTCGGGATCGACTGCACCCGCATCTGGGCAGCCAGGTCCTGGTTCTGGTCGATGTCGATCTTGACCAAACGGACCGCGCCCCGGGCCGCCTTCACGGTCTTCTCCAGGAGCGGTCCGAGCTGCTTGCAGGGGCCGCACCAGGGCGCCCAGAAATCGACGATCACCGGGGTCTGCATGGAGGCCTCGATGACATCCTGGGCGAAGCCTGCGGTGCTCGACTCCTTGATCACGTCAGCGGGCGCCGGATGCCCCGCATCCGCGCCGATTAGGGGTTCCATGGAAACCGTGTCCTCCGTCCCGATTCGCGCTGTCTGGTTAGGTTGAAAATGGCTGTTTCCGGCGCCCGAGACAAGCCCAAGCGGTCACAAACCATCGAGGTCGAGAAGCCGTGGCGGGTGGCCTTCTGCCTCGAGGAAACGCACCAGATCGGCCGGCGCGATAGCCGTCGTCATGTGGTTGACCAGCGGGTGGCAGTTGACCGGCGTCTGGTCGAGCAGGGCCTTGTCGAGCACCATCTGGACCGCTCGGCTGCGGTCGTTGATGACGGCGAAGGGCGTGACCGCGCCCGGCAGGATGCCGAGATAACTCATCAGGCGCTCGGCGCTGCCGAAGGAAAAACGCCCCGCCTGCAGTGCGCCGGCCAGTGCCTTGAGGTCGATCTGCCGGTCCTCCAGGCAGGTGACCAGCCACATGGCGCCCTTCTTGTTCCGCAGAAAAAGGTTCTTGATGTGGACGCCGGGCAGCTCGCCGCGCAGGGCCTTGGCCTGCTCCACAGTGAAGACCGGCGGGTGCTCCACGGTTTTCTGCGCCAGGCCGAGCGTGGCGAGCCGCGCCAGCAGCTGGTCCACCGTGACCGGGACCGAGCCGTCGGCAAGCCGCGCGGCCGTTTGGCTAGAGGGGGCGGTGTCGTTCATGGCCGGCGACCTTAGCCGTCGCCCCGCCGGCCTGCAAGCCGCCGGATTCCGTCCTTGCAAAGGCCGGTGAAAGGTATTATTTGCCCTAGGTCCGGCGTTCCGGATGCGGGCGTAGCTCAGGGGTAGAGCGCAACCTTGCCAAGGTTGAAGTCGTGAGTTCGAATCTCATCGCCCGCTCCAAACTTTCAATGACTTAGCCGCCGGTTGGGCGGCTTTGTTGTTTTCAGCAATCGCGCCATCTGATTTTGAGCCATTAAAGACTCATTGCAGACGCCATCGCGAACGCCGGACTGAGGAGGCCACCCCCTCGGGTATGATGCCGCAGGCGCGGTTGCCCAAGCTCCATCCAGCTGAACTCGAAACCGCCTGCTTCTGGGACTGAAGCGGAACAGGACACCTTCGTCTCGGATTTCTAGGATCAGCCCTCACCGGCTGTCAGCAGCCCTTGAGTCCGACGAATTGGCGTCCGCATTGAGACAATTGTCGCACCCAACCATGAAACCTACTCTCAGCGCCCTCGTCATCTGGGCACACCTGATGGATTTGATAGTGATTCTGCTACGCGGGACCAAATCGTGAGAGTCCGAGCATTCATTGTCATATTCTTTCTGGCTCTGACGTCAGTCAGCCAGACCGCCGTCGCCGCCGATATCGAGGGGACGGTTATGCTGGGCGGCCAGCCGATCGGTGGCGCCACGGTGACCCTTAGGAAGACAGCCGGTAAGGGTACACCTGAGTCCCTGGCTGAGATTTCGACTGACGCGAGCGGCGCCTTCGCGATGCGGAGTGTCCCGGCCGTTACGGACGGCAACGTCTTCTACCTGACCACCAAGGGCGGCGCGGGTGACGCCGTGGCGCTAATCTCCGTGCTCGGCACCGAGCCCCCGGCCAGGGTGGTGGTCAACGAGCTCACCACGGTCGCCTCGGTCTTCACCAACGCCCGGTTCATCGACGGCCCGGTCATCCGTGGCAACCCGTTGGGATTGCGCATCGCCGCCGGCAACGTGCCGAACCTGGTGGATTCCGCGACCGGCACGTGGGGCAAGGTGCTTCTCGATCCGGTCAACAGCACCGAGAACACGACGCTCGCACGACTGAACACGCTCGGCTCGATGATTACCGCGTTCGCCACCGTGGCCGACGACGCGTGGCGCGCGGACTTCCTCAAGGCCGTTACACCAACCGGCGGGGCGACGCCGAAGGACACGCTCGGAGCGATGGCAGGGATCTCGCGTACGCCGCGGGCCAACCCGAAGGCATTGTATGCGCTGTTCGACGAGGCCTATCCGCGGCCGAAGGACGGTACGCGCCGCAGCGCGCCGTTCGTGCCTTACCTCGCCTACTCCCCGCCGGATTTCGCCCTCATGCTGAAGTTTGCAGGCGGCGGTATCTACAGCCCCGGCAAGTTGCAGGTTGATGCCAACGGCAACATCTGGAGCGGCCAGAACTGGATGGCAGGCTCGCAGTCCGGCGTCCTTAACAACATCGGTGGCGGCACGATCAAGCTCGCCCCCGACGGGACCGCGCTGTCGCCACCGATAACCGGCTTCACCGGCATGGGCGTCGACGGCATCGGCTGGGATACCGGCAGGACGCTCGACGCGGCTTGGCTCGCGGGCTTGAACGAAACGACTGGCGTGATGGACTTCGAAGGCCGCCCGGTAGGCAAGGAGTCCGACTTCCCCATGGTCGACAAGATTGGCAACCTGATGGGAGTCGGCGCCGCGGCGAATGGTGACGTCTGGATCGCGGACGCCGCGAAGAACAATCTGATGCACTTCCCCGGCGGACGGGTGAAGGACGGACGGATCGTGAAAGTCAGGAGGCTGAAGTCGCCGTTCGGCATCGCGATCGATGCCCAGAACCGCGTCTGGGTCAGCAACTCTCAGCCGACTGACGTGGTCCGGTTTCCTGCCGATGATCCATCCAAGGTCGAGTCCTTTCCGGTCCGGACGGTTGTCCGCGGCGTCGCTCTCGACTCCAAGGGTAATCTGTGGGTGGCAAGCAATATGTCTGAGGGCGTCCCGCCGCCGGGTTTCCCGGCTGGCACGCCGATCATGAAGCAGTCCAACTCGTCCTGGAGCACCTCATGCCATTCATTCGCAAGGGCTAGATCAGTGCGTCGAGGCCCACCGGCGTGATCAACACGATCCGTCCCGACGGCATCCAGCCCGCGCCGAAGGTCTTCTCTGGCGACAAGGCGGTCTTCGTCCCTTGGGGGGGTGTCGATCGACGGCAACGACGACCTGTGGTTCGGCAACTTCTGGGGTCGCGGTGTGGGCCTGATGGCCGGCGCCGAGCCGAAGGGGCGTGCCCAGGGCGCCAAGACCGGCGACGTCATTCACGTCTTCCAGAGCGGCAGCATACAGATGGTCACTGACGTGGTGATCGATCCCGCCGGCAACGCCTGGGTTGCGAACAACTGGAACGTTGTCGATGTGCTGGACACCCCCGATCCAGATCGCCCCATGTCCACTAAGGGCGGGGGGACCGGCACCGTGGTGATTTATGCCGTTGCGGCGCCGGTTAAGACTCGACTTATGGGACAGGTGCGGCAACCCTGAAGCGGATAGAGGGAGGGACGGAGATGTTCAAAAGGAAAGCGCTTGGTTTCGTTCTGCTCTTGGCGGCTAGCGCCGCGGCCGGTTGCGGCCCTACCATCGTCGTGCCAAGGCCGGAGGACCGGGCCGCGCACGATGGGTGTGTGCAAGAGGGCCTTGATCCGGGCACGACCGAGTTTGCCAACTGCATGGAGGAGTTGTCGCAAACCGATCCGCAATAAAGAGGCGCCCTTGCGTGCCCGTCAAATCGATCTCGCCACCGCCTTGCGGCCGCCGAGCTTGCCAAGCTTGACGTCGTGAGTTCGAATCTCATCGCCAGCTCAAACTTTCCAATTCATTTCTAGATAGTAACACCGCCGATCCGCGGTATGGTGCGCGCCTGCGTTCTGCACACGGCCAGAACGGCGCGCGATTTCTCGCTGCCAAGTTCGAAAAACATTTGAAACCAAGCATTTAACACAAATATGTACCAAGAATGCCACCGACAGGTCACACCAACGCCTTGCGCCATTACTAAACTTGTAATAGAGTTATAAAAACTAAAGCTACCTGTAATGTTATAACGATCCAGGAATTCTTCCCCCCTAGATTGCGATTCTGACAGGAGCTAACCAACCTCACGGCAAGTCGGCGAGTGGATGACCGGACTGAAACGGAGAGGTTAAAATGAAAGCTCGCCTACTTGTGACGTGTGGCGCTGCGCTGCTGGCGGTGGCTCTGGTTTCGCAGCTTCCGATCAACGACGAAGATGGTGTGACGGAGACTCTGGCTGAGAGCACCATCGGCGACGTCGAGGCCCTCAAGGCGCAATACGAACGTTGGGCCAAAAACCGTTCGGAGAACGGCGACAGCAAGACCCTCGCCATTGGGCTCGGCTACTCCAAGGCCCTGTCCGCGGCGTTCACGAGAGCCCGCGGGCTTGCGCGGATCGACCTGTTGGAAGGTTCGGTCTCGGTCGAGGTTTCCGGATTGGACGGCGATCAAGCCTACGACGTCTGGCTGATCGACAATCGCCCGGGCGCCGGTCACAGCGTGGCTCCCGAGCCGGGCGACGACATGCGCCGGCTCGGCACCTTGACCCCGACGGACGAGGGCGCCGAGCTGTCCACTAGCCTGGCGCAACTGGATCTCCAGGGCTTTGAGATCGACCTGGTGGCGGTCGGGCCTGGCGGCCAGGACGTCGAGCGGGCCGGCCTGCTGTTCGGGTCGCCCACCTTGTTCCAGAAGCTGTTCCATCACGATCGCGGCGGCTGGTACGCCTCGCTGTCGCGCCCGGCCTCGGACCCCGAAGCGACGGGCCCGGCGCCGCTTGACTTCCTGGTGCCGCGCGCCTTAGCGCAGACCGCCGAAGTCGACTTGGCGACGCTGATCCGACGCGGCGAGCGCTTGTTCTTCCAGGAGACCTTCGGGGGCAACGGCCGGACCTGCGGCACCTGCCATCCGGCGGAGAACAACCTGACCATCGACCCGGCGTTCATCGCGACGCTGCCCGCCAACGACCCGCTCTTCGTCGCCGAGTTCAACCCCGCCCTCAAGGCGCTCGAGCGGCCGAAGCTGATGCGCGAGCTCGGGCTGATCCTCGAGAACCTCGACGGGTTCCCGCTGGATCCCACGAACCCGGAAGACGACATGTTCACCATGCGCGGTGTGCCCCATACGCTTGCTCTGCCGACATCCCTGGAGCCGAGCGACGACGGCACCTCTATTCCGCCCAACCAGCGGACCGGTTGGTCCGGCGATGGAGCGCCGGGCAGCGGCACGCTCAGGGAGTTCGCGACCGGGGCGGTGATACAGCACTTCCCGCGCTCCTTGAAACGGGTGCGCAACGTCGACTTCGTGCTGCCGACCGAAAGGCAGCTCCTCGCCATGGAGGCCTTCCAGCTTTCGCTCGGCCGTCAGGCGGACATCGACTTGGCTGTCGTGGAGTTCCTCGACGATCGGGTCGAGAACGGCAAGGTCGTCTTCCTCAACCAGACGCCCAACACGCCCGGCATGGGTCAATGCAACCGATGCCATGGTGATGCCGGGGCGAACATAAGCTTCGCCGACTTGGGCAACAGGAACTTCAATACCGGCGTCGAGCAGCTGACCGACCGCACGGCCCGGCAGGTCGCCCCCGATCTGCTCGTGCCCTGCGACGGCGGGTTCGGCAGAGAGAAGAACGACGACCCAGCCATATGCAGTCGGGTAAGCATCGAATTGTTCGGCATCGGCGACGGCACGTTCAACACGCCGTCGCTGATCGAGGCCGCCGATACGCCGCCCTTCTTCCACAACAATTCGGCGGCCACCATCGAAGACGCGGTCCTGTTCTACAACGGCCCGGAGTTCAACGATAGCGGCATCGGCCAGGCGATCGGCGGGATCAGACTGACGACAACGGAGATCTTGGAGGTTGCGGCGATGCTCCGGGTTCTGAATGCCCTGGAGAACATCGGCGCCGCCATCGCCAGCGAGAAGCGGGCCGTTGCTTCCAGCATCCTGGTAGGGAGGGGTCTGCTTCGTGCCGCCATAGCCGAGAATCGCGACGCGATCGAGGTGCTGCGGGATAGTGTCCTGGGTCGGCTGCACCCCGATGCGCGTGACTCTCTTCGTCTCGCCACCCTTCGCCTGCGGGAAGCGATCCTGGCGACCAACAGCGATGCAAGAAATAGGCTGATCCTTGACGCCATCGCGAATCAGGATTCGGCCCGTCATGACATGGTTCTGATGGTGCCGGGCCCGTTAGGCTAGAGCGCCATCAGTGGTACGGCGAGGGCGGCGACAACTCGCCGCCCTCCGCCGTCAGGAACCGTGGGCCTTCTAATCGTCGCCCTCGATGGCGTCCTTCGGAGAGGCCGCTTGGCGCGGGCCGGCTTGGCCGTTGCCGGCCGCTGCCAGGCTCTGCGAATTGCCCGTGATTTGGCCGCCGGCCTCGATGACGATCTCCTGGTAGCGGGCGGTGCCGGAGACAATGCCGGAAGGATGGATCACGAGCTTCTTGATGGCGGTCAGATCGCCTTCGAAATGACCGTGAATATCGGCAAACTCGACCTCGGCGGTGCCGATGAAACAGCCGCCTTCGGCGACCCGCAGCGTCTTGGTGCGGGCGGTCGCTTCCAGGTAGCCCTGGACCAACAGTTCGGTGCATTCGCACAGCTTTGCGATCAGCCGGATGCGGCGGCCTACGGTCAGGGTCTCGTGCGGGTCCGTGCCGCTACCGGCCGGCAGCGCCGGGTCCTTGCCGCCGGATCCGCTTTTTGACGCCGCGCCGCCGGCGGCGTAGCGCGCGACCCGGTTAAGGCGCTCGGCCACGGTCGCTTCGTCGGCCCGACGATCGTTGTCCAGGCGCGGCTCGTCCGTGTCGCCGGTGGGCGTGTCGTCGGTCGGTTGGTCGGGTTCCGGTTCGCTCATCTGCTGCTGGTCGCGGTTCACTCTGGTTACTGAAGTCGTTGCTCTCCGCCGGTCTCGGTAGGCGGCGGTTCCGCTTGCCGAGGGGTTGCTTTCGGGACCGATTGAGCCTAGCGGCCGGCCTTGGTCCGCCGGGTCCGCGACGATCGTTGCCGTTTGAGCTCGGCAGCCACCTTCTTGACCGTGGCCGCCACCACGGTCGGCTGCTCGTCGAGAACGCGCAAGACCTCGATCACCCCGGGCTGGTTGACGCTGCGCCGCCCCAGGACCAGAACGAACTCCTCGGTGCCGCCGTCCGGATCGGTGATAAGGCCGGTGGCATCGATCTGGCGCAGCAGGTCACGCGCCCGCTCCGTCGCGTCCGGGGGCCGGCCCTGCTCGGCACGGCGTGCGGCGCGCTCCGCCCTGACGCAGGCCTTCAGGCCGCCGTCCTGGCTGCCGAGAAAGCCCAGAAAGCCCGCGGCGCTTTGCTGGCACCGCTTGGCGTAGCCGAGCGCGGCCGCATACTCGGACAGGCGTGTCTTGTCGTAGTCGGTGCCGAAAACCAGCTTGACGATCGGCGTGAAAGGCGCCCTGTCCTGTCTGGTCAGGCCGTGCTCCGCTAGCAAGGCGTCGTGCGCGACGGGGTCGGCCTCGGCCTGGAAGTGGAACTCGTAGGTGCGGGCCAGCGCCTCGTATAGCGCTTGTCGGGAGCGTGCATGGCTAGCCGCCGCGCGCCGGGCCAGCACCCGGCAATGCCGAAGGCCTTGATCCAGTGGCGACGCCGCTTCTTGGGGTTTCAACGCGGCGCCAACCTCGGTTTCGATCAAGCTTCGCAGGCGCCGGGCCTCGTTGTCGCCGGGCAGGGCGTGGGCGCTCTGCTGTCCCGGCACCACGGCGGGCGCAGCGCCCTCTGTTCGGCTTGTGATCGCGCCGACAATATAGTCGATGTTCCGACCGTCCTTGGTGAACGGCAACATGACCCCGCGGTAGAGCGTCAGCTTGCTGGCCTCGCCGACGAATTCATCGGCGAAGGCGGCGGATTGCGCGGTCGCCACGACCTGTCGGTAATGGCGAGCGACCCGCGCCAAGAGAGAAATGGCCGGCGTTTCCGACAAACGCCTGCCGGCGACATTGACGCCGCAGTTCGTGGTCAGATCCCGGCCGACATAGCGGATCAGCGGGTCCTCGGTGTCGTTGTTCAGGTCGAGCATGAAGGCGTGGGCGCCGAATTCCGGAATCGCCTCCACATCGAACGTCGTGATCGAAGCGAAGTCAGCGTTCTCCCGTAGCCGGTCCCAATAGCCGAGCAGTCGCGCGTTCATGCGTTTTTCGCCGGCCCTGCTCGCCGGGCGAGCGGCGTTGGCCCGGCTTGGCCGCGCCGAAAGATCGGTCACCTTGCCCTCGATGTCGCGGGACAGGCGGTCGATGTCGTTGATCCGTTCCTGGAGGTCCATGCCGCAAGTTCCGTTGTCATCAGATAGCCAGAATGCCGCTAGCGAGGAGAGCCAGGAGCACGACGATCAGCCCGATCGCCGCGGTGGCTCCGGCGTAGACGGCGATCCTGCCCGCCGAGCCGAGAAGTACGGCGGCAAATCGGGGCAGTTCTTGGCGCCTGGGCCCTTTCGTCTTGGCCTTGGTCGCGCCCGGTTTGTTCGCTTCCAGTGGCTGGGCGGTGTCCAGGTCGACCTGCGACAAGGCTCGCACTCCTTCGGCTCGGCGCTGCCCGGACACGATTCCGAACAGTCTAGCTGGCAGGACAGCGAAGTTTGGTTAATATTCAGTTAGACTGTTTTGCGTAGGGATCGACCGAACGCGTCCTCACGCCCATAGTGGTCGGGCAGAAACGAGCGCGGCGCCGCCAAAAGGCGTAAGCCGGTCAAGACAGGGAGCGAACATCATGGCGTTACAGACTGAGCAGCTCAAAAGCGAGTTGATCGACAAGGTTCTGGATCAGGTTCGCCAGCGCCTCGACCCGAACCGCTCCGGCTTAACCGAACGTTTCGTCCGGCAATTCTACGACAACGTGCCGCCGGACGACATTCTGGGCGACACGCCGGACAACCTCTATGGCGCCGCCCTATCGCTGCTTGGTTATGCGCAGACACGGCCGGCCGCCAAGGCCAAGGTCCGGGTCTACAATCCGCGGCTCGAGGAACAGGGCTGGAAGTCGTCTCATACCATCGTCGAGATCATCAACGACGACATGCCGTTCCTGGTCGATTCGGTGACGGCGGAACTGAACCGTCTGGACACCGAGGTTCACCTCGTGATCCATCCGATCATGGGTGTCGAACGCGATGCCAAGGGGAAGCTCGCGGCGCTGCACGAACCGGGCGATAGCGGCAACGGCGCGATCGGCGAGTCCTTCATGCACGTTCAGATCAGCGAGCAGCCGAGCGAACGGCACGAAACGATCCGCGAGGGTCTCGAACGGGTTCTCGCCGATGTTCGCGCGGCGGTCGAAGACTGGATGGCCATGCGCGAACACTGCCGAGATGTGATCGGGCAACTGGAAAACGATCCGCCGGCCATACCCGAGGCGGAGATCGCATCCGGTTTGGCCTTTCTCAAATGGCTCGACGACGATCATTTCACCTTCCTCGGCTATCGCCACTACAACTTCGAGGGCAAGGGCGACAAGGCAGTGACCCGGGTGCCGGCGGAGGGCGGTCTCGGCGTGCTGCGCGAACCGCAGGTCTCGGTCTTCGAAGGCCTGAGAAATCTCGGTAAACTGCCGGTCGAGGTGCGCGAGTTCCTCAAACAGCCGGAGTTGCTGCGCATCAACAAGGCCAACCGGCGTTCGACGGTGCACCGCCCGGTCCACATGGACGCCGTCGCGGTCAAGTGTTTCGACGCCAAGGGCAATGTGACCGGCGAACGGCTGTTCGTCGGTCTCTTCACGTCGGTCGCCTATTCGCGCAGCCCGCGCGAGATCCCACTGCTGTGCGAAAAGATCGAACGTATCATCGAGCGCGCCGGATTCGCCGCCAGCAGCCATGACGGCAAAGCGCTCATGCACATCCTCGACACCTACCCGCGCGACGAGCTGTTTCAAGTCTCCGAAGACGAGCTTTTCGCCACGGCGATGGGCATCCTGCATCTACAGGAACGCCAGCGTGTCGCGCTGTTCGTGCGCCGCGATCCGTTCGAGCGCTTCATCTCGGCCCTGGTGTTCGTGCCGCGCGACCGTTTCGACACCGCCTTGCGGCTGAAGATCCAGGAGGCCTTGGCCAAGGCCTTCGAAGGTTCGGTCGAGGCGTTCTACACCCATTTGACCGATGCCGCCCTGGCCCGGCTTCATGTCATCGTGAAGACTCAACAGGGCTCGGTCCCCGATGTCGCACTGGATGCGCTTGAAAGCAAGCTCGTCGAGGCCGCCCGATCCTGGGTCGATCATCTTGAAGACGCCTTGATCGAGGCCCACGGCGAGGAGCAGGGAATTCGCTTGCTGCGCCGCTTCGCCAAGGCCTTCCCGGCGAGTTACCAGGACCATTTCAATGCGCAGGGCGCGGTGTTCGACGTCGCCAAGATCGAGCAGATGCTCGAGTCCGGCCAGCTAGCCATGAACCTCTACCGCCCGATCGAGGCGGAAGAGCAGGTGCTGCGCTTCAAGATCTATATCTCCGGCGATCCGGTGCCCTTGAGCGACGTTCTGCCTATGCTCGAAAACATGGGTCTCAGGGTGATCAGCGAGGTGCCTTACAAGGTCCGCGTGCCCGGCGTCGAGCAGCCAATCTGGATTCACGATTTCGACACCGTGACCGAGGACGGGGTCGCCGTCGATCTGAGCGCGGTCAAGGACGCCTTTCACGACGCCTTTGCCCGCGTCTGGGTCGGCGACATGGAGAACGACGGCTTCAACAAGCTGGTACTGCGCGCAGAACTGACCGCGCGCGAGGTCAAGGTGCTGCGGGCCTACTGCAAGTATCTGCGCCAAGCGCGGATACCCTTCTCCCAGGCCTATATGGAAGAGACCCTGAGGGGCAATCCACAGATCACCCGCCGCTTGGTCGACCTCTTCATCGTCCGTTTCAACCCGGCGGCCGGCGACGACTCGGCGGACCGGGCCCAGGATCTGGTCAACGGTGTTCACGTGCTGTTGGATGCGGTCAGTAACCTGGACGAGGACCGCATCATCCGGCACTTCCTCAACGTCATCGAGGCGACGCTCAGGACCAATTTCCTCCAGCCGGCGGAAGGCGGCGAGGGGCCCTGGGCCCAGGAAAAGAGCTACATCTCCTTCAAACTCGACTCGCAGATCATAGACGAACTGCCGCTGCCCCGTCCGTTCCGCGAGATCTTCGTCTACAGCCCGCGCATCGAAGGCGTTCACCTGCGTTTCGGCAAGGTGGCGCGCGGCGGCTTGCGCTGGTCGGATCGGCGCGAGGATTTCCGCACCGAGATTCTCGGCCTGGTGAAAGCCCAGCAGGTCAAGAATGCGGTGATCGTGCCGGTCGGCTCGAAGGGCGGTTTCGTGGTCAAGCGGCCGCCGGCGCCCGACGCCGGGCGCGAGTCCTTCCTGAACGAAGGGATCGAGTGCTACAAGACCTTCATCCGCGGCCTGCTCGACATCACCGACAACCTGAAGGGCAGCGAGGTCATACCGCCGCCGAGCGTCGTGTGCCGTGACGAGGACGATCCCTATCTGGTGGTCGCCGCCGACAAGGGCACCGCGACCTTCTCCGACATCGCCAACGGTGTCTCGGTGGAATACGGCTTCTGGCTGGACGACGCCTTTGCTTCGGGCGGCTCCGCCGGTTACGACCACAAAAAGATGGGCATCACGGCCCGCGGCGCCTGGGAATCGGTCAAGCGCCATTTCCGGGAGATCGGCAAGGATATCCAGAACCAGGACTTCACCTGTGTCGGCGTGGGTGACATGGCCGGCGACGTGTTCGGCAACGGTATGCTCCTGTCGCAGCACATAAAGCTGGTCGGGGCCTTCAACCATCTGCATATCTTCATCGACCCGGACCCGGACCCGGCCGCCAGCTGGGCCGAGCGCAAACGGCTGTTCGATTTGCCCCGCTCGGCCTGGACCGACTACGACGAGAAGCTGATCTCCAAGGGCGGCGGTGTGTTCGAGCGCAAGGCCAAGTCGATCAAACTGACGCCGCAGATCAAGCAGCTGTTCGACCTCGGCAAGGATCAGGTCACGCCGAGCGAGCTGATCACCGCGATGCTGAAATCCGATGTGGAGCTGCTTTGGTTCGGCGGTATCGGCACCTACGTGAAGGCGAGCGACGAGACGCACGCCGATGCCGGCGACCGTGCCAACGACGCCCTGCGGATCGACGCGAGAGACCTGCGGGCCAAGGTGATCGGCGAGGGCGCCAATCTCGGCGTCACCCAGCGGGCACGCATCGAGTACGGCTTCAAGGGCGGCCGCTGCAACACCGACGCGATCGACAACTCCGCCGGCGTCGACTGTTCGGACCACGAGGTCAACATCAAGATCCTGTTGGGCGATATCGAAGCCGCCGGCGACATGACGCGCAAGCAGCGCGATCGGCTGCTCGAGAAGATGACGGATGAGGTTGCCGAGTTGGTGCTGCGCGACAACTATCTGCAGACCCAGGGCATCACGGTGACCCATCAGCTGGGCGCCCATCTCATGGACCGCATCGCGCGTTTCATGCGGGCGTTGGAGCGCGCCGGCGACCTCGCCCGCGCGGTCGAGCATCTGCCCGACGACGAGACCTTGCTGGAACGCCACAAGCAGAACATCGGTTTCGCGCGTTCCGAACTCGCGGTGCTCCAGTCCTACGCCAAGATCGTGCTCTACGACGAGCTCCTGTACTCGGACCTGCCCGACGACCCCTATATGAACGACGATCTGGTCGACTACTTTCCAGAACCGTTACGCAAGAGCTACCGCAAGCAGATCGGCCAGCATCGCCTGCGCCGGGAGATCATCGCGACGCTGGTGACCAACGAACTGGTCAACCGCGTCGGGCTGACCTTTATTCACGAGGTCAAGGAAAAGACCGGGATGCCGTCGGACGACATTGCCCGCGCCTACATCATCAGCCGGGAGATCTTCAACATTCCCGAGATGTGGCAACAGATCGAGGCACTGGACAACAAGGTTCCGGCCGGCGTGCAATCCGCCATGCTGATCGAGTGCGGCCGCCTGATCGAGCGCGAGACCGTTTGGTTCCTGCGCGAGGCGTCACGGCCGCTTGACATAAAGGGCGAGATCGAAGCCTTTGGCGCGGGCGTCAAGGAACTGGTCGATGGCTTGCCGGAGCTGTTGGCCGAGGCCGACCTGGCGAGCATCGCCGAGCGGGCCGGCGGTATGGCCGAGCAGGGCGTGCCGGAGGATTTCGCCCGGCGCACCGCTAATCTGGCGCTGCTGTCGCCGGCCTGTGATATCGTGCGCATCGCGGTGCGCGTCGGCCAGCCGGTCAAGCAGGTTGCCAAGGCTTATTTCGACATCGGCGCGCGCTTCGGCTTCGATTGGTTGCGCCGGGCCGCCGGCCACCTGCCGACCGACACGGCCTGGGACAAGCTCGCGGTCACCGCGGTGATCGACGATCTCTTCGGCCACCAGGGCGAGTTGACCCAGCGGGTGCTGGAGAATTCCGGGAACGGCGCCGCCGAGGACGTGATCGACGACTGGGCGGAGGCACGCCGGCCCATGGTCACGCGTACCGAACAGCTCTTGGCGGAGCTGCAGTCGACGGTTGCTCCGGACTTCGCCATGCTCGCGGTTGCCAACCGCCAGCTCAAGACCATGGTGGGCGGCTAGGAGCCTTTCAGGCGGGTGTCCGATGGACGAAGCGGTTGTGCGGCCAGCGACTCCCGGCGACCCCGAGGACGTGGCAGATTGCGCAGCAGCGGCCTGCCAAAAGTATGTGGCGCGCATCGGCAAGGCGCCGGCACCCATGGTGGCGGATTTCCGGCCGCTGATCGCCGCCGGCGAGGTGCACGTCCTCAGGCTCGGCTCGGCGCTGGTCGGCTTTATCGTGCTCAGGCCCGGCGTCGGTCACCTATTCATCGAGAACGTTGCGGTTCATCCCGACCGGCAAGGCCACGGTTTCGGCCGCCGGTTGATGGCGCTTGCCGAAACCATGGCTGTCGAACACGGCTTGCCATCCCTGGAGCTCTATACCAACGTCAAGATGACCGAGAACCTGCCATTCTATGAAAAGTTGGGATTCATCCAAACCGGACGTCGGCTTGAGAACGGATTCGACCGGGTCTATATGTCCAAGAAGCTGAACTGACCTTGGCGGTCGAGCAGATCGCAGAGCGGGCCATGGACCGCCGTGGCGTGGCGGCTTGGTGCCTCTATGACTGGGCAAATTCCGCCTTTCCGACGGTCATCGTCACTTTCGTGTTCGCCAGCTATTTCGCCAAGGCGCTGGCCGATTCGCCCGAACAGGCGACCGGCCAATGGGGCATGGCGATCAGCCTGTCGAGCCTGTTGGTTGCCGTGATCGCGCCGGTCCTGGGCGCGGTCGCGGACATGGCCGGGCGGCGCAAGCCCTGGCTGTTGGTGTTCACGCTGCTCTGCGTGTCGACCGGCGCCGCGCTTTGGACGGTTTTGCCCGACCCGGCCTTCGCGGTCCGCGCGTTGGTGCTCGTCGGCTTGGCCAACCTGGCCTTCGAGTTGGCCCAGGTGTTCTATAACGCGATGCTTCCCGATGTCGCGCCCCGGGCCATGATCGGGCGAATCTCCGGCTGGGCCTGGGGGCTCGGCTATGCCGGCGGCCTGGTGTGTCTGGCGCTTTGCCTCGTGCTGTTGATTCAGCCGTCGCCGCCGCACTTCGGGCTCGACGCCGCGACGGCCGAGCCGGTCCGGGCGACCGCGCTGTTCGTCGCGGTTTGGTATCTCTGCTTTGCCGTGCCGTTGTTCCGCCTCACGCCCGACCGACGGTCCAGGGGGCTCGCGGTTTCCACCGCGGTGGTGCACGGCGTCCGGCAGCTCTTCGGGACGCTCCGCGACCTCTCGCGCCACGGCAACATCGTCAGGTTCCTGCTCGCCCGAATGCTCTATACCGACGGGCTCAACACGCTGTTCGTGTTTGGCGGTATCTATGCCGCCGGCAGCTTTGCGATGGACACCCAGGAGATACTGCTTTTCGCAATTCTGCTCAACGTGACCGCCGGTCTGGGCGCGGCCGCATTCGGCTGGATCGACGACCTGATCGGGGCGAAAAGGACGATCCTGATTTCGGTGCTCGCCCTGACCATCTTCGGCGGCGCCATCTTGCTAGCGGAGTCCAAGCTCTGGTTCTACCTGTTGGGCGCTGCGCTGGGCGTCTTCGTCGGACCTGCCCAATCCGCCAGCCGCTCGCTCATGGCCCGCCTCGCCCCGGCCGAGCTGCGCACCGAAATGTTCGGGCTCTATGCTCTTTCGGGAAAGGCCACCGCCTTTCTCGGCCCCGCTCTGGTCGGCTGGATCGCGCTGTGGGCCGGAAGTCAGCGCCTGGGCATGTCCGTGATCCTTGCTTTTTTCGTTGCCGGACTGTTGCTGCTCCTGCCGGTCCGGGAAATCCGCTAGGAGCCTGTCCGAGTATTGGTCACGGGCTGCACCGCGTTTTCAAGGCCTTGGGCTAGGACGGTGCCGCGCCGCGATGCCGTGCGCATCGCAAGCGGTGCC
>JBFJPL010000037.1:0-36510 GCA_041617155.1 Kiloniellales bacterium
AAGGCGGTGCCCCAGGGCGGCGTCGCCCGCGTGACCTTCCCGGGCCTGACGCCGGGGCGTTATGCGCTCGCCACCTACCACGACGAGAACGACAACGGCAAACTGGACCGGACCTGGATCGGCTGGCCGGAAGAAGGACTCGGCTTCAGCAACGGCGCCTGGATAAACCTGGGCCCGCCGTCGTTCCACGCGGCCGCCGTGGAGGTCGCGCCCGGGTCCCAGTCGATCGCCATCCCGCTGCGTTACTGATGCCGAGCGACAGCGGATAAAAATTCCACGGCGACCGGACTGGTGGTAACTTCCTTGCGAATCCGGCGCTTGGGTTTCCCGAACTTTGCTTTTTGCGCCGGTTGCATCAGCCTCGCATTGCCGAATAGGTCAGCATGCGTTACCTATATACGGCGAAGCACGGGCCCCCTTGCTGAGGCAACGAAACATGGCACTCGCAGCCGTCTCGCTTGAAGACAAATACACCCTCGAATCCGGCCGGGTCTTCCTGACCGGCACGCAGGCGCTGGTCCGCCTGCCCATGATGCAGCGCCAGCGGGACGTGGCCGCCGGGCTCAACACCGGCTGCTTCATCTCCGGCTACCGGGGCTCGCCCCTGGGCGGCATCGACCAGCAGCTCTGGGCCGCGCGGCGCTTTCTGGAGAGCAACCACATCCGCTTCCAGCCCGGGGTCAACGAGGATCTGGCGGCGACCGCGATCTGGGGCAGCCAGCAGGGCGACATCTTCGCCGACAGCAACTACGACGGCGTCTATGCCATGTGGTACGCCAAGGGGCCGGGTGTCGACCGTTCGGGCGACGTCCTGAAACACGGCAACTCGGCCGGCAGCGCCAAGAACGGCGGCGTTCTCTTGCTGGCCGGCGACGACCACACCGCCAAGTCCTCGACCCTGGCGCACCAGTGCGAGCTGACCTTCGCCGACGCCATGATCCCGGTGCTCAACCCGGCCGGCGTTCAGGAGTTTCTCGACCTCGGCCTGTACGGCTGGGCGATGAGCCGCTATTCCGGCTGCTGGGTCGGCTTCAAGACGATCGGCGAGACGGTCGACAGCTCGGCCTCGGTCTACGTCGACCCGCACCGGATCGAGATGAAGCGGCCCGACGACTTCGAGCTGCCGCCCGGCGGCCTCAACATCCGCTGGCCCGACACGCCGCTCGAGCAGGAAGAGCGGCTGCATCGCCACAAGATCTACGCCGCCCTGGCCTTCGCCCGCGCCAACCGGCTCGACCGGGTGGTGATCGACAGCCCCGATCCGCGCTTCGGCATCGTCGCCGCCGGCAAGTCCTACCTCGACGTGCGCCAGGCTCTGGACGACCTCGGCATCGACGAGGCGATGGCGGCCAAGATCGGACTGACGCTCTACAAGGTCGGCATGGCCTGGCCGCTGGAGCGCGAGGGCATCCGCCACTTCGCCGAAGGCCTGGAAGAGATCCTGGTTGTCGAGGAAAAACGCGCGATCATCGAAAACCAGCTCAAGGAGCAACTCTACAACTGGCGCGCCGACGTGCGGCCACGCGTGATCGGCAAGTTCGACGACGACGGCGATTGGATTCTGCCCTCGACCAACGAGCTGACCCCGGCGCGCATCGCCCGGGTGATCGCCCGGCGCATCGCCCGCTTCCACACCAGCGAGCACATCGAGGCCCGCCTGCGCTTCCTGGCGCAGAAGCAAAAGGCAATGGAGCGCGAGAAGGCGCCTTTGCAGCGGATCCCCTATTTCTGCTCCGGCTGCCCGCACAACAGCTCGACCAAGGTGCCCGAGGGCAGCCGCGCGCTGGCCGGGATCGGCTGCCACTACATGGTCCAGTGGATGGACCGCAACACGCTGACCTTCACCCAGATGGGCGGCGAGGGCGTGCCTTGGATCGGCCAGGCGCCGTTCTCCAAGACCAAGCATGTCTTCGCCAACCTGGGCGACGGCACCTATTACCATTCCGGCATCCTGGCGGTGCGCGCCTGCGTCGCGGCCAAGCTCAACATCACCTTCAAGGTGCTCTACAACGACGCCGTGGCGATGACCGGAGGCCAGCCGATGGACGGGCCGCTCGATCCGGCGACGATCTCGCGCCAGCTCTACGGCGAGGGCGTGCGCCGCATCGTCACGGTCACCGACGAGCCCGACAAGTACCCGAGCGGCACCGAGTGGGCGCCCGGCGTCACGGTCCATCACCGCGACGAACTGGACCGTATCCAGCGCGAGCTGCGCGAGATCGAGGGCGTCACCGCGATCATCTACGACCAGACCTGCGCCGCCGAGAAGCGCCGCCGGCGCAAGCGCGGCCGCTACCCCGACCCGCCCAAGCGCGCCTTCATCAACGACCTTGTCTGCGAGGGCTGCGGCGACTGCTCGGTGCAGTCGAACTGCGTTTCGGTCATCCCGGTGGAGACCGAGTTCGGCCGCAAGCGGGCGATCGACCAATCGTCCTGCAACAAGGACTTCTCCTGCGTCAACGGCTTCTGCCCGAGCTTCGTCACGGTGCACGGCGGCGACCTCAGAAAACATAGGGCCTCGCCCGCCGAGGACACGACCTGGCAGGCCCTGCCCGAACCCGAACTGCCAAACCTGGCGGCGCCCTACGACGTCGTCGTGACCGGAGTCGGCGGCACCGGGGTGGTCACCATCGGCGCGCTGCTCGGCATGGCCGCGCACATCGAGGCCAAGGGCTGCTCGGTGCTCGACATGGCCGGGCTGGCGCAGAAGGGCGGCGCCGTGGTCAGCCACGTGCGCATCGCCCCGCGGCCCGAGGACATCCACGCCGTACGGATCTCGGCCGGCGGCGCCGATCTGGTGCTCGGCTGTGACCTGGTCGTCGCGGCCGGTTACGAGGCCATGTCGAAGATCACCGAGGGGACGACCCACGCGGTCATCAACAGCCACGAAACCGTGACCGGCGACTTCACGCGCAACCCCGACTACCACTTTCCCGGCCAGCGCCTGCGCGCCTTGATCGAAGAGGCGACCGGCGCCGAGCGCAGCGACTTCCTCGACGCCACGCACCTGGCCACGGCGCTGTTGGGCGACTCCATCGCGACCAACCTGTTCATGCTGGGCTACGCCTGGCAGAAGGGCCTGGTGCCGGTCAGCCGCGAAGCGCTGGAAAGTGCCATCGAGCTGAACGGAGTCGCGGTCGAGGCCAACAAGCAGGCCTTCCTCTGGGGCCGCCGCGCGGCGGTCGATCTGACCAAGGTCGAAGCGGCGGTCCAGACCGGACACGAGCCGGAAAGCCGGCACCTGTCGCAGAACCTGGAGGAGCTGATCGAACGCCGGGCGGCCTTCCTGACCGACTATCAGAACAGCGCCTACGCCGGGCGCTACCGCGCCCTGGTCGAGCGGGTCCGCGCCGCCGAGGCGGACCGCACGCCGGGCCTGGCCGGACTGGCGGCCGCGGTCGCGCGCTACTACTTCAAGCTGCTCGCGGTCAAGGACGAATACGAGGTGGCGCGCCTCTTCACGGCGCCCGAGTTCATGGAAAAGCTGAACCGGCAGTTCGAGGGCGACTTCAAGCTGAGCTTCCACCTGGCGCCGCCGATCGCCGCCCAACGCGACCCGGAAACCGGGCACCTGAAGAAACGCGAGTTCGGTACCTGGATGATGCGGGCCTTCAAGCTGCTGGCCCGCCTCAAGGGCCTGCGCGGCACGCCGCTCGATCCCTTCGGCCGCAGCGCCGAGCGCAGGATGGAGCGCCGGCTGATCGCCGACTACGAAGTCCTGATCGAGGAGCTGTTGGCCGGCCTCAACCACGACAGCCACGCCATCGCCGTCGAGCTTGCCTCGATCCCGGAACGGATCCGCGGCTACGGCCACGTCAAGGAAGCCAGCCTGAAGGAAGCCAAGACCCACGAGGCCCGGCTGCTCCAGGCATTCCGCAACCCGCAAGAGGCGGCCACCGCGGCGGAGTAAACACGCCAGGCGCTTCCTACCAGGACAGCTGGCAGTCGTATTGCGCAAATACCGGATGGTTCGTGATGATCGGCAGGTCTTCGAGGTGGCTCTGTGCAATCAGCATTCGATCGAAGGAATCGCGGTGCGGTCCTGGCAGCAAGCCTGCCGCCAGCGCATGCTGGAAGGTAATGGACAATTCCTGGAAGCGCTCCTCACGGAGCACCTGACCGAGCTTCTCAACGGCTCGCTCCGCATCGGGCAGTTTGCCGATGCGGTACTTTGTCGCGATCTCCCAAGCGCAGGCGGCGCTTACCAGTATCTCGCTTTCCGGATCGGCGATGATATCTCTCGCGGTCTGGGACAGCCGCGAGTCATCGAACAGCCACCATAGAAGAGTGTGGGTGTCGAGCAGCGCCTTCATTGCTGCCAGGCGTCAAGCTCCTCCGGCGGCAGTGACTCGAAGAAAGCGTCGGTCACACGCCCCTTGAGTCGGCCCGGACGGCGCGGCGCGGCCAATTCCACCGCAGTCAGTCGCGCCACCGGCTTGCCGGCCTTGGCAATGACGATTTCCTGCCCGGCGGCAACCTGGTCGAGCAAGCGAGACAAATGGGTCTTGGCTTCACGAACGTTGACGACCTTGGTCATGGGTTGCCCCAACCTGGTAAGTCCAACTTGCCATATTATGACCAAGTCAAGCTCTTGCCGTGCGCCTCACTCCGCCAATCCCAGTGCGGCCTTGTAGAGGTCGAGCAGGTGTTCCTGCTCCTGGCGGTCGTTCGACTCCATCTTACGCAGCTTGATCACCTGGCGCATGGTCTTGGTGTCGAAGCCGGTGCCCTTGGCCTCGGCGAAAACCTCGCGGATGTCGGCCGAGAGCGCCGTCTTCTCCTCCTCCAGCCGCTCGATCCGCTCGATGAAGGCCCTCAGACGCTCCGCCGCGATACCGCCCACATCGGCCATCTTGCCTTGCCCTCCCGTGCCCTGCTCCGGAACAAACCGCGCCCGCCATGCCTCGGCAGAGCGGGCGGGCGAAACTAGCGGAGCCGGCCGGCCGGGCCAAGGGTCAATCGAAGCCGAAGCGCTTCTGGGCCGCCGCGTAACCGGCCTTCTGCTCCGGCGTCGCCGGTTCCTGGTGCTTCGCCTTGTAGTCGGCGTAGGGCATGCCGTAGACGATCTCGCGGGCGGTCTCGTAGTCAAGCTGCAAGCCGCGCTCCTCGGCGGCGGCCTTGTACCACTTCGACAGGCAGTTGCGGCAGAAACCGGCCAGGTTCATCAGGTCGATGTTCTGCACGTCCGGATGGGCGCGGAAGTGTTCCACCAATCGGCGGAAGGCGGCGGCCTCGAGTTCGATGCGGGTCCGATCGTCGATTTCCATGGCTTACCCCGGTCTGATTCTGCGGCGCTCTCACTGAGATGTTAGGCGGGGCCGGCCGCTTGTCCAGGGGCAAGCGGCCGGCCAAGGAGCAAACCGCCGGCAGCCGCCTTACCGCGCGGCGGTCAGTGGCGGCGGCCGTGGTGCGACGCCAGGGCGTCGATCGCCTTTTTCTGCTCGTCGTCGAGCACGGCATAGAAATCTTCGAAGGCCGGACGCACTTGGCGCAGCGCGATCAGGCCGGCCTCCATCATCTGCTCCACGCGCGCGAGCTTGTCGGCGGCGGTGGCCGGCCGGCCGGCCGCGGCCAGATCATCGCAGGCCGCGCCGATCGTGTCGCTGCCCGAGCGCAGGGCCGCGGTGAGGCCGTTCCAGGCGGCCGCCTGCTCGGCCGTGAAGTTGGCGAAGCTTTCGACGAAAACGATCATGTCGTCGAGCCGCGCGTCGCGCCGCTCGCCGCACAGGCGCCCGAAATGGCGGCCCGGGGCACCGTGGTGGCGGCCGCCAAAGCCGTGCCGCCCGTCGCGCTCGGCCGCGGCCTGGGCGGCCCAGCCCGGCCGCGAGAAATCGACGCTGACCGCGGTTAGGGAAAGTCCCGCCACAACGGCGAACGCTGCGAGGGTCGAAATGATCAAGGGGCGCTTGTTTTTCATGCCTGGGTTTCCTTCCATTCGTCAGGCGTAGCTGCGGATCGCGATTGAATCGTGATCCGGTTCAAATTCCGGTTTCATCCCCGCCGGACGGCCGGCGGCCGACGATCGCAACCGCCAGCAGTCGGCCGGCTCTGTGCCCGGTCACCACGATGTCTTCGAAACCGGCCGCCGTCACGGCCTGTCGGGCGCGCTCGACCCGGGCCATGCCGCCGCCGGCGTCGGCGGGATCGAAGCGCAGCGGGCGGTCGGCGGCGCGGATCACCAGGACGACCTTGCCGCCGGGCCGGGTCACGCGCCACACCTCCGCCAGGTCCTCGACAGGGCGCGGCCAGAACTGAAAGGAATTGACCGCGAAGACCCGGTCGAAGTGCGCCGTCGGATAGGGAATTTCCGAGACGCCGCCGCAGCGGACCTCGACCCGGCCGCGGTCGATGAGCCGACGGTTGCGCCGCGTTGCTTGGCGCACCATGACCTCGGAATGATCGAGCCCGGCCACGCGGCCATCGGTCAATTGACGCGCGACCCAGCCCAGTGTCTTGCCCGGGCCGAAGCCGATCTCGAGCGCGCGCACGCTCGGCTCCAGGTCGAGGTGCGCCAGCGCCGCCCGGTTCATCGCGCCGTTCTTGAGCGCCATCACGTGGCCGACCAGCCAGCCGATCCGGCCGCGCGGGCAGCCGAACTGGTGCAAAGTCTCGCGCCCGCCTTGGGTCATGGCTGTCACCGTCATCAGGTGCCTAAATTTGACAATCAAAGTGTCATAATGACAATATAGTTGTCAAATAATGGTTTCAAGCCCCGCAATCGATTTTGTTGCACGCAGGGCCGAGGCCGCTAGGTTGGGCGCGGATCGCGAGCGGCGGGGAGCAGCAGCGTGAAGCGAACACCGGCCGGCGAGGCCTTGGCCCAAGTTTTCATCGAGATGGCGCCGATCTTTTTCCGCCTGCGCGCCCTGGGCAAGACAACTGGCCTGGTGACGCCCTGGGGCGGCGGCATCTGGGGCTTTTTGCGCTCGCTCAAGATCGAGGGACCGCAGACCGTGCCGCAGCTCGCCCGCGCCCGGCCGGTCGCCCGCCAGCGCATCCAGCGCCTCGCCGACGAGGCGGCCGCGGCGGGCCTGATCGAATTCGTCGACAACCCGGCGCACAAACGCTCGAAGCTGCTGCGCCTGACCGCCAGGGGCGAGCAGACCTTCGACGATCTCGACGCCCGCATGGGCGCGCTGGCCGACGACCTGGCCCGCCGCCTGGACGAGAAGGACCTGCGCACCGCGGCCCGGGTGCTGAAGCAACTGCGCGAGCGGCTGCAAGAGGGCTGAGGCGGCCAAGACCGGCTAATCGCTCGACGCATCGAGCTGGACCTGCATATCGGTGTGTTTGCCCCGGCGCCGGTTGCTGCGCTTCAGGTGCCAGAGCCTGCGCAAGGGCCAGACAGAAATCGCGACGACCGAGAAGGTGCCCTCGGCCCGGGTCGCGCCACAGGTAAGCGGCTAGATGGAGCCCCAGATCATGTCCGCGGCGGCCGCGGCCCGTTCCAACTGGCTTACTTGGGCGTTCCAGCCTGGCTGGGAGGCCTGGAAAGAGAGCGCCATCAGGCCCAGCCCGAGGAGAATGGCGACGGTCGCCACGGCCGAAACGGCCCGCGGTTGCTCGTATTGCATGGTTAAGGTTCCTTCCGCTCGAAGATCGATCCAAGGTGCATCCCCAGACGGTGATTCGAGGCAAGTCGGCCGGTCATCCCCAATGCCGGCAAAGCAACCGACCGTTAAACCGCCGGTGCATCCACCCCCACCAGGGTCTCCTCGATCAGGAAGTCGACCACGGCCTGGAGCGCCTCGTGCTTGTCGGCGCCCTCTTCCAGGGCTTCCTCGAAGATCTCGATCTGGCGGTGGGCGCTGGTGCCGCGCTTGACGATGTCGCGGGCGTGCTCGACCTCGGCCAGGCAGTCGAGCGCCAGCGCGTCGGGCTCAACCAATTCGATGATCTCCTCCAAGAGGTCCTTGTAGGGCACGATCTGGCCCTTGCCGAAATCGACCAGGCCCTCGTCGATGCCATAGCGCTGGGCGCGCCAGCGGTTCTCCTGGACCAGCATGTTGGTGTACTTGCGCCAGCGCTGGTTGCTGCGCTTCAGGCGGTAGAGCATGCGCAGCAGGCAGACGTAGATCGCGGCGATCGAGAAGGTGTCCTCGGCCCGGGTGCAGATGTCGGCGATGCGCATCTCCAGGGTCGGGAAGCGCGCCGAGGGCCGAACGTCCCACCACAGCTTGCTGGCGTCCTCGACCAGGCCGGCGGAGATCATGATGTCGAGATGGCGCTGGTACTCGCCCCAGGAATCGAAGCCTTCCGGCAGGCCGGTGCGCGGCAGCTCGTCGAACACCGCCAGGCGGTAGGACTTGAGCCCGGTAACCTCGCCGCGCCAGAAGGGCGAGGAGGTGCTGAGCACCAGGAGATGGGGCAGGAAGTAGGCGATCTGGCCCATCAGGTCCAAGCGCAGCTCGTCGTCGTCCAAGCCGCAGTGGACGTGCATGCCGCAGATCAGGAGGCGGCGCGCGACCGCCTGCATGTCGCGGGCCAGAACGTTGTAGCGCTCCTTGTCGGTGTGCTTCTGGGCGTCCCAGGCGGCGAAGGGATGGGTCGAGGCGGCGATCGGCGCGAGCCCGTGCTCGCCCGCGACCTCGGCCACGGTGCGGCGCAGATCGCGGATCTCGGCGGCCGCCTGCTTGATGGTGTCGCACTTGCTGGTGCCGACCTCGATCTGGCACTGCAGAAACTCCGGGCTGACCCGGCCTTGCAGGCGCCGCTCGCACTCGGCCATGACCGATTCCGGCGCGTCGTAGACCAGATCGCGGGTCTTGCGGTCGACCAGCAAGTATTCCTCCTCGATACCGACCGTGAAGCTCGGCTCGGTCATGCGCTCAACTCCCCCTGCCCTCTCGCGCCCTGAAGAATCCGCGAATCGCTCAACACCTCGCTCAGTACCTTGGCAAGCAGCGCGGCCCATTGGGTGGCGCCTTGATGGGTGTCGATCAAATCCTGGCGCACCTCGATCAGGACGTTGGCCAGGCCGCGCCTGTCGGCATGCTCCTGCAAGGTATGGCCACAGCCGCCACGCCCGGAATAGGGCTCGTTGTCGCCGACCGCGATGCCCTGGGCGCGCAGGTTCGCCATCACCGGCCGCGGCAGGCGCGGATCGTCGTTCCACAGGACGCCGATCTGCCAGGGCCGCTCGAAGCCCTTCATCACCGGTGTGAAGCTGTGCATGGAAACCACCGCCGGGCCCGGACCGCGCGCCGCCATGGCGTCCAGGGTGCGGTCGATCGCCCGGTGGTAGGGCCGGTGGAAGGTATCCAGCCGCCGCTGCCGGTCTTCGGCGCTCAGGTCCCGGTTTCCCGGCACGATGACACCGTCGCCGATCTGCGGGATCAAGGTCGGATCATCGAGCGGCCGGTTCGGATCGACGATCAGCCGGGAAAAGTGGGTCATGACCGCCGGCGCGTCGAGCCGGCGGGCGATATCCCGCGTCACCTCGGCGATGCCGATATCCCAGGCGATATGCCGGGCCAGCTGGGCCTGATCCAGGCCGAGGGACTTGAACGCGCGGGGCAGGAAATTGGTGGCATGGTCGCACAGCAGCAGAAGCGGCGCGGCGCCGGTTTCGTTGACGTGCTCGAAGGGCGCGGGCTCGTCGTCGGCGAGCAGGGCCCCGTCCATCTGCTCCGCGGTTCCGGCCTGGTCCGTCATCGGCCGACTATAGCCGCTTCACTCCGGTTGCAACAGGCCCGGCCGGGGCCTAAAAACGCCGGATGGCAGGGAACAACGGAAGCTTCAAACCCAACACCTTCTTCTGCATCGACGGCCACACCTGCGGCAATCCGGTGCGGCTGGTCGCCGGCGGCGGCCCGCCGCTCGAAGGCGCGACCATGAGCGAGCGGCGCCAGGACTTCCTGAAGCGCTATGACTGGATCCGGACCGGTTTGATGTTCGAACCGCGCGGCCACGACATGATGTCGGGCGCGATCCTATATCCGCCCGGCCGCCAAGACTGCGACGTCGGCGTGCTCTATATCGAGACCAGCGGCTGCCTGCCGATGTGCGGCCACGGCACCATCGGCACGGTGACCTTCGCCCTGGAACGCGGCCTGGTCCAACCGCGCCAGCCAGGTCTGCTCCGGCTGGAAACCCCGGCCGGGCCGGTCGAGGCCCGTTTCCGCATGGCCGGCGACCGGGTCGAGGCGGTCCGCATCACCAACGTCGGTTCCTACCTAGCGGCCCGGGACGTCGAGGTAGATTGCCCGGACCTCGGCCGCCTGACCGTGGATATCGCCTACGGCGGCAACTTCTATGCCATCGTCGAGAGCCAGGCGAATTTCGGCGACCTCGCCGACTTGACGGTCGGCGACATCTTGCGGCTTTCGCCACGCCTGCGGGCGCGCATCAACGAGGCCATAGAGATCGTCCACCCGGAGGACGCGACGATTCGCGGCGTCAGCCACATTCTGTGGACCGGCCGGCCGAGCGAGGGCGGCGAAGCGCAAGCCAAGAACGCGGTCTTCTATGGCGACAAGGCGATCGACCGCAGCCCCTGCGGCACCGGCACTTCGGCCCGCATGGCACAATTGGCGGCGCGCGGCAAACTCTCGGTCGGCGAGGATTTCGTCCACGAGAGCATCATCGGCTCGCTGTTCCGAGGCCGGGTCGAGGCCGAGACCCGGGTCGGCAATCACGAGGCGATCGTGCCGTCGATCGAAGGCTGGGCCAGAATCACCGGATTCAATACGATATTCATCGACGCAGACGATCCCTACGCCTACGGTTTCCAGGTCGTCTGAGACGAGAGGGAGCCACCCACCGGAGATGTAACGACAAATACGACAGCGCCGGTTGAAAACCGGCCTAAGTGGGAGGCTTTGGAATTGCAGATACAACAAACCAGGACGTTGGCGAATATTCATTTTTTCGAGGGGCTCGATCCGGCAGCAAGAGCGCAAATCGAAGCACAGTGTCGCTGGCGGCAGTTCAAATCCGGGCAGCGGATCATCGATTTCGGCTCCCGCTGCCGGGACGTCTTTTTCGTGGTCCAGGGCGCGGTCAGCGTCGTCAATTTCTCAGCCTCCGGCCGCCAGGTGGCTTTCGCCACGGTCGAGGCGGGCGATTGCTTCGGCGAGTTGGCCGCGATCGATGGGCAGCCGCGCTCGGCCAGCGTGGTCACGATTCAGGAGTCCGTGATCGCCACGATGCCTTCGAGCGCCTTCTTGAAACTGCTGCAGGAGCGGGTCGAGGTTACCTTCAAGGTGCTCAAACACCTGAGCCACATGGTGCGCGCCGGCGACGTGCGGATCATGGAACTCTCGACCCTGGCCGCAACTCAGCGGGTCTTCGCCGAGCTGCTGCGCATGGCGGTGCCCGATGCCGCGGTCCCGGGACTTTGGATCGTCCGGCCGATGCCGCCTCTGCGCGAAATAGCCAGCCGCGTCAGCACAACGCGCGAGACCGCGGCCCGAGCGCTCAGCCAGATGAGCTCGATCGATCTGTTGCGGCGCAAGGGCCGCAATCTCTATCTGATGGACCGTGCCAAGCTGGAGGAGTTCGTGAGCGCCCTCAACTTCGTACAAAACGGCAGAGCTACGAAACACTAGGCCCGTGAACCCGCCCGATCCCAACGCACTTCTGCGCAGCCTGTTCGACGCGGCGCTCGCGGCCGCCGATCCGCTGAAGGTGGTGCCGCCCAACCTACCGGTTCGGCCTGCCGGGCGCACCGTCGTGGTCGGCGCCGGCAAGGCGGCCGCAGCCATGGCGAAGGCGGTCGAGGACCACTGGCAGAGCCCGCTCGAGGGCCTCGTGGTGACCCGTTACGGCCACGCCGTGACCTGCCGGACGATCGAGGTGGTCGAGGCCGCCCATCCGGTGCCCGATGCCGCCGGCCGCCGGGCCGCGGCGGAGATCCTGGCCCGGGTAAGCGGCCTGACGTCGGACGATCTCGTGCTCTGTTTGATCTCCGGCGGCGGCTCGGCTCTCCTGGCCCTGCCGGCGGGCGATCTCAGCCTGGAGGACAAGCAGGCGGTCGGCCGGGCGCTGCTCAAATCCGGCGCCGATATTTCCGAGATGAACTGTGTGCGCAAGCACCTCTCGGCGATTAAGGGGGGACGCCTCGCCGCCGCTGCGGCCCCGGCACGCGTGGTCACTCTGGCGATCTCCGACGTGCCGGGCGACGATCCCGCGGTGATCGCCTCGGGACCCAGCGTGCCCGATCCGACAAGCTTCGCCGATGCCCGCGCGATCCTAGCGAAATACGGCATCACGCCGCCCTCCGCGGTCGTCCGCCACCTCGAAGCGGCCGGCGATGAAACCCCGAAACCGGGCGACCCGCGCCTGGCGCGGGCCGAGCTTCGGCTGATCGCGCGGCCCCAGGACGCGCTCGAAGCCGCCGCCGCGAAGGCGTGCGAACTCGGTGTTGTGCCGGTCATCCTGGGCGATGCCATCGAAGGCGAATCGCGCGAGGTGGCCAAGGTCATGGCGGCCATCGCCAAGCAGGCCGCGCGTTACGGCCAGCCCGCCAAGGCGCCCTGCGTTCTGCTGTCCGGCGGCGAGACCACGGTCACGGTGCGCGGCCAGGGGCGTGGCGGTCGCAACGCCGAATTCTTGCTCGCGCTGGCGCTCGCCCTGGAGGGCCACGACGGCATCCATGCCATAGCCTGCGACACCGACGGCATCGACGGCAGCGAGGACAATGCCGGCGCGGCAATCGGCCCCGACAGCCTGGTCCGCGCCCGCGAGAAGGGTCTAGATCCAAAGGCCTATCTCGCCGAAAACGATGGCTACAGTCTGTTCGCGGCGCTCGGCGACCTGGTGATGACCGGCCCGACCCTGACCAACGTCAACGACTTCCGGGCGATCCTGGTCCTGTCCTGAAGCATTGCGCCGCCTCGCCGCCGGCAAGCCGGGACCGGACTTCTCTAACGGCCGGGTTTTTTTCAAGTTTGTTTAACCAATGGCATGCATTTTCTCCTGACACAGCGAAACTTACAGTTGCAAACATTGCGGCCCCTACTTTTCCAAATCCCACCGATTCCGTTCGCGGAGAGGAGACGGCAAATGCGCGCTTTCAACTTCATGGTCATCGTCGTGGCCGCTTTACTGCTGCAATTGCATCCAGCTTCCGCGCAGCGCGCCTATATCGAGGCGCACGGCGGATTGAACATCGCTTTCGACAGCGATATCGACGATCCTACCGGAGTCTTCGACAGCCTGTCTTACGACCCCGGTTTCGCTGTCGGCGGTGCCGTGGGTTATCAGCTGAATCCGAACTTTCGGTTCGAGGGTGAAATCACCTATCGCCGAAACGAACTCGACGAATTCGAGGTATCTGGCAGCAATTTCAATGCGGACGGCGAGGTCGACTCGGTGGCGTTCATGGCAAACGCCTTCTTCGATTTCGCCAACAGCACGCCGTGGACGCCGTACCTCGGCGCCGGTCTCGGCGTGGCCGTTGTCGAGTGGGACGATGTCGAGGTCCTTGGTGCCAAGGCGATCGACGACCAAGACACAGTCTTTGCCTTCCAGGTCGGTGCCGGGCTCGGCTTCGAGGTCACACCCAACACGACACTGAGCCTGGACTACCGGTTTTTCGGCACGACCGACGCGCATATCACCGACGAGGCCGGCGACAACGACGACATCTCCTACCTGAACAGCAGCGTCTGGCTCGGGCTGCGTTTCGCCTTCTAAGCATACCTGCGATCGAGAATCAGACCACCGTCCGGGGGCTTCTTCGACCAGCCCCCGGGCGACCCACGACCTGGACCCTGGGCCACTGTCGGCACGTTTATATTGCGCTGCGTCAGGACTGGGACCGCCATTCCAGGAACCATTTTCACCCGATTCACAAAGTGTTTACCCGACGCCCCCCATTCTTGCGTAAGTAAACCCACGACTTGTTACGGCGTCGCAACATTAACGATACTGCGACGCAATAGCGACCGGCAGCCCGCGACAATCTTGGCGGCCCGGCCACGCAACGACAAAAGGGGGCAACAAAGTTTGCAATATCATGCCTACGAAATCGCTCACGCCTGCATCGCGCCGTTGCGAATCTCCAGCGAAATCCTGAAGAACGCCTGCGGCAACGCTTTCAGCCCGTTTTCCTATACGACGGTCGGCCGCTCGGTCGCGGCTGCCTGCGAGGTTTTCGAGGGCGCGACTCGGCGCTACGGCAAACCCTCGTTCGGCATCGAGCGGACCGAGATCGACGGCCTGCCGGTCGCCGTCCGTGAGCAGGTGGTTTTGCGCAGGACCTTCGTCGACCTGCTGCATTTCGGCCGCGACCGTTCGGCCCGCGGCGAGCGGCACGACCCGAAGGTCCTGCTGGTCGCACCGCTCTCCGGGCACTACGCGACGCTGCTCCGCGGCACCGTCGAGGCCATGATACCGGAGCACGAGCTTTACATCACCGACTGGCGCGATGCCCGTACGGTGTCGCTTTCGGCCGGACGATTCGACCTCGACGACTTCATCGACACGATCATCGAGCTGGTCCGCTTTGTCGGGCCCGAGACCCACGTCGTGGCGGTCTGCCAGCCCTCGGTCCCGGTGCTGGCCGCGACCGCGATCATGGCGGCGCTCGGCGATCCCCGCCAACCGGCCTCGATCACGCTGATGGGCGGGCCGATCGACACGCGGCGCAATCCGACCCTGGTCAACGAACACGCCATGTCGAAGAGCCTGGCCTGGTTCGAACACGCGGTCATCTCGCGCGTGCCGCTGCCCCATCCCGGCTTCCTGCGACGCGTCTACCCGGGTTTCGTTCAGCTGACCGGCTTCATGACCATGAACCTGGACCGCCACCTCGGGGCCCACATCGACCTTTACAATCACCTGATCGAAGGTGACTGCGACTCGGTGCAGCAGCACCGCAAGTTCTACGAGGAGTACCTGTCGGTCATGGACCTGCCGGCCGAGTTCTTCCTGCAGACGATCAAGGCGGTATTTCAGGATCACGCCCTGCCGGACGGAACCATGACCCACCGCGGCATGAAAATCGATTGCCGTGCGATCCGAAACACCGCCTTGATGACGGTCGAAGGCGAGAAGGACGATATCTGCGGCGTCGGACAGACCGAAGCGGCCCACGACCTCTGCGTCAACCTGCCGGCCGACGACCATCACCACTATGTCCAGCCGGGTGTCGGCCACTACGGCGTTTTCAACGGCAAGCGCTGGCGCACGGAGATTCAGCCGCGCATCCGCGAAATGATTCGCGCCACGGAGCGCAGGCGCAAACCCGGCGCCTGACCGGCGTAGGGATAGCGCCGAACCAAGTGCGCCATATGCTTTTGGCCTGGAACTAACGGCGAAGCGAGCTAAGCTGCTTTGCCATGCGCCGCCGCCGTAAAGCCAAGATCATCGCCACCCTGGGGCCGAGCTCGTCGGACGCCGCCACGATCAAGGCGCTGTTCGAAGCCGGCGCCGATGTCTTTCGCCTGAATTTCAGCCACGGCAATCACGCGGACCACCGATCCCGCGTCGAGATCATTCGCAAGCTGGAGAAACGGTCCAAGCGACCGATCGCGATCCTGCTCGACCTGCAGGGGCCGAAACTGCGTGTCGGCCGGATCGAGGGCGGCAAGACCGAACTCAAGCCCGGCGCCACCTACCGATTCGATCTGGACGAAATGGCCGGCGACAGGGTGCGCGCGCCCCTGCCCCATCCGGAGATCTTCGCCGCGCTCGAGCCGGGCAACATTCTACTGGTCGACGACGGCAAGCTGCGCCTGCAGGTGCAAGACTGCGGCAAGGACTATGCCGAGACGCTGGTGCTGGCTGGCGGCCTGTTGACCGACCGCAAGGGCGTCAACGTGCCGGGCGCCGTGTTGCCGATTTCACCGCTCACCGAGAAGGATCGCGCAGACCTGAGCTTCGGTCTCGACCTGAAGGTCGACTGGGTCGCGCTCTCCTTCGTGCAGCGCCCCGAGGATCTGATCGAAGCCAAGGACCTGATCGGCGGCCGCGCGCCGATCATGACCAAGATCGAGAAGCCGGCCGCGCTGGTGTGCCTGAAGGAACTGGTGGAGCTGTCCGACGCGATCATGGTGGCGCGCGGCGACCTGGGCGTGGAGATGCCGCCCGAGGCGGTGCCGGGCCGGCAGAAGGAGATCATCCAGGCTTGCCGCCTGAACGGCAAACCGGTGGTCGTCGCCACACAGATGCTGGAGTCGATGGTGCACGCACCGGCGCCGACCCGGGCCGAGGCCTCGGATGTCGCCACCGCGGTCTACGACGGCGCCGATTCCGTGATGCTCTCGGCCGAGAGCGCCGCCGGGGACTATCCCGTCGAATCGGTTGCGATGATGGATCGCATCATCACCAGCACCGAACAGGACCGTTCCTACCGGCGGATTCTACATGCCATGCAACCCGAGCCGGAGGCGACCGCTGCCGACGCCATTACCTTGGCCGCCGCGCAGGTTGCTTCGACGATCGGCGCCGCCGCCATCGTCTGCTACACGATGTCCGGCTCGACCGCCCTGCGCGCCGCACGGGAACGGCCGGACGTGCCGATCCTGGTGCTGACCAACAAGATCGAAGCGGCCCGCCGCCTGGCCCTGGTTTGGGGCGCCCACTGCGTACACACCGCGGACGTAAGCAACACCCGTGAAATGGTCGAAAAGGCCCGCCGCCTCGCCGTGCAGGAAGGCTTCGCCGAAACCGGCGACAAGATCGTGGTCACCGCCGGTGTCCCCTTCGGCACCCCGGGCACCACGAACCTTCTGCGCATCGCCTGGATCGAGGACTAGGAGCCTGTCCGAGTATTGGTCGCGGGGTGCGATGGTTCTATCAGCCATACACGGCCGGCACGCCAGACCATGGCCTTATCGCGCACTGAGATCGGCGGTTTGGCCGGGCTCACGACCGCTCGGGCTCGAGCGCCGCGCGGATCTGCCGGAGCGCCGCCTCGATCTTTAGCTGGAGCATGATTTCGCCGCGCTCGGCCGAAGCCCGGGTCGGGTCGCCGATCACGCCGGTCGGCTCGCTGTAAAAGCGCCCGCCGTCCGGCGCTCGGCGGTCCCACCGAACGCCCTCGGGAAATACCGCCATCAGTTCCGAAGAATCTCGGATACCGGCGTGGCTGCCGATCGTGGCATCGCTCTCGCCCTGTTCGCGCAGCCATGCGGGTTGCCCATTGGCCTTGGGCTCATAGTAGTCGCCGACGTGGAGCACCTTGACCCCGCTGCCGGCCCACTCGGCGTTCAGCTTGGCCGTGACCGCGGCCTGTGCGGCCTGATTGCCGCCGCTGTCGCCGACGAAGCAGATGGTCTCGAAACCGTGAGTCCGCAGGCTGCGCGCCGTGTGCTCCAGGACCGCGGCAAAGACCTCCTCCGGGACGCTGAGCGTGCCGGCAAAGGCCATGTGGCCGCCGGGTGGATCGATCGGCCCCTCCGGGACATAGGCCACCACGGGTGCGACCAGGGCGTTGCCCAGCGCCGCGGCGATTCGCCCGGCGGTATGGCGTACGATGTAGTTGTGCTTGCCGAGCGCCAGATGCGGCCCATTCTGCTCGACCCCGCCGGTCGGCACGATCGCCACGGTCTTGCCGCTTCGGATCAGGGCCCGGACCTCGACCCAGGTCAGGGCTTCCAGATAGACATCCTCGGGCAGCGGTGCGGTGAGCGGCCGGGACCAGGCCGCGGCAGCCGCCAGAACGACGATCCCGGCAATCAGCAGGATATGCCTGGTCATGTGCCGCTATCCAATGCGCCGCGGAAGCGCGCCGCTACCCTCTTGAACGGCAGGACGTAGAGGTTCCAGACCGAGTCGAACGCCTTGTGCTCGTCGCCGTGCAACCCGTATGTGATCTCCTCCTTGCCATCGGGGACGTAGAGCGTTCCGGCGAAATGGTCCCAAAAAGCGAAGATGAAGCCGAGGTTCTTGTCGAAGTGCCGCGGGTGCTTGCTGTGGTGAATCTGATGCTGGGCCGGACTTACGAATAGATGGCTGAGCGTCTTGGGGTAGGAAAGCCAGATGTGCGAGTGCCGTAAATTGTAGCCCGCCACGTAGAATACGAAGGTAAAGAGGTTCAGCTGGAAAACCGTAATCAGACCGACCCCGTCGGCGTAGAGGAAAGCGAAAACGCCGTGAATCGCGCCACCCAGGATTCCGGTCAGACTGCCGCTCAGCAGATCGTCCACCGGGTGCATGCGGTAGACCGTGATCGGCGTCATGACCTCGGCGGAGTGGTGGACCTTGTGAAACTCCCACAACACCGGAACCTTATGCTGCAGGTAGTGGGCAATGAAGATCCCGAGATCTATGGCCAGGACCACGAGACCGGTAAAGATCATGGCGGCCACCGGGCCGGATGGGAGACCGAGATCGGCCCGGCCCGTCAGCGACTGCAGGCCGCCGAGCGTCAAGCCGGAGACCAGGGCGGAACTGACGATCAACGGGCCGAAGAAGATCCCGAAGGTGGCCCGGTTGATCAGGAAGTACTTGTAGTCGACGAGCGCCGAGTGGTGGGCATAGACCGCCTTGGGGAAACAATAGGCGAGAAACCCCCGGATCAAACCCGTCCGCTTCCGGGATTTGGAGGCCAAGTAGACGATAAAAGCCAGCAGCAGCGCGGAGCCGAGATAGAGGACGTAAATGCGCTGGTTCGAGACGAGGGGATAGAACAACGGCGAGATGATCTTGGCGAATAGAATGTAAAGCTCGTCCATGTCCCGGGCGCCCATGCGGAAAGCCAGCCGTCCAGGTCTATCAGTCGGGCCTTTAATCTCCGTTAAGCTTTGCCGGGAGCCTCTAACCTAGCGCGTTACCCGTTCGCGTAGAGTCGGTGCCGGGCCGGATCGACTTGTTCGGATAATGCTCTAAATGTCCCGGTCGCCGAGGTTCTTGCGGATCGCCTCGGCGTTGATCCTGGGACCGACCATATGTGGATTGACGGCAAGCGCCGCCTCGAACGCGTCGAGCGCCAAATCCAGTTCTTCCATCGCACTATAGACCAGGCCGCGGCCCGCGAGGGCCCCGAAGTGTCGCGGCTCGAGAGCCAGGGTCTTGTCGATATCGGCCAGGGAGTCGTCGTAGCGGCGCATCAGGTAGTAAAGCGTGGCGCGACGGTTCCAGCCCTCGGCGAATTCCGGGGCGATCTGGATCACCTGATTGAACGACCGAAGCGCCGATTCGTAGTCCTGCCGGCCCATCGCCGCCTCGCCCTGCTCCATAAGCAGGACAACTGCGTTGTCGCCATGCTGGAACCAGATGTGCCAGATTTGCACCTCGATGCCTTGTGCCGCCTCGGGGTTGACGGCGCTGAGCAGGTTCTTGAACAAACCCGGAAGCCGCGAATCGTTCTGGTCGGCCGTCACCGGCCCGGCTACGAGCAGCGCCAAGAGAGCGCACGCTATGAACCGTGGGAAGCTCATGGTTCCTAGTATGACGCTAGGCCGTACGTAACCCAAGGAGATTGGCCCCGGAGCGCGGTCACGATTCGATGAGAGCCAAGCGGGTGGCACGACTTCCCGATTCGCGCCCAGGGCTCGAGCCCGGCCGAGCCGGAAAAGAGCCCTATCGTCAAACCGGCCGGTCGCGCTAAAACAAATGCCCACGGGGCAGAGGACGGGGCGCAAGATGACAGCGAGCCGGTATTACTCAACGGGCTATGCCACGGCGCGGGAAAAATTCCTGGACGCGTGCCGACAAGCCGGCGCCGCCATTGAGAGTTACGAGCACCCGAAGCGCGGTTCGGACGGCGACGCCCTCTTCACCGACACTGCCTGGCTCGGGCCAGCCGACGCCGAACGAGTGCTGGTGACCATCTCGGCGACCCATGGCGTGGAGGGGTTTTGTGGATCCGGTGTGCAGTTCGGCTGGTTGGAATCCGGCCTCTACCGCGACCTGCCGCACGGTGTCGCGCTGCTCCAAATCCACGCAATCAACCCATACGGTTTTGCCGGGCTGAGACGCGTGACCGAGGACAACGTCGACCTCAACCGCAACTTCGTCGATCATCAGGCGGACTACCCGGTCAACGAAGGCTACGAAACGCTGAGAGAGGCGATCTGCCCGACGGAATGGAACGACGCGGTCATCGCCGAGACAAAGCGGGTGCTGGACGACTTTGCCGAGAAGAACGGGCCGCGCGCCCTGCAAAAGGCGATTTCAGGCGGCCAATACGGCCACGCGGAGGGCATTTTTTACGGCGGCAGCGCGCCGACCTGGTCCCATAAGCTGTTGAAGCGGATCTTCTCGGCCACGCTGGCCAGGGCGCGCCATGTCGCCGTGATCGACTACCACACAGGGCTCGGCCCCTACGGCTATGGCGAGCGGATCTGCATTCACACCCCCGGCACCGGCGGTCTGGAACGCGCTCAACAGTGGTACGATGAAGATGTGACCTCGCCGGCACTGGGCAACTCGGCCTCGGTCGAACTGTACGGATTCAATGTGCTGGGCATGGCCGAGGCCCTGCCCGAGTCCTGCGAGCTCACCGCCATCGCCTTGGAATACGGCACGATACCCTCGCCCGAGGTGCGCCTGGCGCTGCGCGCCGACAACTGGCTGCACATCCACGGCCAGCCAGGTTCGGCCAAAGGGCGCGCGATCAAGAGCCAGATCCGCGACGCCTTCTACCAAGACCGAGACGACTGGAAAGAGATGGTCTGGGAACGCGCCGTGGCGACCCAGCGCATGGCCCTGAAGGGCTTGGCCGGCGGCTAGCCGCCGTGCCCAGATTTCGCCACATCCTGGCCCCGCTCGCGCCGAGAAAAGATCCCAAATTGGCTGATCGGCCGGCCAGGTAAGGAGGGACGCGGATGTGGTTAACCAAGAAGCTGGCGGCCTGGGTTCTGGCCGTCGCGGGTTTCGGCGCCCTGGCTTATCTGGGCGGCGTCCCGTGGCCGGTGCCGGCACAGCGGGACATCAAGGGCCTCGACCTTTCTCTGCGCGATTTCGCCTTCGAGCCCAGCGCCCTTGGCGGCGGTTACAGCCGCTATGCCTTTCCCGCTTGGCGTCAGGCGGCGGACCCGGCCGGCAGCAGCCAGACGCCCTGGCGGGATGGCGGCCGAACGGCGTGGGACGATCGCGCCCTGTTGCTGCCCTACGCCGGGGTCGGCCTGGGTCCCTTCAGGCTGTCCATGGACCTGCGTGACCTCGATGTCTGGCTGATAAGGGACAAGTCGACGCGCCGGTCGCGCGCCTTCGCGGGCATCGGCTACAGTCCCTTGCCCAATCTCGATCTGAACCTGGAATACCGGGCCCTCGCCAACGGTAAGCCGCTGCTTGCCCTCGACCTGGGCAACCTGTCCCTGGACATCGACAACCCCTTCGAGGTTCAGACCGTCGCCCTGACGGTGAACTACTGGCTCTAGCGGCTACTCCGCCGCCGCGGACGACGCCACGGCAAACGCCCGACCTTCCAAGGCCTTCGGCAAGGGGCCGCCGGTCGCCCAATCGAGTAGTTCCACGCTGTGCACCATGGGGATCGCGGTTGCGATCGCGATCTGGGTCATGCAGCCGATATTTCCGGTCGCGATCACGTCCGGCTGCACGCTTTCGATGTTCGCCACCTTGCGGTCGCGCAGGCGAGCGGCGATCGCCGGCTGCAGGATGTTGTAGGTCCCGGCCGAACCGCAGCAGAGATGCCCCTCGGGAACATCCCTGACTCGGAACCCGGCGACTGTCAGCAGATCCTTCGGCGCCCGCGTGATCTTTTGGCCGTGTTGCATGGAACAGGCCGAATGGTAGGCCACCGTCAATTTCGTCTCAAGCACCGGTGGCCGCAGACCGTGCCCGGTCATGAACTCACTCACGTCCTTTGTCAGGGCGGAGATTTTCGCCGCCTTTTCGGCCCAGGCCGGTTCCCCGCGCAGCATGAAGCCGTAGTCCTTGACCGTGGTGCCGCAGCCCGAGGCGTTGATGACGACGGCATCGAGACCCTGGCCCTCGAGCTCGGCGCTCCAGGCGGCGACGTTGGCCTTGGCCGCGGCCAGAGCCGGCGCCTCCTTGCCCATGTGGTGGGTCAGCGCGCCGCAACAGCCGGCCCCCTTGGCGACCACCACCTCGACCCCGTGGCGGGTCAAGAGGCGCAGCGTCGCCTCGTTGATCTGCGGCGCCAAGACCGGCTGGGCGCAACCGGTCATGAGCGCGACCCGCGCCTGGCGCGGCCCCTCGGCCGGGAAGACCTGCGGCCGGTCGACCGGACTGGCCTTGGGCACCCGGGCCGGGGCCAGCGCCAGCATGGCGCCGAGGGAACCCGGCAGCAACGCCTTGAGCGGCCGCACCGGCGCCGCGCCGATCAGGGCCAGGCGGAAGCGTCGGGGATTGGGCAGGACGAAGGCAAGCAGGCCGCGCATCAGGCGATCGACCAGCGGCCGCCGGTAGGTCTCCTCGATGTGCTTACGGGCGTGGTCAACCAGATGCATGTAGTGAACGCCCGAAGGACAGGTTGTCATGCAGGCCAGGCAGGTGAGGCAGCGGTCGATGTGCTTGACGACCTTTTCCGAGGCCGGCTTGGCCTTTTCCAGCATGTCCTTGATCAGGTAAATGCGCCCGCGCGGGCTGTCGAGCTCGTCGCCCAGCAGCACGTAGGTCGGGCAGGTCGCGGTGCAGAAGCCACAGTGCACGCAGCTGCGCAGGATTCCGTTCGCCTCGGCGATATCGGGATCGGCAAGCTGGGCCAGGGTGAAAGTGGTCTGCATTTCAGAGCCCCGCCACCATGCGCCCGGGGTTGAGCACCCCGCGCGGGTCGAAACTTTCCTTGACCCTCCGGGTCAGCGCCGCCAGGGCCGGGTCCTGGGGCTGGAACACGGGGATCGACGCTCGGGTCGAATCCGACGCGCGGATCAGGGTAGCATGGCCGCCGCAGGGAACCACGGCCTCACGCACCGCCAGATCGCAGGCGTCGGCGCTTGGCTCGAGTGCCAGCCAGATCAGGCCGCCGCCCCAATCGTAGTAGTGGGAGTGGTTTCCCGGGGGCTGTATCCGGGCCACAACGCCGGGTCCTTCCTGTGGCGGGACCGAGAGTCGCCATATGAAATAGTCCGGCCGATTCCAGAAGGGCCTGACATCGCGTAGCTCGCGCCAGAACAGCGCCGAGTTTTGACCGTGCAGCTCCTCGGTCGGCCCGAGGTCGGATAGCTCCTCGCGCAAGGCGGCACAGCGGTAGGCGACCGAGGCCGCCGGCCCCTCGACCCGCAGCGCGGTGACACCGGCACGCGCCTCGCGAACGTAGGAAACCTCGGACTCCAAGACCAAGTCAGCCGGCAGGTACGCGGCGCCGGAGACCTCGTGGGCGGAAGCCAGCGCCCGCGTCATGGCCGCGAGCGCCAGGGCCTCGTCCAGGCCCAGCACCAGGACCGTGCGCGTCTTTTCGGGCGCCGGCAGGACCTTGATCGTCACATCGGTCATGGCCGCCAGCGTGCCGTAGGAGCCGGCCAAGAGCTTGCAGAGATCGTAGCCGGTCACGTTCTTGACCACCCGGCCGCCGGACTTGAAGACCTCGCCCCGGCCCGAGACCGCCTCGAACCCGAGAAAGTGGTCGCGTGCCGCGCCGGCCTTGATGCGCCTGGGACCGGCCAGGTTGCAGGCCAGCATGCCGCCGATGGTCCCGGCGCCAGCCGCGCCGCCCAGCAGCGGCCCCAGGTCCGCAGGCTCGAAGGCGAGCGCCTGGTTCTTTTCCGCCAAAGCCGCCTCGACCTCGGCCAGCGGCGTGCCGGCCCGCGCGGAAAGCACCAACTCCTCCGGTTCGTAAAGCGTGATTCCGGTCAAGCCGGAAAGGTCGAGCCCATGGCTCGCCTGCACCGGCCGGCCGAGCCCGCGCTTGCTGGCCCGCCCGAACACCTCGATCGGCGTCTCCTCGGCGGCCGCCCAGGCAACCGCCTCGGCGACCGGTTCGGTGGTCTCCGGCTTCCAGGTCTCGGCCATGGTCAGAACCGCGGCAGGTCGGGAAAGGGTATCTGCCCGCGGTGGATGTGCATACGGCCCAATTCGGCGCAGCGATGCAGCTGCGGAAAGACTTTGCCGGGGTTGAGCAGGGCGTCCGGATCGAAGGCGCACTTGACCCGTTGCTGCTGCTTCAGATCGATCTCGGAGAACATCTCGCCCATGAGGTCACGCTTCTCGACGCCGACGCCGTGCTCGCCGGTCAGCACGCCGCCGACCTCGACACAGAGCTTCAGGATGTCCGATCCGAAGGCCTCGGCCTTCTCCAGTTCGCCCGGATTGTTGGCATCGTAAAGGATCAGCGGGTGCAGGTTGCCGTCGCCGGCATGGAACACGTTGGCGACCCGCAGGCCGTAGTGCTCGCTCTGCTCGCGCATGCGCTTCAGTACCTTGGGCAATTGATGGCGCGGAATCGTGCCGTCCATGCAGTAGTAGTCCGGCGAGATTCGTCCGACCGCCGGGAAGGCCGCTTTGCGTCCGGCCCAGAAGCGCTCGCGTTCCTCCGCGCTCTCGGAAGCCCGGTTGGTGACGGCGCCGCTGCTCGAGGCGATCTCGGAGACCCGGGCGATCAGTTCCTCAACCTCGGCTTCGGGACCATCCAGCTCGACGATCAGCAGGGCCTCGACGTTGCGCGGATAGCCGGCGCTGACGAAATCCTCGGCGGCGTGGATCGCCGGCTTGTCCATCATCTCCATGCCGCCCGGAATGATTCCGGCCGCGATGATCGCCGCCACACAGTCACCCGCCGCCTCGCTGGTCGGGAAGCCGAGCAGCAGGGCGCGCGCCGTTTCCGGCTTCTTCAGGATGCGCACGGTCACCTCGGTCACCACCCCCAAAAGCCCCTCGGACCCGGTCATCAGGCCGAGCAGATCATAGCCCTCGGAATCCAGGTGCTTGCCGCCGAGCCTGAGCACGGTGCCGTCGATCAGCACGATCTCCAGGCCGAGCAGGTTGTTGGTCGTAAGCCCGTACTTGAGGCAGTGCACGCCGCCAGCGTTCTCCGCCACGTTGCCGCCGATGGTGCAGGCGATCTGGCTCGAGGGGTCCGGCGCGTAGTAGAAACCTTCGCCCTCGACCGCCTTGGTAATTCCCAGGTTGGTGACGCCGGGCTGCGCCACGACGCAGCGGTTGCCGTAGTCGATCTGCAAAATCCGATTGAACTTGCCGAGGCCCAGCAGGATACCGTCGGCCAGCGGCAGAGCGCCGCCGCTGAGCGAGGTGCCGGCACCGCGCGGCACTACCTTGATGGCCTCCCGGTGGCAGTATTTCAGCACTTGGCTGACCTGCTCGGTGGTCTCCGGCAGAACGGCGATCAGCGGCCGTTGCTTATAGGCCGTCAGGCCGTCGGTCTCGTAGGCGGTGAGCTCGTCATTGTCGGCGATCACGCCTTCGCCGGGGACGATCCGGCCGAGCGCCGCGGCGATCTGCCGGCGGCGCGCGACAACCGCGGAATCCGGCTCCGGCATCTGCATCGGCGCTCATCCTCCCTCCAGGACCCGGCCACCGCCCACTTGGCCCGACTCAACTATGGTCCCGGCCACCGGAGCGGTCAATGGGCGCCCCGGACATGGCAAAGCCGCGCCTCCTGACAGGAGCGCGGCTTGGAAAACCGCCGTCGGGGCCGACCGGCGGGCCAGCCCCCGGCCAGGAGCCTCAGCCCTGGCGCGCCTTGAAGCGCGGGTTCCGCTTGTTGATGACGTACACGCGACCGCGGCGGCGCACGACCCGGCAGCCCTTCTCGCGCAGTTTCGCGGTTTTCAGTGAGTTGATGACCTTCATCGTAGCGTTCCCAAATATCCTGGGCGGCGCGGGGCCGCCAGTCACGAGCGCGGGAAGATAGGCAGTCGGTCCCGGCCTGTCAATGCACGACGTCCGCGCACGGCGCGCCGCCTGGTGGCGCGGTCTCAGGCTCCTGACCCACCGGCCAGGCAGCCGAACGGAGCGGGCAATGGTGGGCGCGGCTGGGATTGAACCAGCGACCCCTACGATGTCAACGTAGTGCTCTCCCGCTGAGCTACGCGCCCGTTCCGCTCAGGCTTGGCGAAACGCTGGCCGGCGGTGGAGCGGCTTTCGCGCCGCCGGCGAGCGGGGCGAGATAACATCATCGTCGGGCCTTTGGCAAGCCTCGGCTGGCAAGGGGCAATCGGAGCCGCTTGGCGCCGCCGCCCTACTGCCGGCCGGCCAGCATGACATCGATCTGGCTGACCAGTTCGCGCAGGTGAAAGGGCTTGGAAAGCACCCGGGCGCCGCGCGCCGATTCCTCGCGCGCCTTGAGCGCGACCGCCGCGAAACCGGTGATGAACATGACCTTGATGCCCGGCTGCTCCTTGGCGGCGCGCCGGGCCAGCTCGATCCCGTCGAGCCCCGGCATGACCACGTCGGCCAGCAGGATATCGACCTGCTCCTCCGCCAAGGTTGTAAGGGCGTCGAGACCATCGCCGACGGCGCGCACCTCGTGGCCGGCCCGGGTCAGGGCCTTGGCCAGGAACTCGCGCATGCTGTCATCATCCTCGGCGAGCAGTATTTGCGCCATTTCGCCCTTCGCCCTTGCAGAGATCAAGACCGGCGACCTTGCGCCGCCGCCTTGGTAGAGGACTATACCCTATGCGCGGCCATCTAAAACAGTGATTAAACAATCGCCCCGATATGCCAGGCCGGCGGCGCGATCTTAACAAAGGCCCATGACAGACGCGCCGCTTTCCCTTAAACACGAGGGTAGAGACCGTGATCGAGTTCCGGACCGGCTCCCAATCGTTCGGCAAAGGGTTGGATGGACGCAAAAACCGATATCGCCGAAATCGAAAGGCCGCACGAAGTCGTCGCCCCGGCATGCCAGACTCTGCCCTTGGTGTTCGCCTCCCCGCACAGCGGCAACCGCTACCCGCGGTCCTTCGTGGCCTCCTCGAGGCTGGACCGCCTGACCCTGCGACGCTCCGAGGACTCCTTCGTCGACGAGATCTTTCAGGCCGCGCCGGGTCTCGGCGCGCCGTTGATCCGCGCCCTCTTCCCGCGCGCCTATGTCGATCCGAACCGCGAGCCTTTCGAGCTCGACCCGGCCATGTTCGAGGACGAGTTGCCGAAGTATGCCAACACCCGTTCGCCGAGGGTCGCCGCCGGGCTCGGCACGATCGCGCGGGTGGTCGCCAACGGCGCCAATATCTACCACGGCAAACTGACTTTCCGCGATGCGCTGGAGCGGATTCGCAACTACTACTGGCCCTATCACGAAGCGCTGCGCGACCTGGTCGACGCGACCAAGCAGAACTTCGGCTACTGCGTGCTGATTGACTGCCATTCCATGCCCTCGGTCGGCGGCCCGCCGGACCAGGACCGGGGCAAGCGACGGGTCGATTTCGTCCTGGGTGATTGCCACGGCACGGCCTGTGCGCCGGTCGTCATGGCAACCGCCGCGGCCGAGCTCAAGGCCCTGGGATACAACGTGGCCCACAATACGCCTTATTCAGGCGGTTTCGTGACCCGGCACTACGGCCGGCCGGCCGAATCGGTGCACGCCCTTCAGATCGAGATCAACCGGGCGCTCTATATGGACGAGGGCCGCATTCGCCGTGGCGCCCAGTTGCCGCGGCTCGCGGCCGAGATGCACCAGGTGATCGCCGCGCTGGGCAGCATCGAGGGTCTGCAGCGTCAGCCTGCCTAACATGACCGCCGAGGCGCAGGCGGCCGGCACCGATCCGCGGGTCCGTGCCGCCCGGCGTGACGACCTGGTCGAGGTCCGGAACATCTACGCCCATCACGTCAGTCACGGCTTGGCCTCTTTTGAGCTCGAGGCACCGAACCTCGAGACCATCATCGAGCGCTACGAGGCGGCAACGGCAAGACGCCTGCCCTACCTGGTTGCCGAACTGGATGGCAAGGTCAGCGGCTTTGCGACAGCCGGCCCCTACCGACCGCGCCCAGCCTATCGCCACACGGTCGAGGACACGGTCTACGTTGCCCCGGGCTGCGAGCGCCGGGGTCTCGGCCGGGGACTTCTGACCGCGCTGATCGACGACTGCACGGCGCTCGGCTATCGGCGCATGGTGGCGGTGATCGGCGACAGCGCCAACCTGCCCTCGATCCGGTTGCACGAGAAACTCGGCTTCAGCCAGGCCGGTCTGATTCCCTCGGTCGGCTTCAAGTTCGGCCGCTGGGTCGACAGCGTCATCCTGCAGCGACCGCTGGGCGAGGGTGACCGGACGCTGCCCAACGACTGATACCAAACATCACTTGGCAATGATATCCGGTATGAGGCCGAGCGCCGGCGAACGCCGTTCCTTGGCATGGCCCTTGCGAGGTCCGCGGGCAGGAGGTCGTGCCATGAACATCGCCACCCTGCGCCGCGGACTCGGTGCCGTCTCCTGCGCACTCGCCTGTACCGCCGGCTCGCCTCCGGGCGCGGCCCAACCTGGCGCTCTGGTCAGCGATCCCTGGCAACTGTGCGGCCGACATATCGCGTTGGCCGAGCAGCTTGCCGGCTTGCCGCGCCACCTGCTGGACGCCATCGCCAAGATCGAGTCCGGCCGCTGGCGCCCGGCCCACGGGGCAGTTTTTGCCTGGCCCTGGACGGTCACGGCCGAAGGCAAGGGGCGTTTCCTGCCGAGCCGCACAGCGGCGATTGCTGTGGTCCGCGGCCTCAAGGCACGAGGCATAACAAACATCGACGTGGGCTGCATGCAGGTTAACTTGCAGTATCACCCCGAGGCCTTCGCCAACCTGAACGAAGCCTTCGACCCGGCGCGGAACGTCGCCTATGCCGCCCGCTATCTCGGCCGGCTGAGGGCCAACGCCGGCTCCTGGACCACGGCGATCGGCCGGTATCACTCGAACACGCCACACCTCAGCAATCGCTACCGCCGCAAGGTGTTCCGCGCCTGGCGCGAGGAGCGACACCTGGCCGCCATGCCAAAACGCAGGCAGCAATCATCGACCGGTCTTTGGCGCAAGGTTTGGCAAGCCGGGCGCCGCTAGGCACCCCGGGCGTGCAGCAGAGCCAGCACCTCTGCCGAATTGGCTGGCCACTGGGCCCAGTCGGCGGCCGTGAGATGCCACTTGTTGCCGTGCCGCGGATCGGCGCCACGCTCGAGCAGCGCCTTGACGACGTCCAAATGGCCGCGGGCGGCGGCGGCCATCAAGGCGCTGTTGCCCGCGCCGCTGGTCTTGTTGGGATCGGCGTCGTGGTCGAGCAGAAGGCCGATCGCGGTTAGGTTGCCGCGCGCCGCGGCATGGCTGAGCGCCGAGACGCCCCAGCGGTCGGCCGTATTGGCATCGCCGCCCTGGTCCAGGGCCGCCGCCAAGGCCGTCATATCGCCCTGGGCGATAAATTTGATCAGGTCGTCCTGAGCCTTTGCCATCCGGCTGCCATCCCCGTTTGAGCCGACCGTCAAGGCCGGACGGCCGATCTTTTTTTGCAGTGAATGACCGAGAGCGTCAAGACCCGGGCCGACGGTAGGGTGACGGCGGCTCTCGACCTGGCTGCGGCGGCAAGGCCCTGGCAGGCCTTTAAGCCAGATCGACCTGACCTTTCATGGCCAGCGAGCCGCCCGGATCGGCGATCCAGACCTCGGCACCCGTGCCATCGGGCATGGCCTTGCCGCCGACCGTGAAGGGTGCGTTATCGAAGATCGGACGCAACGCGCGAAAACGAAATCCCGTAACCTTGCGATCGGGAGCCTTGCGCCTTACCAGTCTGGCCATCAAGGTCGCCAGCAGGGAACCATGCACGACCAGGCCGGGATAACCCTCATCTTCGGTGGCATATTTCAGTTGATAATGAATCCGGTGCCCGTTGAAGGTCAGAGCTGAGTAGCGGAACAACAGCAGTGGATCGGGTGTGATCTGGTCACGCCACGGCAGGACCGCCGGCGCCGCATCGCCAGCCGGCGTATGCTCGCCGGGCTTGGCCGCTTCGCGAAAGACAACGTCCTGTTCCTCCTGGATGCAGGGACCGGTCTTGTCGGAGATTTCATGGACAATGGTGACAAAGACCAGCTGGCCCGTGTTGCCGCGCTTTTTTTCAACATTGGCGACGGTCGAGCGCCGCTTGGCCATGGTGCCGGCCGCCAGAGGCCGAAGAAACTTGAGCCGGCCGCCGGCGACCATGCGCCGCGGCAGATTGATCGGCGGCAGGAACTCGCCGCGCGCCGCGTGGCCGTCCGGCCCGAGCGCGGAGTGCGGCGCGGCGTTCCAGAAATAGAGCCAGTGCCAAAGCGGCGGCAGGGCGTCGCCCGGATCCAGCGCCGCAGCCGTGTCGTCGAGCGTCGCCTGCATGGCCCGCGCGCGCAGCAGGTCGATGACCTCGCTACATTCCTGCGTGCGTCCGATCCAACGGCGCCAGTGCTCGAGAGGTTCCGTCATTGGCTGTCTCCTGGCCAATCATTGGGGCGTGTTGGTTGAAATCTCGTTACCGCCAAGAGCCGGGACGCCAATTATTACGGATATAGCGTTGAAATTATGGTTAACGAAGCACAGGGCGGCAAAAATCCACTGGCCAGGATAAGCTCTGCCGGCCGCATAACCGATCGCCTGGCCGGCAGCTGCGGACTTGCCGTGGCCGATAGGCTGCCTTCATACTCCGGCCATGAGCCGGATATCCCGCCGAAAACACAGCGACGTCCTACGCGAACATCTGCCGCTGAGAGGCGCGCGCATTGTTGATATTGGCTGCGGTGACGGCGCGCTGGTGCGCCTCATGACCCGCGAAGGCGCCCGTGTGACCGGAATCGAGTGCTCCGATTCTCAACTCTCCCGGGCCCGCACGGCCGAGCCCGCCGGCAACGAGGACTATCGCTCGGGCCGAGCCGAAGACCTACCTTTCGAAGATGCCAGCGTCGATGCCGCCGTGTTCTTCAACTCGCTGCACCACGTGCCGGTCGAAAGCCAGGCCAAGGCGCTCGAGGAGGCTGCCCGCGTGGTCAAGCCCGGTGGTGCCGTCTATATCCAGGAGCCGGTCGCGGCCGGTGCTTATTTCGAACTGATGCGGGCGATCGAGGACGAGACCTTCGTGCGGGCCAAGGCGCAGGAGGCCATTGCGGCCGCCGCCGAGGGCCCGGCATTGCGCTTAGAGCTGGAGGCGATCTACGACGCCCCGATCCGGCGTGGTAGCTTCGAGGAATTCAAGGCCGCGCTGATCGCGGTCGATGCTAGCCGCCGTGGCAGGATCGAGGCCGAAGAGACCGCGCTGAAAGTGGCCTTCGAGGCGGCCGGCGAGGCCCGCGACGGCGCCGTCTGGTTCGATCAACCGTCCCGGCTCAACCTGCTGCGAAAGGTCGGGTGACCGATGGCGATCAAGTACATATCGGCCAACGATTCGCCCGACGATCCCGGCGGCCTGATCAAGGAGATCCTGGACATGGGCGCTGAGTTTCCGGGGCCGGCGGAGGACATTCTCGTGGCCTGGATGCTGCGGCTCGGCGAAGAACAGGACCCGGCGGAGGCGGCGCGCCGCCTGCTCGACAGCTACGGTGTCGCCGAGGGACCGCTGCCGGACGATGCCTGCGGGCGCGTGGTCGCGCTGCTGCGCCAGGCCGCCCAGTTCCCGCAAACCCGCCTGGCCAGACACATGGGCCGCCGCGGCGGCCGCACCGGCCGCCGCAACCGATAGGAAGCAGGCATGGCGCCGGCGGTGATCGCCAATCCCGAGGCCCGCAAGCTCCTGCTTCATCTGCAGGGCCTGTCGTTCGCTCCGCGCCGGAAGCTGACCCGCCATGGTCTGCTCGCCCTGGTCGATCACCTCGGCTACATCCAGCTCGACAGCATCAACACGGTGGAACGCGCCCACCACCTGATACTGTTTTCCCGGAACCAGACTTACCGGCGCAGGGATCTGACGCATTTGCTCGAGCGGCAGGCGGCGCTGTTCGAGAATTGGACGCACGACGCAGCGGCCATCCCGACCCGCTTCTACCCCTATTGGCGCGTACGATTCGACCGGGAACGGGCGCGCCTGCGCGAACGTTGGCGCAAGTGGCGCCGGGACGGCTTCGAGGCCATGCTGGACGGGATCCTGGAGCAGATCCGCCAAAACGGACCGGTCATGGCCCGGAACCTGGGCGACGGCCAGAAAAAGGGCGCCGTCGGCTGGTGGGACTGGCATCCCTCGAAGACCGCGCTGGAATACCTCTGGCGCACCGGCCAGCTTGCCGTCGCGCGGCGCGACGGCTTCCAGAAAGTCTACGACCTGACCGAACGCGTCATCCCCGCCCGACATCGCCGTGACGAACCCTGCCGCGAAGAGTTCGTCGATTGGGCCTGCAACGGCGCCCTCGACCGCCTGGGCCTGGCCAAACCGGGCGATCTGGCACAGTTCTGGGGCGGCGTCACGGCGGGCGAGGCAGCGGCCTGGTGCCGCGACCGTCTGGGTAAGGGGCTGATCGAGGTGCTGGTCGAGAGCGCCGACGGCTCGAAACCCAGGCCGGTCTACGCCCGCGAGACCTTGGCTGAAACGCTGCGCGACCTGCCGCGGCCGCCCAAACGCCTCAGGGTCTTGAGTCCCTTCGATCCGCTGGTGCGGGACCGGACCCGAACAGAGCGGCTGTTCGATTTCCGCTACCGGATCGAGGTCTTCGTGCCCGAGGCCAAGCGGCAGTACGGCTACTACGTCTTTCCCCTGCTCGAAGGCGACTGCCTGATCGGCCGGATCGACATGAAGCACCGGCGCGACGACGGCGCGCTTGCCGTCAAAGGCCTGTGGCTGGAGCCGGGCCGCAGGTTCACGCGCGGGCGGCGGGACGGCCTGGAGGCCGAACTCGACCGGCTCCGCCGGTTCATTGGCGCCGAACGCACGACTTTCGACGACGGCTTTATGCGCTCGCCAGCCTAGCGCGTTATCCGTTCGCGTAGAGTCGGTGCCGGCCCGCTCCCCCTCCCGGCCGCCCATATCATACGATTCCGTGGGCGGCCGGGAGAGGGAGCGGGCTGGATCGACTTGTTCGGATAATGCTCTAGCCGGGCGACCGGCATCGCGCCAGCTCACCCCCATAGCGCCGGTTCCGGCGGGTGGACCAAGCTGCCCTCGAATCGGAGGCCCTCGGGCCGGTCTTCGGCCAGGAGCAGCGGACCGTCCAGATCGACCACCGCAGCCCCCTGCGCCACCAGAACGGCCGGCGCCATGGCCAGCGAGGTGGCGACCATGCAACCCACCATTATGCCGAACCCCTGGGCCTCGGCTGCCGCCTTGAGGCGCAGAGCCTCGGTCAGACCGCCGGTCTTGTCCAGCTTGATGTTGATCATGTCGTAGCGTCCGGCGAGTTCCGCCAGCGACGTGGTATCGTGGCAGGATTCGTCGGCCGCGACCCTGACCGGCCGCTGCATCGAGCCGAGCGCCGCATCCTGGCCGGCCGGCAGCGGCTGCTCGATCATCACGACGCCGAGCACGGCGAGCCGGGGCGCCAGCGCGGCATAGACGCCGGCGCTCCAGGCCTCGTTGGCGTCGACCACCAGGCAAGCCGCCGGCGCCGCCTCGCGGACCGCCTCGACCCGCGTCAAATCGTCCGGGCCGGCCAGCTTCAGCTTCAGCAACGGCCGCCAAGCGTTTTCGGCGGCCGCCGCGGCCATCTTCTCGACGCTGTCGAGAGACAAGGTGTAGGCGGTCGTGACCGCTTCGGGCGGGTCCAGGCCCAGCAGGTGCCAGACCCGGTGGCCGGCCTGCTTGGCCTCGAGATCCCAGAAGGCGCAGTCAAGGGCATTGCGCGCGGCCCCGGCGGGCAGGGTCTTTTGCAGGCCGACGCGGTCCAGGCCGCCGTCCAGCCGCTCGCGCAAACCCTCGATCGCCGCCACCACGCCCTCGACCGTCTCGCCGTAGCGGGCGTAGGGCACGCATTCGCCACGGCCGACCGCGCCGCCGGCCGCAAGCTCGACCACAACCACCTCCGCGGCCGTCCGGCTGCCGCGCGAGATGGTGAAGGTGCCGCGGATCGGCCAGGTTTCGCGACGGACCGTGAGCCCGGTCATAGGCTATCGACGATTCGCCCGACCCCGTCACGCACCGGGTCGACCGTCGGCAGGCCGAGCCGTTCCTCCGTCTCGGCCAGGAAGGTGGCGGCCGTGGCATCGGCCATCTGCGAGGTGTTGACCGCGATGCCGACGAAAGCAGCAGCCGGGTTGGTCAGGCGCGCGGCCGCCAGATTCGCTTCGATGCAGGCCTCGAGCGATGGCAAGGGATAATCCGGCAGGCCACGCATGTGGCGACGCGTCGGCTCGTGGCACAGCACCAGGGCATCGGGCTGGGCGCCGTGCAGCAGGCCGAGGGAAACCCCGGCAAATGAGGCGTGAAAAAGTGAGCCCTGGCCCTCGACCAGATCCCAGTGGTCGTCGTCGTTGGCCGGGCTGAGCCACTCGGCAGCACCTGAGATGAAATCGGCGACCACCGCATCGACCGACACGCCGCTACCGGCGATCAGGATGCCGGTCTGCCCCGTGGCGCGGAAATCGGCCTTTATGCCGCGGACTTTCATCTCCTTTTCGATCGCCAGGGCACTGTACATCTTGCCGCAGGAACAGTCGGTGCCAACCGGCAGCAGGCGTTTGCCCGGTCGCTTCTTGCCGTTGGCGACCTGGAACGTCTGGGTCGGGTGGCGCACGTCGGACAGGCGGCGGCCGTGACGCTCGGCCGCGGTTGCAAGCCGCGGGACGTCGGCCAGCCTGTTGTGCAGTCCTGCCGCCAAGTCCAGGCCCAGGCCGAGCGCCCGCTCGAGCACCTCGACCCAGGCCTCGGAGATGACGCCGCCGCGGTTGGCCACGCCTACGACCAGCGTCCTGGCCCCGGCCGCGACCGCTTCGTCGAGCGTCATGTCGCCGATGCCGACATCGGCGTTGCAGCCGTCCAGACGCAGCTGCCCCAGGGCCGCCTCGGGGCGCCACTGCACGATGCCCTGGGCGGTCTTCGCGGCCAACTGGTCCGCCGCGTCGCCCAGGAACAACAGATAGGGTTGTCGAATCTCCACGGCTCCGGCGCTCCCCCATATGCCGCCTCCGCCGGTCACTGCCCGCGGGGGCTTTGCCTTGCAGTCTAACGGAAAGCGCCGGCAATGTCGCAAGGATGATGGCGGCGACGGGCCTTCCCAACGTGCGACTGCCGCCGCCGCCCAGGTCGAGGTCAGTCGGCCCTGACCAGGATCCTGGGCGAGCCTTCCGGCAGCACCTGCAAGGTTTTCAGGAACCTGATCAGTGCCGCCTGATCCTCGGTCAAGAGAGCCGCGAAAGCGTCGCGCGACGCGCGTGCCTCGCCGCCGTGCGCCAGGATCGCCTCGGTGATGGTGCCAAGATCGCCGCGATGACCATAGGGCGCCGAGTTGCCGACGTCCCACAGCTTGCGCGTGATGAAAAACTCGCTTCCCGGCCGCCCGTCCTGGTCTGGTCTGCCCTGGGCGAGTTGCTCGTTGCAGAAGAACCTGATGGCGTCGGGGCCCTCCGGGTCACAGAGGTTGTGCCGCTTGAGATCCGTGTAGGCCCGCACGACCGCCCCCCTGCGGCCGTGTCGCTGCAATCGGGGCTTGCTCCCTCCCCTGGTCAGGTCGAAGACGAAGGGCTGGCTCGCATCACTGAAAGTGCCAGCGGGATTGAGGTGATAGGGCTCGACGAAATATCGGCTCTCAAGCGTCATTGCCGGGACATGACAAGACGCGCAGCCGACCTCGGCGAAGCTCCGCTCGCCACGGTCGATCTCGTTACGCGCCGTTGCATCGTCCGGCAGGAGGCGGCCGGGTACACCGAGGGCGGCCTGGAACAGGGTGGCGAGGGTGACGTCACCGACCGTCAGCTCCCGCTCGACGCCGTCGCGATCGAAATCCGGGTCGAAATTCTTCGCCGGGTTGAGGTCGAAGCGCTCCTCGGCCTGCATGCCGTGATGGTGATTGAAGGCATTGACGGTAAACTCGCGGATCGACCTGACGACGCCGGCCTGGTGAAACGGCTTGACGACGAGGTCGGTGTCGATGCCCCGACTCATGACCACTTCGCCGTCGGCGATGGTCACCTCGAAGGCTACGCCCTTGGTCGTGAGTACGTGTCCGCCGTCCGGCAGGCCGCGCGCCTGCGCCTGGAGCGAGGCGGTCATCTCACGGGCCAGCATGTCGATCGCCCCGGACCCGAACATGCCCAAGGTGTTGCGTTCATTGCTGTGTTCGGCGCCGACCGAAAGGGTCACCGGGTCGAGGGCCTGGGCCAGCACGAAGACATTGGCGACGAAGTCGCCGGCACCGCCGGCGGCTGGCGCGTTGTGGCAGCCGGAGCAGGAGTTCGAATCGGGCGCCGATGTGCGGACGAAGGCTGGCTGATCCTCGGGATCTCGGGCTTCGCCGGTCCCCTTCGCGGCCGGGCGGCCCTGGCCGTCGCAGCGGTTGAACAGAGCAGTGAAAAGGTCCCGCCCCATTTCCAACAAGTCCTCGAAGTCGTACGAACCCGCGACGATCTGGACATGCTCGATGTGGCCGGGAATGACCGGCGCATCGGGAAAATCGGCAGCACAGTCGTGCGGCTGATGAGCCCAGGCGCCCGACCACAACCCGGCGATGACGGCAAAGGAAAGTATCTGCAGAAATCTGTTCACGGTCCCCTCCCGCGTTCGAGCCGGCCCGGCGCCAAGCGCCCCTGGTCCAGGGCCGGTTGCGTGGAACCGCCGGACTCCGTCGTAATGGGCGCTGATCCGGACGGCGCGTCGAACCGGGATTC
>JBFJPL010000038.1:0-36350 GCA_041617155.1 Kiloniellales bacterium
GAACACTTGGACGATCACGAGCGCCGATGCCGGTGGCGTGACCGGCGTTGCCGGCGGCTTCGGCGGCATCGAGCACCTGACCGGCGGCGCCCTCGGCGACAGCTTCACACTGGCCGGCGGCACCCTCTCGGGCTCGATTGCTGGCGGCGGCGGGGTCGACACGTTGACCGGCGGCGACGCCGCGAACTCTTGGACGATCACGAGCGCCGATGCCGGGGCCCTGAGCGGCGTGGCGGGCGGCTTCAGCGGGGTCGAGAACCTGGTCGGCGGCGCGCTGGGCGATAGCTTCACACTAGCTGGCGGGAGCCTCTCGGGCTCGATTGCGGGCGGTGGCGGAGCCGACACGCTGGCGGGCGACAACCTGGCGAACAGTTGGACGGTGACCAGTGCGGACACCGGGACCCTGACCGGCTTGGCCGGGGGCTTCAGCGGTATCGAGAGCCTGGTCGGTGGCGTCCTCGGCGATAGCTTCACACTGGCCGGCGGCAGTCTCTCGGGGTCGATTGCCGGCGGCGGCGGGACCGACACGCTGACGGGTGGCGACGCCGCGAATAGCTGGACGGTGACCAGTGCGGACGCCGGCAGCGTGACCGGCGTGGCGGGCGGCTTCGGCGGCGTCGAGCACTTGGTCGGCGGCGCGCTCGGCGACTCCTTCGTCTTCGCTGGTGGAAGCCTTTCCGGGTCGATCGCCGGCGGCGGCGGCGCCGATACGCTGACGGGCGACAACGTGGCGAATAATTGGACGGTGACCAGTGCGGATGCCGGCGGCGTGACCGCCGTGGCCGGCGGCTTTAGCGGCGTCGAGCACTTGGTCGGCGGCGCCCTCGGCGATAGCTTCACCTTGGCCGGTGGCAGTCTGTCGGGGTCGATCGCCGGCGGCGGGGGTGGCGACACCTTGCAAGGCGGTGACGGGGCCAACAGCTGGGCCGTGACCGGGACCGACAGTGGGACCGTGACCGGGGTTGCGGGTGGCTTCAGCGCTATCGGGACTCTCGTCGGCGGCAGCGGGCAGGACACCTTCGGGTTCGGCGACGGCACCGGTGTCAGCGGCACGATCGATGGCGGGGCCGGGCTCAACAGCCTCGACTACGCCGCCGCCACGACCGGCGTGAGTGTCAACCTCTCGAGCGGCGCGGCGACCGGGACCGCCGGCGTCAGCAAGATTCAGAACCTCACCGGTGGTTCCGGCGATGATGCCTTCATCCTCGACCTCGGCATGGCGTTTCCGGGCGGCGGCGTGATCGGCTTACACGGCGGCGGGCAAATCGGCGCCGGCGCCGACTCGCTGACGATCAACGGCAGCCTCGCCTCGGCCTCGGTCGCCTTCAACGGCGCCGATCTCGACGGCTCGAGCGGCACCGCGACTCTCGACGGCAACAGCGTGCAGTTCACCGGCCTGGGCCTGCTGACGATCACTGGCCCCGCGGCGGATCTCCTGGTGCAGTTGACCGAGGGCCCGGATGCCGACGCCACCCTGCGGAGCGCCGCGTCTCTCGGTCGGATGGAGCTGGTCGGCAGCACCTTCGACACCCTGACCTTCGCCAATCCGACCGGTGCGCTGACGATCGACGCACGAGGCGGCGACGACAGGCTCACGATCGAGAGCGTCGACGCCGGGCTTAGCGCGCCGATCACTTTGCGCGGCGGCGCCGGTGCGGACGCGCTCACCGGCGGGCCCGGCGCCGACATCCTGGTCGGCGGCGACGGTGACGACACCTTGGCCGGCGGCGCCGGCGACGACACCTACCTGTTCGAGGACAACTGGCGGACCGAAACCCTGGTCGAGGCCGCCGACGGCGGCGCCGATCTGCTCGATTTGACGCGCATCTCCAGGGACATGACCTTCACGCACCACGCGGACGGCGGTCTCTCGATCACCGACGGGCCGAACTTCGTCAATCGGTTCCTCAATATCGAGGACTCGATCGGTGGCACGACCCATGTCTTCGAGGACCTGCTGACCGTTTCGCAAACCCGCGCGCTGCTCGACCAGGTGCACCTCACCGGGGTGAGCGTCGTCACCCACGGGCTGCCGCCCTCGGGCGGCGCGGCGGCGGGCGACGACCTGTTGCCCCTGGCCCGCGCCATCCAGGACCGGGCCGGCGGCTGGCTGCTCGATTACGACGTGCCGATGCCAGGCGCCCGGGGCGGCTTCGATCCGGGGGCCTCCCTGCTGCCGACGCTGCCGGTCTCGCCCAGCGCGGCCGGCCACCTCACCCTGCTGTTCGACTGGGCGGTCGAGCTGGAGCAGGCCAGCGCCGCCTGGATCGAGGCCGCGGGCGACGCGCTGTTCAGCATGCTGGTCGGCCTGGGCGTGGTCGATCCGGAGGCGCGGGCCGACAACGACACGCCGCTGCATTTCATCGGCCACGGCGCGGGCAGCGGCGTGGTTTCGGAAGCGGTCGAGCGGCTGGCCCGCTACGACGTGCCGGTCGACCAGGTCACCTACCTCGATCCGATCAACCTCGCCCCGGCGGCCGGCCAGCCGCCGGGCGGCGGTGTCGCGGTGTGGGACAACGTGGCCTTCGCCGACGCCTACTACCAGACGAGAGACGCCGGCGCCGCGGGCAGCCCGATCGCCGGCGCCCGCAACGTGTGGCTGAACGACGAGCTGCCCGACCTGGCCACCAACCCCTACCTCACCGGCGACATCTCGGGCGACCACGACTATGTCTGGCAGGGCTTCTACCTGACGAGCGTGGCCGGCGGCCTGTCCGAGGACTTGAACGGCGACGGCGTCCTCGAGTTCCGCGAGGACCTGGACCGGGACGGCGTCATCGACCTGCGGCCCTCGCCGGCGGCGCCGGTCGACTATGGGCAAACCGGCTATGGCCACAGCCGGATCGCGATCGGGCTGAATTCGCCGGCCGGCCTGGCCCTGTTCCGGCCCGACCCGATCTTCTACAACACCAGCGGCCTGGCCGCCGCGGACCCGGACAAGCAGGACCACGCGCAGAGCGACGCCGTATTGGTCGACCCGCTGACCGGCCTGCCCAACGAGGCCGGCCTGCTCGCGCTCGGCCTGACCGCTGCCGAGGTCGCGCAGGGCCGCTGGGCGCCGGAGTGGTACCCGCTGTCGATCTTCAACGGCGGCTTCGAGAGCGCCGGCCCCTTCGGCGCGGCGACCCTGCCCGGCAGGGCGCACTACGGCGGCGGCGGCGACGGTGAAATCGTCTCGCTGGCCAGTCCGATCTCCAACTTCGCCCTGGCCGCCACCACGACCACCAGTACTGCCCTGCAGCTCGGCTCCGGCAGTTCCAGCTTTACGCTCAACAGCTTCATGGTATCGCCGTTTGCCATCGCCCTGTCCTTCGATTTGAAGCAGCTTGTGGCCGACCCCGAAGACAAGCTGCAGGTAAGGCTAGGCGACGAAGTTATTTATCGGCAGCCGATCAGCACCGTCGATACCGCCTTTCGAACGGTCGAAGCACGAATCCCCCCCGAACTGCGCGGCCAGAACCACACGCTGACCTTCGAGATCCTCGCCGACGGCCTCTTCAACGTCGTCAGTGCCGAGGTCCAGATCGACAATGTCGAGCAGGTACTCGGGTTCGAGGGCAAGACGGGCGACGTCATCGCCGCCGATTTTCTGGCGGCGATCATGGGAACGACGTTCGGAAGCCTCAAGTTCATCAGCGTTGATGGGGAAGCCTTTTCGACTCCCATCCTCATAAACACGAGCGAAATAAGATCTGATCAGTTGCCGGATCAAGGATCGCTCCATTTTCAAAATTTCGGCGAATTAACCACGGAAGCTTCGAAGTTCGAAAACTCCGGCGTCTTGCACTTCGCGCCGGAGATCTTCAACGCATTTGGGCCCGGTGACTTGCCACCCGAGACCAACATTAATCCTGTGACAGATCCTGCTCCGTGGGGAACTCTTGCCGATCAAAACGGAAACGAGATTCTCGATGAAAATAATAAGCCGATAAGACAAACGCCGAAAACGCGTGGTTTCAATGGCGTGCTCTCCGGTGAGATCACTGCTGATGGCACAGTGCGGCAATTCACGATCAACGTGACTGCCGGCTTCTCCACGTCTGGAGCGAATATCGTCACCTTGGGCCCCGCTGCCACCGATCCCGTGGCACGTGTCGACGTTGCCCGTGCCCAGCAAAGGCTGAATTATCTCGGGTTTCCAGACAGCAACGGCAATTTACTCGTCGTTGATGGCCAGTTGGGGCCCAAGTCCAATCACTCTATCGGCCTTTTCAATGTTGCTCTCAATAGCGCCGACGACGGTCAACGCCACCATCCACATGTTGCTAGCAATAGGTTTAGCGAACCGGCAATGAACTTCATCAACGACGCCTCAGCGCCTCGTTGGATGGAACTGCAACCCGTAGACGGATTCTTTTTTAGACCGACGACCTTCGGTACAGAACCAAATCAGCGAGTGTTCGAACAAGTCGAGCGTTGGGGCACCTCTTGGATGCAAGAGGTGATCGAGATTGCCGCCGCAAATTGGCTAGCCGCTTCCGGTACAACTGATTCAATGATTTCGGCGGGTGACAGCCTGATTCAGGGGGGTGATACACCGTTTCATAATACCCACGAGTCCGGGATGGACCTGGATATAGAAACTCCCTCGACGAACTCCACGAACGTTCCCTTCTTCGCAGTGATTACCGGTGAAAATTTGGGCCTTGCCCCTGGTGCGACCCTGTCTGGTGCCAAATTTGTTCGCGGCAATGTCAATGGCAGCATTGTCTTCTACGACCCCATTGACGACAACTATTTCACCGCTGACCCCGTTTTGATCAACAATAACAGTGATTTCACGAATTCCGCGAATGCGGTCCAACTACAAATAGCTGGTGACACCGGCAATCTACGGAGTGCCTGGGACAATCGAAATGTTTTAGAAGGAATCAGGGATCTAATTGTCAGTCCTGCAGGTTACGATCTTGACGTTGTCAAACAACAAATCCGGGCGTTCCTCTCGGTCAACGAGGTGCAGAACGTAACGGAAGGCGCGGCGGGCGGCAGTTTTACGCTCGGGTTCGAAGGTCAGGCGACGGGTGCCATCACTGTCGACGCTGCCGCCGCGGCTGTTCAGGCAGCGCTGGAGGGTCTCTCGACCATCGGGGCGGGCAACGTGACGGTCACCAAGGCGGGCGCGGTTTACACAGTCACCTTCAAAGGAACTCTTGGCAACAGGAATGTCGCCCAACTGGTCGCGACCGGAGATGCCACGATCGCGACGGCGGTCGATGGCTCATTGGGCATCAACGAGACCGGGTCGGGAACGACGATTGAGCGGGTTCTATACAACGATCCCCGGACCTGGGAGCTGGGCGCCCGTTTCGCTGTCGACCACGGCGGCCATTTCCACTTAGACATCATCGCGCCGGAAAATCCGACGCCGATAGACCCCGCCGACGCGGGGTCCATCCGTGATGGTATTCAGCAGTTGCTGGATGCCCTCGGCCTGCTGCATGCCTTCGAGCAGCTGGGCGAGCTGCTGCCCTGGGCGAATCTGTCGCTCGGCGACACGGCCGAGTTCCACACCAGCCTCCAGCAGATCGTGCTCGACCCGCTGGCCGACTATCTGGCCTCGACCACCAGCCCGACGATCGACGGCATGGCCGCGGTCATTCGCGACGCCGGGGCCGACTTCATCAGCGGCGCGCTGTCGCCGGACGGCGCCGAGATCGCCTTCGACCTCGGGTACATGCTGAACCTCTCGAAGACCCTGCCGGTCGATCTCGGCGAGGGCGGCGCCCTGTTCGGCGTCAACTTCGACCTCTCGGCGACGCTTGAGCTGCTGACCACCCTGGACCTCGGCCTGACCTTCGGGGTCGACATCACCGATCCGCTGGCGCCCGCGTTCTTCGTGCGCGATGCCAGCCTGGTGTGGAACGCCGAGGCCGCCGCGACCGACCTCAACTTCGGCATCGACATCGGCTTCCTGGCGGCCCGCATCGGCGACGGCATCGCCGACGACGACCCGGCCAGCGAAGTCGACGAGGGCAGCGTCAGGCTGAACGCCGGTGTGCGGGTCGCCCTGATCACCGGGGCCGACGGCAGGCTCACGCTCGACGAGATCGCCGCCGGCATCGCCGATCCGGCCAGCCTGTTCAGCGTCAGCCCGATCGCCAATACCTTCGAGGCGGTGCTGCCGGTCGACGTGGAGGTGACCGGCTTCAACGCCGCGACCCTCGCCAGCTTCAGCGGCGCGGTCCTGACGATCAGGTCCGACGACGTGTTCAGCGGCAAGCTGCCGAGCTTCTCGGCGACCGGCGGGGTGCTCGACTTTGGCAACATCTTCAACCTGGAAATGTTCGGCCTGATCGAACGCCTGGCCGACTGGGTCGGCAGCCTGACCGGCAGCCCGGTGCTCGACCTTGAAATCCCCTTCCTCGAGGACGTCACCCTGGGCGAGGCGATCGACTTCGCGCGCGGCTTCAAGGAGGACTTCCTCGATCCGCTGATCCTGCGCGACGCCCAGAACCGGCCGGTGCTCGACTCGAGCGGCAGCCAGATCCTGAGCTTCGGCAGCGTCCAGGAGTTCGCCTCGAAACTTACCACCGAGCTCGGGCTACCCGCCGCCAACTTCGTCAACTATGACCCGTTCAGCAGGGACCTGACCTTCGACGTCGACTTCGGCAAGAGCTTCACCTTCCTCGATAGGTCGCTTGATCTGGACATCGATCTGGGCGGCTTTGCCAACTTCGAGAGCAGCAGCACGCTGACCCTGACCGCGGCGGTCAACCTGGCGATGACCTTCGGCCTCAATCTGCGGCCGACCCAGGCGATCTCGGTCTCGCCGCCGGTGTTCCAGCCGATCCTGGCGCGGCGCGAGGTCGCCGCCGGCATCGCCTTCAACGCCGCCGCCGCGGAGCTCCAGCTCAACCTCGAGACGCTGCCGGGAATCGACGTCGGCAACGTCGCCGTGACCAAGGCCGGCAACGTCTTCACCATCGAGTTCATCAACGAGCTCGGCGGACGCAACATCGACCAGCTGTTCGCCGACGGCGCCGGCCTGACCGGCGGCGGCGTCACCGTGGCGACCCTGCGCGAAGGCGCCACCGGACTGAACGAAATCCAGAGCGTGACGGTCGGCGCCACGGGCGGCAGCTTCGCGCTGGAGTTCCAGCGTCCCAACGCGCTGCTGCGCGGCCAGTTGTCGGGCCCGGCTAACTTCGACCTGGCACTGTTCGAGCAGGACGGCAGCCTGGCCGCCAGCTTCACGGTGACGGTGGCCTCCGATCCGACCAACACGGCCTTTTCCATCAACGACCCGACAACCGTCGAGATCCTGACGGAGCCGGCCGAGACGCTGGTCGGCGACGTGCAGGCGGCGATCGACGCCCAACTGGTCGCCAACGGCCTCGGCGCCGGCGCGATCCTGGCCGAGTTCACCGGCACGCGCGTCGCGCTCAGCGCGCCGGCGATCGTGGTGACGGATGCCGACGGCCTGCCGACGCGCCAGGACCGCAGTCTGGAGATCAACACGACCTTCGCCGACCCGGCGTTCCAGGAACTCGGCCTGCTCAGCTCGCCGGCGCCGTTCGACGGCAACATCACCTCGGCCATCAACTTCACCCTGGAGGTCGACGGCGTCGGCTACGACATCACCGTCCCCGCCTTCGACTACGGCAGCATCGACAACCTGATCGACCGGATCAACCAGGCGATCGACGCCGCGATCACGGCGCCGGTGGACAACGCCGGCAACTCAGTCGCGACGCCTTTGGCGGCCGGCGACGTGGCGGCCGGACGGATCACCGAGGGCGGCAACCGCCTGGCCTTCACCGCCAAGGCCGGCAGCGGCATCATCACCCTGAAGCTGCTCGGCTCCGACGACCCGCTCGACGGCTCGCGGGTCCATCTCGGCATCGACCCGGACATCCAGGTGACCGAGCGGGCCCGCGCCACCGGCCTGTTCCTCGACAACACCGTGTTCAGCGGCTCGGCCGAGTTGGCGGTCACCGGCCTGACCGGCTCGGCCACGCTCGGCTTCCTCGGCGTCGAGGTGTTCGACAGCGACGGCAGCATCAGCGGCAACGTCTCCTTGGAGCTGCGGGACCCGGAGACCCACGGCACCCGGGTCTTCCTCGACACGCTGTTGGACGAGGTCGCGCAGGCCAAATTCCTGCACACCACCGGCGAGGCGCTGTTCGACAGCGCCGGCAACCCGCGCCTGCACGCGGCCGGCGACCCGATCCTCGACAGCCGGGGCATTGCGATCCTGGACGCGGCCGGCAACCCGCTGGTGCACCAAGCCGGCGACCCGGTGACCGACGGCTCGAAGGGCAGTCCGGTGCTCGACATCGACGGCAATCCGCTGCTTCACGCCGCCGGTGACCCGGTGCTCGACACCAAGGGTCTGGCGATTCTGGACCAACTTGGCAACCCGCGGCTCCATACCGCCGGCGACCCGGTGCTGGGTGGCTACAGCGGTCTGCTGCAGGCGGACATCTCAGGCCTGATCGACGTCGATCTTAGTATCCGGCCGACGCTGTTCGGCCAGATTGCGGCCCCGGCGACCACCTTCGAGCTCGACCTGGATATCGTCGACTGGCTGAACAACCCGCCGGCCCTGGATAACATCCTCGACCCGGACGCCATCAAGACCAAGCTCGGCGCCCTGGCCGACCAGCTCTACCAGCAGTTCCAGGACATCACCTTCGACGACGTGCTGGCCGGCCTGCGCGACGCGATCGACTACCTGCGCCAGCTCGACGGTTCCGGCGCCGTGCCTGCGGTGGCCGCGGTGCTCGACTTCGAGCTGCCGCTGATCAACCGCAGCATCGCCGACCTGCTGGTCGTGGCCGACGACTTCAGCACCCTGGTCGGCGAGCTGGAGTCCAACCCGGCGCAGTCGGTCCAGGCTCTGGAGACCCTGATCGAGGAGCAGCTCGGCCTGACGCCCGGCAGCGACCTGGTGTCCCTGAACGTGGTCACGGTCGGCGGCATCCCGGCGTTGCGCGTCGACCTGAATTTCGCCGACGCCTTCGAGGACAGCGTGGCCTTCGAGGTCGACCTGCCGGGCCTGGCCGCCCTGGCCGGGATCCAAAGCCCCTTCCCGGAGACCTTTAGCGACCTGATCGGCGTCAGCTCCAGCGGCAACCTGAACCTGGAGCTGGACGGCTCCCTGAACCTGGCGCTCGGCATCGAGCTCGACGGCAGCCCGACGCCGTTCCTGTTCACCGGCGCGACCAACGGCACCCGGCTCAAGCTGTCCGCCGCCGCGCTCGGCAGCGACCTCAACTTCACCGCCCAGGTCGGGCCATTCGGCATCTTCGTGCGCGACGGCTCGGCAGAGCTTTCCGGCGCCGTCGACATCTCGCTGATCGATACGCCCGACAACCGGCGCAACTTCGGCGACCTGTCGTTCGGCGACATCAGCCTCACCACCACCGGCACCGCGCGGGCCGACCTGCCGGTCTTCTTCCCGACCGCGAGCCAGCCGGTCGGTGGCTTCGGCCAGAATCTGCTCAGCTTCAACATCGCGGACCTGAGCCAGTTCTTCGACAAGGCGATCGGCTCGGTTACGATCGTTTCGCCCGATTTCACCGACGTCAACATTTTCCCGGAAGTGCCCTCGCTGTTCGATCTGATCACCAGCCCCGAGGTCCTGGTCGACGGGCTCGACACCGCTTTGCTGACGATCCAGGAGGCCTTCGACGCGGTGGTGATGGCGGTGCCGCTGCCGGTGATCGGCGACGGGCTGGAGGCCGCCGCCCAGTTCATCGCGGGTATTCGCACCGACCTGCTGGGGCCGCTCAGCATCAAGCTGCGCGACACCCTCGACCCGGTCAATCTGGTGCAGCAGACCCTGTTCGACGTCTTCGCCTCGGAGGCACAGGGCGCCAGCAAGCTGTTCGGCGAGTTCGGCGCGCTCGGCCTGCTCAAGGACTCGACCGGCGACGGGCTGGTGACCCTCGACGACATCACGCGCAGCGGCGCGTTCGCTACGACCCCCGATCCCATGAATCCCGATCCGGACTTTGGCCAGTTCGACTTCCGGATCGGCCAGACCTTCGAGTTCGGCCAGCCGATCAACTTCGACCTGGGGCTGCCGGGGCTCGGCCTGGAGCTGGATGCCGGCGCCGGACTGGTGGTCGACTGGATGCTCGACTTCGGCTTCGGCCTGGACAAGACCAAGGGCTTCTACATCGAGACCGAGGTGGTCGACGAGCTGGCGCTGGCGGTCGACGCCGCGCTGCGGAGCCAGGTCGGCCCGGCCCGGGCGCGGCTGAACATCAACAGCGACAGCCCCTTCGTCTCGATCTTCTCGGCGCCGGCCGACGGCGTGCTGGAGCGCGACCTGACCTTCGAGCTGTTGTTCACCAACGCGGCCGGCGCCGAGGGCCGGCGCTTCTCCGCCACGCTGGCGCAGAGCGCGACCGCGGCCAACACCAGCCTGGCGCAGCTCGCCGGCCAGCTGCAGTCGGCGATCAACGGCGCCATCGCGGGCTCGGGCGTGAGCCTGCCGGCCGGCTTGAGCGTCACGGTCGAGGTCGACGCCGGCGGCAGCAAGCTGACCTTCTCGGCGGTCGACGCCAATGCCGGCAGCGATCCGCTGCCGCCCTCCGGGACCCTGGATATCGCCTTCGCCAGCGGCCGCGGTGAGCTCGCCTTCCTGGCCCTGGACGTGGTCGACGACGCCGCCAACCCGACCAACCTGAGCCTGGACTTCACGGTCAACATCGCCGATCCGAACGCCGGCAACATGACTGCCCAGGACGACGGTCTGCTGACCTTCTCCGAGCTGCTGGCGCCCTCCAGCAGCTTCTCCAAGCTGGTCCAGGCCAAGGTCAGCGGCAACGCCCACATCGGCCTCGACGCCAACGTCAACGTCAGCGCCTTCGGGCTAGACGGCGCCGTCCTACCCTCGATCCTGTTCGACTTCGAGGCCGACTGGAACTTCCTCGAGGACGACCCGGAGGGCGGGCTGGCGGTCTTCGGCAGCGTCCCCAACGTCGACTTCAACGACATCCGGCTCGACCTGGGCTCCTTCATCACCGACCTGGCCGGGCCGTTCCTGGCCGAGATCGACGGCACGCTCGATCCGCTCGACTGGCTGATCGATCCCAAGGACGGCCTGCTGTTCCGGCGCATACCGGTGATCTCCGACCTGGCCGGCCGCAGGGTAACCTTCACCGACCTGATCGAGCTGTTCGACCCGGACGCCCAGATCACGCCGTTCCTGAACGCCGTCGAGGAGGTCCTCGGCTTGATCGGCCAGTTCAGCGGCGCGGCGGCCGAGGCCGAGGCGGCCGGCGGCAACATCGTCATCCCTTACGGCGATCTGGACATCGACGCCCTGGTCGCGGCGGCGACCGGCGCGGCCAGCGACCTGCGCTCCTTGCCCGGATCGCTGGCCGGCGTGCTGGCCGACCTGGACGACCTCGACCTGCTCGCGCTCTTGCCCGACTTGTCGGCGCCCGACTTCAGCACCCTGGAGAGCGGCGCGGTCAAGACCTTCGTCACCAATATCACCACCGGCCGCGGGCATTTCGACTTCCCGCTGTTCGAGCCGGCGAACATCTTCAAGCTGGTGCTCGGCCAGGGCGACGTGACCCTGGTCACCTACGACGCGCCGTCGCTGTCGTTCGACTTCTTCTACCGCCAGGTCTTCCCGATCATCCCGCCGCTGTTCGGCGAGTTCAGCGGCCGTTTCGGCGGCGGCATCGAGCTGTCGCTCGGCTACGACACCCGCGGGCTCGAGCAGTTCCTCCAGACCGACAACGCTCTCGACCTGCTGAACGGCCTGTTCATCAGCGACGTCGACCTGCAGACCGGCGTCGACGTGCGCGAGGGCTTCCTGATCGGCGGCATTTCCGTCGGCGCCCTGCTCTCCCTGGGGTTCGCATCGGTCGGCGCGCGCGGCGGTATCGACGGCACGATCAATTTCGACCTCGACGATCCGGATCGGGACGGCAAAGTGCGGTTCGGCGAGCTGGCCGCCAACCTACAGGCCAACGACTTCAATCCGCTCGCCATTTTCGATGTCGAGGGCGTCTTCGAGTGGTTCTTCCAGGCCTTCTTCAAGATCAAACTCGGGTTCTTCTCCTACACCAAGACGTTCGACCTCGGGCGCGGCGTGATCTTCGACTTCGACATCGAGTTCGAGCGGCCGCCGATCCTGGCCCAGAAGTCGGGCAACGAGCTACTGCTGAACATCGGCCGCAACGCCGAGGCCCGCTACCACGGCGACCTGCGCGACATCGGCGAGTCGATCTCGGTGCGGCAGTCCGGCGGCGATTTCCTGGTCTCGGGCTTCGGCGTCACCAACCAGCGGTACAGCGCGGCCGGCATCGACAGGATCGTGGCCTTCGCCGGCGAGGGCAACGACACGGTCGACCTGACCGGCGTCCTGGTCGAGACGGAAATTCACGGCGAGGCCGGGGCCGATCACCTGATCGGCGGCGCCGTCACGGACCGTTTGCTCGGCGGCGAGGGCGATGACCTGATAGACGGCCGCGGCGGCAGCGACAGTCTCGCCGGCGGCCTCGGGCAGGACACCCTGCACGGCGGTCTCGGCAACGACCTGATCACCGGCGGCCGCAACCGCGACCTGCTGTTCGGCGGCGACGGCAATGACACCCTGGACGGCGGCCAGGGCGACGACGCATTGTCCGGCGACCTGGACGACGACACCTACGTCTTCGGCAACGACTCCGACAAGGACACGGTAAGCGACAGCGGCGGCGCCAACGACACCTGGGATTTCTCCGATGCCAGGACGGATATCCGCTTCACCCTCTTGGGGCCGGACAACTTGGACCTGTTCCTGCAACGGCGCAATCTCACGACGCTGCCGCTCGGCTTCCCGTTCGGCGTCAGCGCCGAGTTCCTGAGCAACACGGTCGCCGAGGACCAGACCCGGCTCTACGCCGTCGAGACGATCCTCGGCGGCCGCGGGGCGGATGTCTTTGACATCTTCCAGACCGGCGTCACCGGCGTTTCCGACGGTCATGGCGTGACCCTCAACGGGCAGGGCGGTTCCGACACCTATATCGTCAACTTCTCCGACCCGAACTTGCCGCCGCCCTCGCCCCTGGACGTGACACTGCGCGACGTCGGCGACCTGTGGAACCGGGACCGAGCGATCGCCCTCGGCACCGACAGCCCCGACGTCATCACGGTGACCGAGCAGGTCGTGACGGCAAGCTTCCCCGGCGGCCAGACCCAGAGCTTCGCCTACAACAAGGATCCGGACGCCGGCATCGAGTTCCTCGAGGTGCGGGTGTTCAAGGCCGACGACCGGGTCACGGTCGAGAGCACGCCCGAGCGGATGTCCGTGCTGGTGCAGGGCGGCGAGGATGACGACACGATCGTGGTCGGCGAGAGCACCACCCTCGGCGTCAACGAGATCAAGGGCGAGATCGTCACCGGGCCGCTCAGGATCCAGGGCGAGGGCGGCAACGATACGCTGATCGTCGATGACAGCGCCGACACCACCGACAACAGGTTCGTCAGCGCCCTGGACGACACCAGCGGCCTGCTAACCAACAAGCGGGTGATCGGCCTGGGCATGACCCTGCTCGACGAGAACGGCGAGCGGACCCGCGGCGCGGTCGAGTATGAGATGATCGAGGCGCTGGTGGTGCGGCTCGGCTCGGGCAACGACGAGTTCACCATCGAGGGCACACATGCCGGTACCACGGCGATTGACGGCGGGCCGGGCCTCGACACGGTCAACGTCAAAGCCATCGCCGGCCCGACCTCGATCACGGGCGGCCTCGGCGACGATACGTTCAACGTGGGCAGCACAGCGCCGCTGTTCGGTGGTCTGGTCGACCAGATCGGCGCCCTGCTGACCTTGAGCGGCGACGCCGACGCCGATACGCTGAACGTCGACGACAGCGGCGACGTCACCGGCGATGCGGGACTGCTGACCGGTTCGACGCTGACCGGCCTCGATTTCCCCTCGGTCAACGAGATACAGACCGTGACCGTCGACCGTTCGCTCGCCAGCTTCGCGCTGCAGTTCGGCCTCCAGGCGACCGCCAACTTCACCCTCGGCGCCAGCGCGGCCGAGGTCCAGACGGCCCTGGAGGGGCTCGCCGGCATCGGCGTCGGCAACGTGGCGGTCACCAAGACCGACAACGTCTACACGATCCGCTTCCAGGGCGAGCTGACCGGACAGGACGTGGCCGAGCTGATCGCCATCGGCGGCCCGGGCGTGGCCGTGGCGACCCGCAACCAGGGCACGGCGAGCACCGCGCTCGACGACCTGCAGACCGTGACCGTCAACGCGACGGCCGGGACCTTTGCCCTTACTGTCCGCGGCGAAACGACGGCGCCCATCGCCTACGATGCCAGCGCCATAGCGGTCGAGTCGGCGCTGCTGACCGCCTTGCGGACCGCCTTGGGAGAGGCGTTCAGGTCCGACGTCACCGTCGAGAAGTTCGGCAAGGTCTACCATATCGCCTTCCGGGATGACCTCGGGCGGCTCAAGGGTGGGCCCGGTGTCGGCCTGCTGGTTGCCGACACGACCTTGCTGACCGGCGGCATCGAGATCGCTAACCGCATGGAAGGGGCTAACTACTATGCCCTTGAGGTGCTCAATATTGACCTCGGGTCCGGCAACGACGTGTTCAACGTCCAGGGCACCAGTGCGGTTACCAACCTCGACCTGCGTGCGGGCGACGATCGGGTCTACGTCTCGTCTGACAGCGATCTCGATCTAGTGACCCATGCCGGGTTCGATTTCCTGACCGGCGACCTCGACGACCTCGGCGGCACGCTCAACATCGACGCCGGCACCGGCCGGCACCAGCTGATGATCAGCGACGAGGCGGCCAATGCCGGCGACGGCAACGTGGCGATCACCGATGTCCTGCCGAACCTGCCCGGCCTCGGCCTGGCCGCGACCGCCGAGATCTGGATCACCGGCCTGGCCACCGGCGGGATCAGCTACCGAGCCGACGCGGGCAACGCCAACAACTTCGCCGACGGGATCACCGTCTGGAGCGGTTCGGGCGCCGACAGCTTCACCGTGGATGGCACCCATAGGCGCGACGGCCTGCGCACCGTGACCACCCTCAACACGGGCCTGGGCCAGGACAGCGTCGTCGTCGCGCTCGACGCCGCGACCGACGGCTTCTTCGTGCTCAACACCCAGGGCGGTGACGACAACGTGGCCACCCAGGCCTCCACCCTGCCGCTGGTGATCTTCGGCGGACTGGGCGACGACTCCATCGTCGGCGGCCAAGGCAGCGACATCGTGTTTGGCGACCGGGGCCGGGTCCACTACCTGGATGAATTGGGCGCGGCGGCCGCCGTCCTCGGCAACGGCGGCCCCGGCGACCGGACCGACGGCGTGATCCGCGATCCCGGACCGATCTTCACGGTCGATCCGACCTTCGGCGGTGCCGACACGATCCACGGCGGCCTGGACGATGACATCATCCTTGGCGGCACCGGCAACGACCGCATAGACGGTCAGGAAGACGACGACCTGATCCTCGGCGACAATGGCCGGCTCGAGCGGCGCGCGCCGCCGTCCAACCCCCGGTTCCGTGCCTTGATCGGCACCCAGATCTACGATGGCGAGACCGGCGACGTGCTGATCGACCGCATTGCGGAGTTCGGCAACCCGGCCCGGACGCCGGTCTGGGCGGCGCTCGTCGCGCGACTCGACAGCGAGCTGACGGCGGGCAGCTTCGGTGACGACTACATCGCCGGCGGTGCCGCCGACGACATGATCTTCGGCCAATTGGGCGACGACGTGATCCAGGGTGACGGCTCGATCGACAGTCTGGTCGACGCCGGCCTCGCGGTCGGCGCGCGGCGCGATCCGGCCACCGGCAGCCTGACCATCACGTCGTCCTTCGAGGATGTGGCCGACGGCGACGACTATATCGAAGGCAATGGCGGCGCCGACGTCATCTTCGGCAACCTGGGCCAGGACGACATTATTGGCGGCAGCTCGGCCCTGTTCGGCCTGACCACGTCGGCGCAGCGGCCGGACGGCACCGATCTCGTCTTCGGTGGGGCCGGCACGCGCACGGAGCGCAACGACGCCGGGCTCGCTACGCTCGACAAGCACGCCCGCGACGCCGACACGATCCTCGGCGACAACGGCAACATCTTCCGGCTGGTCGACGCGTACACCGGGGTCTTCCTGGCGTTCAATTACGACCAGAGTTCCGCCTTCGAGGACCGGGGCACGCTGAGGATCGTGCCGCGGGCCGCCGAGCTGATCGACTACACGGCGGGCGGCATCGATCTGGATCCGGCCGGTCAGGCAACCGACATCGGCGCGCCGGACGAACTGCACGGCGAGGCGGGCGACGACGTCATCTACGGCATGACCGGGCCCGACGTGATCTTCGGCGAGGGCCAGGACGACGACCTGATCGGCGGCTACGGCCACGACTGGATCTCGGGCGGCACCGGCATCGACGGCGTGCTCGGCGACGACGGCCGGATCTTCACCAGCCGCAACACCGAGCGGGCCAACACCAGCGACACGGCCCTGTCCGAGCTGCTCTACGGCATTGCCAAGCTCGAGACGGTCGGCGAGGAAATCGACACGCCCGGCGACCTCCAGCAGGCCTTCATCCATCCCGACGGCCAGCTCAAGAAGACGGCCGATCTGACGCCGTTCAATCTGACGCCGCTGGGCCAGGCGGATGACCCCTTGTTCGACCCGGTCGATGCCGACGACATCGTCTTCGGCGGGCTCGGCGACGACTTCCTGCACGGCGGCGCTGGCGATGACGCGATCTTGGGCGCGGAGGCTTTGTCCCTGTTCTACGACAATCCTACCAATCCGGGCGACATCCTGGGCTTTGGCCGGGACCCGAACAGGGTCGGCGAGTTCCTCGCTTACAACGAGTTCGATCCGTTGCGCCGCGTGCGCGTGGGTGCGGACGGCGTGTTCACCGAGGACGGCACCGGCAGCGAATTCCTGCTCAACTTCGATGCGGCAGAGGGACCCGTCGATCCGCGCGGACTCAAGAACAGCGACGGCGACGACGCGATCTTCGGCGACCTGGGCAACGACTGGCTGGTCGGGGGCTCCGGCCGGGATCACATCTACGGTGGCTTCGGCGACGACCTGCTCAACGCCGACGACGATCACGATACCAACGGCGGACTGAACGACGCGCCGGACACCGATTCGACCTACGAGGACATCGCCTTCGGCGGTGCCGGCCGCGACGTGCTGATCGCCAACACCGGCGGCGACCGCCTGATCGACTGGGCGGGCGAGTTCAACAGCTACCTGGTGCCCTTCGCGCCCTTCGGCGCCTTCACGATTAGCCGCAGCTTGCAGCCGCAGCTTTTCGAGTTCCTCTACGACCTGTCGGAAGCCGACGGGGCCGATCAGACACGCTTCCTCGACGGCGGCGACATAGAGCGCAACGGCGAGCCCTTCGGCGAAATCGGCCTGGTGACCCAGAAGGATTCCTTCTGGCGCGATCAGACCGGCGCGCCCGACGATCCCCAACCGGGTAACATCCCGGGCGGCCGGCGCGACGTGCTGCGCGCGGCGGACTTCAACGACGGCATCAACACCGCCTTCGTGGCGGACAGCGGAACCTGGACGGTCGACCAGGGCCGCCTCGCGGTCGGGCCGGATGCATCCGGCGACGATGCGATCAGCGTGTTCTACGTGGACCACATGCTGCCGAGCTACTTCGAGATTCAGGCCACGATCAGCACCGCGAAGCCGACAGCGGGCACGAAGGCCAACGCCTATCTCATCTTCGACTACCAGAGTCCGACGGACTTCAAGTTTGCCGGGGTCGACGTATCGCTCGACAAACTGCAGATAGGACATCGCACGGCCGAGGGCTGGTTCATCCAGACCCCCACCCAGCTCAAGCCCGAGACGAGCTACAATGTGCTGTTGGCGCTCCACGGCACCACGGCGACCCTGGTGGTCAACGGGACGGACGTCCTCAGCCACACCTTCGCGCCGCGCGTGATCGACGGGTTCAGCTACGGGCTCAACAACGGCATGGTCGGCGTCGGCGCCTACAACTCGGTCGCCTACCTCGACAACGTGGCGGTCCAGGTGCTGCCACCAGAGATCACCTTCGAAGACGCCGAGGACTTCACGGACGGTGTGGCCAACCTCTTCGGAGGCCAGCAGGCCGGCACCTGGCAGGTCGCGGGCAACCGCTACCTCGGCGCACCGGCCGCGCCCGAGGACCGGGCGGTGAGCATCCTCGATCCGGGCGCGGTGCTCGGCATGGCCGGGGGCGAGTTCCGGCTCGAACCGGCCTCGATCCTGGAGATCGAGACGAGGCTCAACACCCAGACGATGGGTGGCGTGGTGTTTGATTACGCCGGTCCCGGCCAATTCAAGTTCGCCGCGATCCGGGCCGACACCAACCAGGTCGTAATCGGCCACCACACGGAACGCCACGGCTGGTCGTTCGATGCGGTCGTCGTCCGCGTGGTCGACGCGGGTGCGGACTACAACCTAGATGTCTCACTCAAAGGCACCACCGTCAGCGTGTCGCTGGACGGTCAAGTCGTGCTGGGCCATGCCTACAACGCCCTGGTCGTGGACGGCCGTTTCGGGCTGCTGACGGGCAACGGCGACAGCTCGTTCGACACGGTCACGGTGCGGACCAACGACCCGGCCTTCCGGGTGCCGGAGTCAGCGCTCCTGGCCGCGGCCGCGGCGAGCGACCCGACGGCAGTGGCGGTGCTCGACGAGGCCGCGCTCAAGCCGATCCTCGACGAGGCCCTGCGCCGCGCGTCGGCCAGCACGGTGCTGGGCGCGGGCAGCGAGACCCTGGGCCGAGTGACCTTCGAGATCGCCGACCTGCCGGGCTTGATGCTGGGCCGGACCCTCGGCGAAAGGATTCAGATCGACGCCGACGCGGCGGGCCATGGCTGGTTCCTCGACCCGACCCCGGATGACGAAGCCGAGTTCCGCAAGCGGAGCAACGGCGACACCATCTTTGCCGCAAAGACCAGCGCGGCGGCCGATCGCATGGACCTGCTGACCGTGGCCATGCACGAACTCGGCCACGTGGTCGGCCTGGACCATCTCACGGCGGACGGCCCGGGCTTGGCCCTGATGGCCGACACCCTGGCCGCGGGCGTGCGCCACCTGCCGCCGGATGGCACCCAAAGGCACGAGACCGCCGCCCCCAGGGCATTCAACGAACCGACGTTCAGGGCGCGGGTGTTCGACGAGAACCGGAACATTTTGCTCAGCCTCGAGGACGCCAGGCTGCTCGACATGATCGACCCCGATGCGGTGATCTCGGATCTGGACGAGGATGACGACATCATCCTTCCCGGCATCCAATCACTAGAGGAAGCCTTCGACGCCCTGGACCGCGGGGTGGAGCAACCGGAGGCGGTCGGCAATGAAGGCCTGGACGAGGATTTCCCGAGCCTCGAAGCGCTGGCGCAGGGACCAGATGCCTGGCGGCTCGGGACGGGTCTCACCAGCGGCCTTTCGATCGATTGGCAGGGCAAGTTCCTCGGCTTCCTGCCGGCCGACAACTAGATGTTGGTCCCGGAGTGTGATAGTGCAGAAATAGCTGGTTGCAGGCCCCCGAGTTGAACCGACCGCCAAGCCGACTCCGAATCCCCTGTTCTGAGCGAAATATTCCCTGATACGTCAAGAAGATTCCTTGTTTGGTGGAGTGGGGAATTCGGCTACAAACCATTGATTGGAGGGAAGTTTTCCGGGTCCCCTCCAACGGGCCTTTGTCAGCTTTTCGCAAACTAGCGAGGCGGAACGGATAGATCCGTTGGGCAGCATCCTCACCGTGTTTTCCCGCCGCACAGGTGAGTCTTCCGAAGCCACGACTGCGAACTTAGGCGCGCCGAAAGATCTTTCAGAAGGTGAACCGGCTCCTAAGGGTGCGAATCACCCGCGCTTCGATCGATGCCCTTCCCGCGTTTGATTTCCCGGAGCCCTTGTCCACTGGCGTCGTGCCGTTGTGGGAGTCGAATGACTCGCTGTTTCAGGACTTGGGTCGATTGGTGGGTGGCGGCCAGACTGGCGCGATCAGGTCGGCTCGGAGGATCGGTGAGGGCGATGCTCCCGGGGCCGACCCGAGCGCGGTCTTTGGCGGTTACAAGGCAGCGGTTGAACTCGGTGAAGATGTCACTGATCCGCGGAGCCGGTATAGTACCCAAGGTCGTTATCAACGGCCTTTGGTAAGACCTTCGAAATCATGCCGGCGGGTTAAAGGCTTGACGGGCCATCGGGGCGACAATTTGAAGCCGGGCTCACGGCGATCCAGGAGTATCATGTATGCGAAAAATCAAAGCTGACGAATGAATTGTCGCCAATATTTGCGAAGCCGATTTCAAGCCGTTTTACGACGAAAACAAACCGGATACCGGCGAAAGCATTCTGCAACTCAATACCGATAATGAACCGGGTGTCGGCCTCCATGTTTACAGGATGGCGCCAGGCACGACGACCACCCCACACGAACACACCGGGCATGAAGAGTTCCTGGTGCTCGAAGGGGAACTCATCGACAACGACGGGTACAGATATCGAAAGGGCGACCTTGTTCTTCTAAAAAAGGGCACCCAGCACTCGTCACATTCGAAAGACGGGGCGTTGCTTGTTGTCTAGATTCCGGTGATGGAGAGAAATTTTTAGCGGCGGACGTTCATTTGAGGTCAATTCTACAGCCGGCTCAGTCTATCTGACAGCGCCATACAATATGTCCCGACAACGGCGGCAGATACTTCAATTCACGGCAATTCAATTGGTGAGGATCACCGGCGCAGGTCGACGTATCATATAGTCGGGTAAAGTCCGGGATTATCGGTTTTGCTTTCGGGCACCTGGACTCTGCTACTGACTCCTGACTATTAAAACAGCTATACTCACAAGATCGGGCTAAAGACGAAGGGCTGGAGGTGGACATGGCAAAAGCGGCGGGGAAGACCGAGGCGGCCGCGCAGGAACATATTCCTAGCGGCGGCAGCGTTGATCAGATTCGGGAAATTCTGTTCGGCGCCGCTCAGCGTGAGCACGAGGCGCGAGCCTCCCGCATGGAGAAGCTGATCGAGCGCCGGGCCAAGGACCTTACGGATCGCTTGGCGAGGCTCCAGGCGACGATCGAACGGCAACTGGAGCAATCGAAGTCGGATCTCGGGGCCCGCCTGGAGCAACTCTCCGAACGGCTCGACCAGGTCGAAGCCGTCGCCAAGAAGGAAACCGCCGCGGCCGCACGTGACCTGTCCGAAAAGATCGCCCGGCTCGACAAGCGCCTGAGCAAGGACATCGAGGCTCAGGACGAGAGCTTTCAAGACAAGGTTGACGCGATCAGGGAGGACCTGACCGCAGCGGTTCAGCGTCTGGATCAGGAAAAAACCGGCAACACGAGTCTCGGGGATTGTCTGATGGAGATCGGCATGCGCCTGAAGGGAGATCCGGCGCTGGGCTCGATCGAGTCGTCCTTGAGCGAGATGCTTAAGGCGAAGCCGGATGAAAAAGCCTGAAGATGAAATAAAACGGCTTCTTCTAGCGGCAGAGCTGGACCTCCTCGAACGGCTCCGCGAGCGTTGTGAGCATCTGGAAACGCGGGTCGGCGACGATCCTTCGACGCGAGAGACTGTGCGCGGCGTCATTCTGGAGGTGCTGCGCGATGCCGGTGTTCAGGATCACGACCGCCTCGCCAAGGTATTGGCGCCTTTGTTGCTGACCTCGATGCGCGAGGAGATCCGCAACTCGAGCGATTTGATGGTGGATGCGCTCTATCCGATCACCGGGCGCCTGGTCGCGGCGGGGGTGAGCAATGCCTTCCGCGAGATGATGGAGACGCTGAACGAGAAGCTGGATCAAAGCTTCTCATTCGAGCGCTGGAAGGACCGTTTGCGGGCCAAGGCGACCGGGCAATCCGAAGCCGAGCTTCAGTTGCAGCGCAGTCCGCCCTTCGAGATCGAGGACCTCCTGCTGATTCACCGCCGGACGGGCCTGCTGATTGCGCGGGCCCGCGACGAGGAAAACGCCGGCGCAGGCGTCGACAGCGACTTGGTCGGCGGCATGCTGACCGCCATTATGGCATTTTCGCGCGATGCCATGAGCGACGATGGCTCGAGCGAGCTCCGCAGTTTGAGTTTCGGCGGCTCGGAGCTGTTCCTCAGGGCCTCGCCGGCCGTGATTCTCGCCGTCAAGGCACACGGCACCGCGCCCCGGGCGTTCGAAGGCGCGCTGGAGGATCTGTTCTGCGGCTTTCTGGAAAACTGGGGCGATCTCCTGCGCGACTACGATGGCGCGGCCACCGAGGAGGAGACGGGCGGCCTGATCACCGATCTGCAGGAGAGATTCGAGGCCCTCGAGACCGCCCGGCAGCAAAATTTTCGCGGCCGCTCCTACGCGATCCCCGCAGTGCTGGGCTCGCTGCTGCTGCTCGTGCTGGCGTGGGGCGGCTATGCCGGCTATCAGTCGTGGCGCATCGCCGACATCGAAGCCACGGCGCGCCAAGTCGCCGCCGCTGAACCGGCGGTTCGGGGCTATCCGATCGAGCTGCGCTACGACGAGGAGACAGACCGTCTGCGAGTCGAGGGCCTCTTGTCGGACCTCGCGGCGCAAGACACGCTCGAACGTGCCCTGGCGACCGCGCTACCTGGCGTTCAGCCCCAGTTCCAATTGGGCTTTCTGCCGCGCGTTGAGGTCGACCGGCTTGCCCAGAGCTATGGGGAGATCGCCGGGCGGCTTGACGCACTGGAAAACGCGGCCCTGCGACTGGAGAACTCGCTTGCCGGTGCCGTTACCTCCATCGATGGCCAGACCAAGGTCCTGCAACAGCGTACCGGCGACCTCGAAGGCCTGGCCGGGAGCCTCGAGGGTTCGGTCAAGGGGCTGTCCGACAGCCTCGCGGCGCGGCTCGAGGATCTTGAACGCCAGAGTGACGATTTGAAGAAACGCGCCAGCGGTTTCGAAAGCTCTTTCGAAGCCTTGACCGGCGGCCTTGATGCGCAGCTCAGCCAGTTCGAGCGCAAAACTACGGATCTGGAGGGTGTGGCCAGCGGCCTGGAACGCTCCATCGATTCAGTCTCCCATGGGCTCGGCAGCCAATTGGAACAGCAGACCGGAAATCTGCAAAGCATGGCCGCACGCTTCGAATCCTCGGTCGATACCTGGTCTCAGTCGCTTGGCACGCGTCTCGACCAGCTGGATCGGCGGCTTGCGGCGCTTGAGAAATCCGGGCCGACGCCGCTTGACAAGCTGTACGACTGGACGGCGCGCCATTCGGTGCCATTTGCCAAGGGAACCGTCCTCAAGTCGCCCGACAAGGCGGACGCGAAGCTACGCGATTTGGCGGCGCTGCTGCGCGCCGTTCCGTCCGACGTGCACCTGCGGGTCGTGGGCTATTCCGATGCGACCGGCAGCCCAGCGGCAAACCAGAGGGTTTCCTCAGCCCGGGCCGGCGTGGTCACCGAGCGGCTTCGCGCCCTCGATATTCCGGCAGAGCGCATGTCTCCTGTGGGCCGGGGGGCGGAGCGGCCGCTGTCCGGCACAGCCGGCAGCGACAATGCAAACCGCCGGGTCGAGTTCGAGCTGATTTTCTCGGGCGCGTATTAGTCGGTTCATGACGGTCAACAAGAAGATCTGCATTATCGGCGCCTTTGCGGTTGGCAAGACCTCACTGGTCCGACGCTACGTGCTCAATCAGTTCTCACCGGACTATCAGGCCACTCTTGGGGTCAACGTCTACAAGTTTGGCGATCAAGTCGAGGCGCCGGGCGGCGGTTTGGAGACTATCAACCTGATCATTTGGGACATCGAAGGTGGCCAGCTGGCGGCGGACCTGCTCGACACCTACCTGCGCGGCGCCTCCGGCGCGCTTGTGGTCGGCGACGTGACGCGAGAGGACGCGCTCGATTCCATGGCCCAGCATGCGCGGCACTTTCTGCGGGTGCAGCCTGGCCGGCCGCTGGTCTTCGCGCTCAACAAGATGGATCTTCTGGACTCGCCCGACTTGGCGCCCGACGGCGGCATGCTGAGCGACGAGTTCGGCGGTCGGGTCGTCCGCGCCTCGGCGGCGACCGGTAGTGCCGTGCCCGAACTGTTTCGTGCGCTGGGCGGTCGCATACTCGAGGTGGGGGCCTGAACAAGTGGCGCGGAAATTGCATTCCATCTGCTTCGATAAAAGAACGTGTGGCCAGTTGGATCTAGAGGAGTCACGGCCCAGCGATGCCGATATCGTCACGTCGACTTGGCAGGGGAACGATGCCCAAATCACGCGACGGCGGATCTGACGTGGCCGCCGATCGCGCCGCTTCCGTGGCATTTGCGTTCGAGCGTCTCCTCGTGTCGGGCATGCTCGGAGCCGTCTTTCTCGATTCGCGGCAAAGAGCGGTGGCGCGCCACGGTGTATTGGTCGATTGGGTGCCTTTGAACTGCGCCGTCTCGGAGGCCTTGCCGTTCTTGATCGGCTACGAGGACCTGCTGGAGGCGATGAACGGTGAGCGGGCTGAGAGCTTTCATTTGCCTAGAATTGGTCTCGCCGGATATGACAGTGGTCGAACCGGCGTTTATTCCGTTCATGCCTTCCCCTTGGGCGATGGCGAAGGCACCTTGTTGCTGTTTCAAGACGCGACCGAGGTGGCGGCGCTTGAGCAGCGCGTGCTCCAGCAGCGCAACGAACTTGCCCTGACGGAGCAGGCTCTACGGCGAGCCAAGCTCGAGGCGGAAGCGGCCAACCGGGCCAAATCCTCGTTCCTCGCCAACATTAGCCACGAGCTGCGCACGCCGCTGAATGTCGTCATCGGCAACGCCGAGATCTTGAGCGATCAGGATTCGCCGAACATGGAACCTGGGGAACGCGAACGCTACCTGACCGATATTCATGACAGCGGTGTCTATTTGTTGAATCTGATCAACGACCTGCTCGACATGTCAAAGGCCGAGTCGGGCCGAATGACGCTGATCGAAGAGGAAATCGATCTTGCTGATCTGATTGAAGAAGCGCTCTCCATGGTCAGCGCTCAACCCTATGCGAACGGATTGACCTTCACACAGGAGGGCGAACGGCCGCTTCCGAGGTTGTTTGCCGATGGCCGCGGGATCAAGCAGATCCTGTTGAACCTGCTGACCAATGCCGCCAAGTCCACGCCCAGCGGCGGGCAAATCACCGTCAAGGTCTACCGCGATCGAAATCGTGCATTGGTGATACAGGTATGCGACACCGGGGTTGGTATTGCCCCTGAGGATCTCGAAACACTGACCGAGCCATTCGTTCAGGTCGCTGGCGCCGACTCCGCCCACCGCGGCACAGGCCTCGGGCTTTACTTGGTCAAGACGCTGGCGGAATTGCACGGCGGCGAAATGACCGTCGAGAGCGTGCTCGGCGCCGGCACGACGTTTTCGGTATGGCTCCCGCCCGCGCGATCACTCGGCGCGGCCTGAAGTGACAGCGGCGCCGGTCCACCGCATTGTGGGACGCAACAACATGTCTGCAATTGAGACACGTGGCAGACTCGCGACGAGCGCCTAAGCCGCTCGGCAACGGTGCCGGCGGCGCGAAATCCGGCGGCACTACCCACCGTCGGTTTCAATTTCTCCGGACCCATACTGGCACGTATCTTGCTGTTGAGTCTCTAGAGGCAGCTCGATTCGGAGGGGGAAAATGACAGGCGCAATGATCAGGTTGGCGATTCACGGCTCTATTGCGATTACTGCGGCTCTAGCCGGCCTTTCAAACCAGGCGCTCGCGGCTGATCGCCGAGGTCACAGCGGACCGCCGGCGGTGTACGACGCGACACCCGCGGCTGGGCCCGACTTCGACGCGCTCAGGTCCAAACTGCGGGCCACCGACGCTATCGACTTGCCGACCAAGCTGTCCCTGAAGTTCCGGTTCGACGATCTCGTCGAAGACTTTCGCGGGTTTCATGCGGGTCGGCGCCGGCACAGCCTCGACGATCTTCGCCGGCGGTTCGCGCACCTTTGGGATGAGACGGTGTGGCTGGTTCGAAAAGGCGATTCCGAGCTTTTCTGGGATTTGCAGGCCGCGCGGCCCGGACTCTGGCAAACCTTCAACAATCCGGCCAAACTCGCCGCACTGGCTGGAGGCAGGGCAATATCCCAACTGGCCAAGCGCGAACTTCGATGAATCAGTCGCAGCTGGGCGCTGGGCTCGGTCCGCTTCGGCCTTCCCCACGGCGGCTCAACCCAATAACATTCGAAACATCGAGGGAGGCCGTTTGGCTGGTGTCGGTACCGAGCGTCCGTGTCACCCTCTACCGAGACTCCGAGCCGTCCGTGAACCTGATGAGTAACCCGGCCAGACGCTCTAATAATCATTTCAGATTCCCGGTCGTTGGGCAGGTCGGTTGCCGGGGCGCGACGGCCGGCCAAGGCACCGGCCCGCGCCGGCCGTTCCTCGAGAGGCTGGTGGAACCGTACGGCCGGACGTTCTGGCTGGAGCGTCCGCCACGATCCGGCACCAAGGTCACCCTGACATTCCCGCCCGGACAGGCCCCGCTGGAGGCGTGAGGTGAGCCTGTCAAAACGCCACGACGTGTTGTTGGTCGAGGACACGCCGGCGCTGGCCCGGACCTATCAGGGCTTTCTGCGTGGCGGCCCCTACTCGGTCCGCCATGTCGAGACCGGGCGTGATGCGTTTGGCGCCATCGCCGAGAAAACGCCGGCGGTGATCCTGCTCGACCTTAAGCTGCCCGACATGGACGGGCTGGAGGTCCTGAAGCAGGTCAAGGTCGAAGGCGTGCCCAGTCCGATCATCGTCATCACGGCACATGGTTCGATGAGCACGGCGATCGAAGCCATGCGCGCGGGTGCCAGCGATTTCCTGGTCAAGCCGTTTAGCGCCGAACGGCTCAAGGTTACCTTGGAACATGCGCTCGAAAGGGAACAGCTGACCAAGATCGTCAGGACCTACAAGGAGGAAATCGATCGCCAGGAGTTCGAGGGTTTCATTGGCTCCAGCCTGGCGATGCAGGCGACCTACCGGAGCATCGAAAGCGCGGCGGCCAGCCAGGCAACGGTGTTCATCACCGGTGAAAGCGGCACGGGAAAGGAACTTTGTGCACAGGCCGTGCACCGCTTGAGCCAGCGGCGGGCCGGCCCCTTGATTGCGATAAACTGCGCGGCAATCCCGAAGGACCTTATGGAAAGCGAGATCTTTGGCCATGTGAAGGGCGCCTTTACCGGTGCCCATGCGGAACGCAAAGGCGCGGCCAGTCTGGCCCACGGCGGCACGCTTTTCCTTGACGAAATTTGCGAGATGGACCCCTATCTGCAGTCCAAACTGCTGCGCTTCGTTCAGACCGGTAGCTTCAGCAAAGTCGGCGCTACCCACCCGGAACAGGTGGACGTCCGCTTCGTGTGTGCCACCAATCGGGATCCGGTCGCAGAGGTCAAAGCCGGGCGGTTTCGCGAAGACCTTTACTATCGATTACACGTCCTGCCGATCCACCTACCGCCCTTGCGCGAGCGCGACGACGACATCATCGAAATCGCCCGCAGGCTGTTATCCGAATACGCCCAACAGGAGGGTAAGGCGTTCCGCGACTTTGCGCCCGAGACCGAGGCCGTGCTGCGCACGCATGTTTGGCCGGGAAACGTTCGCCAACTACAAAATGTCATTCGTAACGTCGTCGTACGCAATGATGGCGAGCTGGTCGACCCGGACATGCTGCCGGAGATACTCGGCGAATCGAGCCTGACGTCTCATGGCCGCGGCGCCGGGCAGCGGCCGCGGGACGGGCACACGCGCGCCACACCGGTTCAGCGCGAGGCTCGGAGCAACGAGCTTGGTGAATTGGCCGAGCTTATCCGGCCGTTGGAAGAAGTTGAGCGGCAGGCGATCAAGGAAGCGATCGGGCTGTGCGGCGACGATATCCGCAAGGCGGCGGTGTTTCTCAAGATTTCGCCGGCAACGATTTACCGCAAGCTAAAAACCTGGCGCGGTTGACCAGGGGCGGTTCCGCCCGCACTTCGCCGACAGCCGACAATCTTATCCGGGTGAACCGATCCGCCGCTTCGGCCTGCCGGCTCGACCTGCCTGCCAGCTCGCGGTTGTCGCCACACAGTCTTCGTGCGCGATTTGCAACGCAACATCTCATTCGTGAATCGAGGCTTGCCGCATGGCGCCCAGTCCCCCCGCAGTTTGCGCGGGTCCAATCGCCCGCCGGTGCGCAATCGCAGTGTTTGGCACGGGATTTGCGCAAATTGCAGTTCCTAGCCGATGTACGGCCACGCCATCGGACTGTGACCTCTGTCGCGGGAACAAGAAAATTGAACACGTTTATTCGTCGGGTTTCGCAGCAGCTGGGCGTCAGCCAAGGAACAACACGCTCGACGCTCTGCAGCCTGCTTCACCTCATAAGGCAGCAAGCGAACGCCCAGCTAGCCGATGAGCTCATATCCAGCCTGCCGGGCGCCTTGTCGCTGCTTCAGGATTCACAAGCTCCCACCATAGCCGGGCAAGATACCACCCGACCGTCGCCTACCGACAGCGATCCTGCCGGTCCGCATCGGGTGTTGCAGGTGATCGCATGTCTGACCTATGGCGGCCTGGACATCGACCGCGCTCGACCGTTCCTTGCGTTGTTCGCCGAGTATGCAATGGAGCACGCGGGTGCAAGTATCGTCAGCAGTCTATTCGATGATCTGCCCGCCTTGAAGGTTATGCTGCACGGCGGCGGTTCGCCGCGTGGAGCTGGCGCCGAGCACCAATCCGGCCGACAACCAAAGCAAGCGGAGGCCCAGGCCGCTGCCCGGCTCGAGGCGGCCGGGATCGGGACGTTGGGTCAGCTGGTAGGGGCGTGCGCGACGCCGGAAGGCTGCAAATTGGTCGCCCAGGCCATTGGAATCAACAAGGCGTGGCTTCAGCAAATGCTTGAGCCGATCGACCCGAATCACGCGCCCGGCATTGCCGCCAATGTCATCGCGATTCTCGCGGCAGCCGGCATCGACGTCTTGCCGGGCGTGAAACAGCCCTAGAACGTCGCCCTATGGCACCTCGGTTGGTGCATTGGGCTCGGCAGAATAAGAAGGACTGGCCCCGGGGCTGCCCAGCATCAAGAACCAACGCCCTTGCGGCCCCGGTGTGGATCGCACATCAACCGCCGATCTCGACATTGGAACCCGCCGAGAACCGAGTTCTAAGGCACCGCTCCGTCGTCGAGCGCGATCTTCGAAGCGGTTCGATTGGCCAAGCCGGCAATCAAACCGTGTCTCTTTGCGAGTCTCAAAACGAGATTCCGGGTTGTTCTGCCCGAGCCGAGAAATATCTGAACCGCGTCGTTCAACTTGTTGGCCACCGGTTTAAAGCTTGATTGTCATGTCAAGATCCGGCTCGCGCAGGTTCGATCCCCCTAACTGCGGCGACCCTTCCACGGATCCCTCTGCAACACGCGTCCCGACTGGTTGGCACGGAACTTGCCATTAACGTCCTGTGCCGAGCGTATCGGGTCAACCGGTACCGCGTGATACGGCGAGGGGTCTTGAAAAGCGACGGCTCCCAAGGAAGGCCAGCTTTTCGACCGTGTCGGGTTCCACAGCGTGTGGAACGGAATCGAAAGGGAACGAAGATGCGTTACAAGGTACACGAAATCGAAGGGATCGGCCCGGCCTACGGGAAGAAGCTCGGAGCGGCCGGGATCGTCTTGACGGGCGACCTGCTAAAGACGTGCGGCAGCGCCAGCGGCCGCAGGGCCGTTGCAGCCGTCACGGGGCTCACCGAAGCACAGCTTCTCAAATGGGCCAATCTGGCGGATCTGATGCGAATCTCCGGGATCGGCAAGCAGTTTTCCGAGCTGCTCGAGGCAGCCGGTGTGGACACCGTCAAGGAACTCAGGAACCGCAACGCCGAGAACCTGGCCGAAAAGATGAGAAGTGTGAACGCTGCCAAGCGTCTCGCACATGCCACCCCGTCAACCCATCAGGTGGCCCGCTGGGTGGAACAGGCCAAAGGCCTGAAACCTTCCATCACGCACTAGACCAATGCCGGGTCGGCGACGGGCCGGCCCAGATGCAAAACAGGAGAAGCAACATGAAACGGATCAATTATGCCCTTGCCGGTGGCTGCATTCTGCTCCTCGGGGCAGGCGCGTGCACCACTGCGGAAACCCCGCGGATCGCCGAGCTCGAACAGCAGCTCAGCTCGACGAAACAGCAAAAAAGCTCGCTCGAGGCGGAGCTGGCGGCCCTCAAGACGCGGCCGGCCAATTTCGGCGCGAGCGATGAGCCACTTCTGCCGGTCCAGGCCAAGGCGGGCGAATGTTATGCCCGCGTCTTCGTGCCGCCGAGCTACCAGACGAAGACCGAGCAGCACCTCAAGGCCGAAGCCTCGGAGCGGGTCGAGATCATCCCGGCCAAGTACGGCATGGCCGAACAGCGGGTGTTGGTCAAGGAGGCGACCGAACGTCTCGAGGTCATCCCGGCGACTTACCGCACCGTCCAGGAACAGGTTCTGGTCAGCGAGGAGTCGGAGCGCATCGAGACCGTGCCCGCAGTGTACGGTACCGAGACCGAGCGCGTGCTGGTGAAGCCCGCCTACACCACCTGGAAGAAGGGCCGCGGTCCCATCGAGAAAGTCGACGATGCGACCGGCGAGATCATGTGCCTGGTGACGGTGCCGGCGGAATACAAGACCGTGACCAAGCGGGTGCTGAAGACGCCGGCGACGACGCGAAGCGTGAAGATTCCGGCCCAGTACAAGACCGTCACCAGGCGGGTCGTCGACAAGCCGGCGACCACCAGGGTGGTCAAGATCCCGGCCGAGTACAGCACGGTCAAGGTGCAAAAGCTGGTCGAGCCGGCCAAGGAGCGGCGGATCTCGATCCCGGCCGAGTACCAAACGGTGTCGAAGACCGAGAAGACCAGCGACGGCCACATGGAGTGGCGGCCGATCCTGTGCGAGACCAACGTGACTCGCGACATCGTCTCCAGGCTCCAGCAGGCGCTCCGCGCCAAGGGGCACAATCCGGGTCGGGTCGACGGCGTCCTCGGGGCCCAGACCATGGCGGCGGTCAAGTCGTTCCAGCGCTCCAAGGGCCTGCCCAGTGGTGAGCTCACCATGGAGACCCTCAAGGCTCTGGACGTGAACCTGAGCCTCTAAGCAATCGCGACTAAGCCTTCTACCACCTTCACTGTCACGGTGGCTCCGGCAACGGAGCCACCGTGGCCGTGCCTCCGGCCAGAAATAGAACGGCCGGATCGACGGCGCGACGCTAGGAGAGGAACATGCTAAAGGAGTTCAAGGAATTCGCCATGCGCGGCAACGTCGTCGACATGGCCGTGGGTATCGTCATCGGGGCTGCCTTCGGCAAGATCGTGAGCTCCCTGGTCAAGGATATCATCATGCCGCCGATCGGTCTGCTCATGGGCAACGTCGATTTCAGCAACCTGTTCGTCAACCTCTCGGACCAGGCCTACGAAAATCTTGCCGCCGCCCAGGAAGCTGGCGCCGCGACGATCAACTACGGCGTGTTCATCAACACGGTGCTCGATTTCATCATCGTCGCCTTCGCGATCTTCATGGTCATCAAGCAGATGAACCGGCTGAAGAAGAAGCAAGAAACGGCGCCGGCGGCCCCGACGACGAAGGATTGCCCGCACTGCCTCTCGGTAATTCCGATTCGGGCGACTCGCTGTGGTCATTGCACTGCCGAACTGGGGACTGCCTGAGGGTGTGATTAGGAATGGGATGTTCATGCCGTTCGCAAGACCGCGGGAAGCGCGCCGCCAAGCGGGCGGTTGGGGTGCGCGCGGGGCGGCTCCTTTCCACATCCCGGGTGACCGAACGGCACGCATCCGCCGATCTTGGCGAAGTGCGGCTGACGCGACGGACACGAGGGTCGATGCGATGGTGTTAAGAATTGGCTTCGTAACCGCGGCGTTGATCGCATCGCTGCTTGTCACCGGAAAATCTCCAGCTTTTGAGGAATCGTCCGGGAATGGCTCGTTCGGGCGAAGCCTGCGCCTCATCGACGACCGGCCGGTGGCCCCGGAAATCGCGTTCAAGGACGAAACGGGACGCGATTGGGGGTTCGTCGAGTTCCGCGGAAAAGTGATTGTCGCGGTGTTTTGGGCCACGTGGTGTCCGATTTGCGCCCATGAAATGCCCAAGCTTGATCGCCTGCAGGCCGACCTGGGCGAGAAGCGCTTGCTGGTGGCGGCGCTGTCCCAGGACAGGGGAGGCGCCGAGGTGGTTCAGCGATACTATGCCGAACGCAACATCCGCCACCTCCGAGTCTTCATCGATCCCGAATCGATCCTGGCCTCGGTCCTGGGCATTCGGGGGGTTCCGAGCGTATTCGTCATTGACCCAATGGGCCGAATGGTTGGGGTGGTCGAGGGCGGTGCGGACTGGAATTCGCCCGAGGCTTACGCTTTCCTGCGCAATTTGCTCGAGCCGGGCGGCGGTTCCACTGATCGCGTCCAAGAGAATTAGAACCGGACAACCGGTGATCGTCAGCAAGCCATCTATACGGCCCCAAGCTCCTCACAGAACTCGCTCGCTGGAAGCATCAAACCGGTCCCCGTTTCACGGTTGGGATAGCCTGAACGCGAACCTGCGGCAATTTCCCGCACGGTTTGGCTTACCAGAATTGCTGCCGCTATACCGACGATCCGCCCGGCTTCGTCGAAAACGGGTCCCCCGGAGTTGCCGAGGCTGAGATCGAAGCTCAATGGCAGAAGATGGGTTTTGCCGCTGATATCCGTTGGATCCAGATGCCCTTCGACCGACACCCAGCGCGTCGTCAGTGGGTGGCCGATCGCGACCAGCCGTTGGTCCGAGCCCAGCTCGTCGCAAAACAGTCCCGCAACTCCATACTGGTGGGGCACGGCCACATGGACGATCGCCAGATCGAGCGATTCGCTCCACCAGCTGACCGCACCCTTCGCACGCTCGCCGGCGAAGAATTCGATCTTGGGCGCTCCGTCATTGACGACGTGGAGGGCGGTCAAGACCGATCGAGTTCCGATGATGACGCCTGCCCCGTGGCCCGTATCGCTTTCGACCACAACGGTGGCTCGCCACATGCCGTTGGTATCCGCCGGCTGGGCCGTGGTCGCCTCGATGGACTGGGAAATCGAGCACGCCGACATCAACAAGCACAGCAATGACAAGCCGACGGATCGAGGCCGGCCGCCGCTTCGTGCCGTGATATGCGGCTTGCCTCGTGGGCCCCGCATCTGAGCTGCCAGACAATTCCCGAACTGAACGATCAAAGCGCCCTCCCAATCTTGGGGTGCGGACCCACCCCGGGCGTTCAGTCGCTATGGGTTAGGTCCACAGGACAGAACAATCAGCGTCCAACTCCGTGAGCGCTATGACACCCACATAAGCAGTGTATGTGGTTAACAACCCATTAACCACCTGGGAAAGCTGACTTTGGACTCCGATACGCCGGTTCTTGGTGCGCGGCCCTCGCGGGTTTCGGGTGGCGCTCGCATCTGGCCTGGCGCATCGGTCGTGGCAATCGCAGAGGCATGAAAGCAATGTTCCGGCGCACCCCGGGAGGAACCGCGCCATCGGTGGGCCTTTGGGCCTCAGCCGCCAGATCCTGGAGGTATCCCGCCGGGCACATTGCAGATCGGCCGTGGAAACGACCGGATCATTGGTCGTTTGCACACATCCGCCCATGCCGGGTGCGACATTTTTGTCCGCCGGGCTGATGACAAAAAGAGGCGGTGCGCTCCGTTGCCACGCGCACAGCTCAAGATGGATCGCGCCGAATCTTCAGCGCATGGCAAGCGGGGTTTTCGGGTCCGCCAAGTCGATCAGAGCCGGCACGCCAAATGGGCCGCAAGGATTGCAATCAAGGCCAATGCCAATGTAACGCCCAGGGACACGAGCATACCCCGGAAGAAGTCGTGGTGGCCCGGTCCGAAGACACCGCGCGGTGTGGCCTGGAAGTCATAGGGCTGCATGGCGAAAGCTCCTCAAATCCAGCGGAGTTCATGGCTCCGAAATCAATGTCGGAAACAGCCGTTGCAATGCAGTGTGCGTGCCAAGGCGTGTTTTCACTCTTGGTATTCGGGCGATGGCCGGGCTTCGCGGCCAAACCGGGTCTTTCCACGTGCTGTCCGGTCCCATTGCCGTGAAACATCGACAATTTGAATCTCACATTGCGAGCCCACTTGCGACATCAGTTGCTTGGGAGATCGATTTCCTCTTCATAGCTTCATAGCTCCCCGGCAACGGCGCCGCGCCGAGCCGGAGTCCGACCGAGCAATGACGCAGGACCATGCGGAGCGTGCCTCCCGCCCTCAGCTGCCTCCAGCGAAGCACCGGGTCATCCTGGACCGTGCTCTTGCCGATCTAGAGCCCGGGGCGAAAGGTCTGCCGTTCGCGTTGAGCCGGCGCGACTTGGGCTCATGCCGGACCAAATCAAGGCTGTCGTTCAAGTATCGCAAGTCCTCGAAGTCAAGGGCGGCGGCGTCCAGCGACAAGTCATCGCCGATGGCTGTGACCAAACGGGATGCGGCAACGAAGCGATCCTGGCGGTGGCTTTGGTCGCCGGTTAATTCGCTGAAGCTCGACGCGAGAAAGTAACGAAGCTCCTGTGCGTTTTCGAAAACGATCTTCATCGCCACATCGTGGACGTTCCGGCGACACGCGCCGTCGGTCCCTGTGAGACCGAAATCGGTTCCGACAGCCGGATGTGATCCAGAACACCAAGCCAGAGATTGTCCCGCGCAACGGCGAACGCTTCTTCGATCCCAAGCGACTCGACTAGATTGCGCGCCAGCTCACGTTGGCAGTTGCGATTGCCTTCCGCTGACTCGCCGCGGTAGCTGCCATGCCATGGCATTGTGCGTCTCCCCGTTTCAGTTCCCGGCATCGCGGCCGAGATCGCTATGCGCCGCATATAGAACTGCAAACGGCGTGCCAGCATCGAAGCGGCTCGCGGACGAGGCCCGGAACAAGCGATTGAGGCGAGGTCGGAGCCGGCCTCGAGCTGGTCGCGGCGGTCTCCCAGCGGCAGCACCGCCATGCGTTAGCCCTTGCCCCGGCTCCGCTTGGCGGGCTCTGCCACGGAAGCATTGTATGCCGCTGAAACGGCCGTGAACGAAGCCTGCGCCTCGCGTCAGGGCACCGCTTGCCGCGCGCTAAATGATGAACTCAGCGAAACAGCGTCCTTGGCCCGATCCGAACGCGCATTCATGAGCGAACGTTGCCTGACAGGCCAAAAGAATTCCCTGCTTGGCGGAGCAGGCAATCTGCTGACAAGCCATGGATTGGAGGGGTGCTTTATAGGTGGACGAGGGGCGGGTCGCCCGGAACAAGGCGAAACTGCCTGTTTTCTCCCTGCCAAATCGGAGAACCGGCCTCTTAAACCCTGGAGATAGGTTCGCTCCGGACTCCCTGCACCACCGCCCCTTCGTGGCAAACCCTGGTCTAAGACGCCGCGCGGCGCAAACCCCGCGGATCCGGCGCGTTGAGCCGGAACGGCGTTGTCACATGAACCTCGGCGGATAGCCGTTTGAGCGGCCCAAGCTCAGGCCGCCACGCTCGCGCTTTGCCATGCTTGTCCTACGCTAAGACACCTGCTCGAACGACCATTCGGTTCCGGGCCACAGGTTTGTCAGTCGCAGGACATGATAGCGCGCGTCGCGTTCGCGTCCTTTGATCACTTCATGGAGGATGCCGTCGGAATAGATGTTGAACCGACAGGAAGCCTCCAAATAGCCGGGTGTCTCCGCGGCATGGCCGTTCGAAGACGGGTGATCGTCGAGCACTTGCAAGAGGGCGGATTTCTGAATGGACATGTTGCTCATCCAATAGCTTTTGTTCCGGTCGCCGCGCGGCGAAAGTACGAGGGGCGACCTCGATCGAATTCGTTCGAGCCGTGAGCCTGGTCCGAATGCCGGGTGGACCGCCACGACTGCGCGATTTCCATCGCTGGCCTACTAGTCGAAGTAGGCCATGTGGGGCATCCTAAACGAAAGCCGACGGCAATCGCTGTGAAGCGGTTCACAAGCAGGAACCAATTGTGATTGTTAATTGAACGATATTCGGGCCGGCTTATTTTCCAGTCTCTGCCGGCCTCGGGAATTGCCGGCATGCATTTGAACCGAGTCTTCCAAGCTCCGCATCGAACGGGGTCGGGGAATTCCGTGAGCGGCGGCAAAGCCGGTCGGGATCAAGCGGCAGCGGCCGCCGTCCGGTCTCGGATCGTCGGGGCAAGACGTGGAAGCCATTGCTTTGTCGCCAAATGGCCCAGCCTGCGTTTCTCACACTGTCCATGGACAGCGCCGCCTTCAGGGTCGCACCCAGCCGGCGGTCCGCCGCCTCGAAGGCCTCAACCGGTGCTTTATACCAAATCTCGATGATAAAGACCTATTTCATGGCGGCGGGTTTGCCCTGCGGGTAGGAGCGTTGCGCCGCGCGATGCCGAAGCATCGGGCAAGCAGCGCGACGCATCCGCAGGGCAAAGGCGCCCCACCGCAGGCCGCGCCCACCCCC